>JBHHXT010000003.1:0-100143 GCA_046757165.1 bacterium | reverse complement strand
TCAGTTTACCCACTTATTCTTTATTATGAGTGCTTTACTTTATTACTGCTAACGTTTCTTTTTACTTCTACTTTCTTTGCCCAAAATGAAATCCTGTAAATCTCGAGAATCCTGTTATCCTGTCAAGCACGCAAAACGGAACCTGCACCCTAATCAAAGATCATTGTGAAAGTGGAAAACATACCTGGCGGAATCCATCCGGAATCCCATCTCTTCATAGAGTCTGATCGAGGCGATATTCACCATCTGAGTCCCGACAGTCATCGTGGAATGGGGGCAATGTGTCATGGCAAAAGCGATCATGTTCCTGGCGATGCCCTGCCGACGATAGCGCTGGTCAACCCCAATCAGGTCAATGGTGAGCACCCC
The DNA here is from genome assembly GCA_046757165.1 of bacterium. GTDB lineage: Bacteria > Zhuqueibacterota > Zhuqueibacteria > Oceanimicrobiales > Oceanimicrobiaceae > JBHHXT01. Next base: position 99,774 of record JBHHXT010000003.1, on the reverse strand, counting down.
GTCTGGGTTCTGAAGGAGCTGCAGAAACCCCGTAACCCTGCCGTCTTTGACCGCCACGACCATGTATTCGCCTCTTTTCCCTTTGAAGTAGTTTCGAACCCACTCCGCTTTGATTCGGTCAGCCATCGCAGTTGAAAAATGACTATCCAGGTGAAATCTGGCGAAGCGGAACGCTTTTCTGCCAAGCTCGACAGTTTGCGCCTCATCTTCCGCCTCTGCAAAGCGCACATCACAATCTCTGCTGACGCTGGGTGGCGGCGCACTCGGGCGCTCCAGCGACACATTCGTTTCGATAAGATGGAACCCTTGCTCTTCCAGGAACGTGATGGCGTCTATGGCCTCGAGCGCCACCCTGGCGTAAAAGAAGACCGGTTTGCTGTCCATCAAACGGCGCAACCGGGCATGTTCTGCGCTCGCAGAATTGCGGGCCTTCTTGACAAACTCATCGTCGGGCACCAGTCTGTATACACGACGGGCCAGGATTTCGGACAGCCAATCATCCGGTATGATGTTTTGTTGGCCAGGCATGATCTACAGAAATGATTTGTACCAGTCGATATACTTCGGAATGCCTTTTTCCAGCGGAAACTGAGGATTGTACCCAAGCATTTTCCTGGCTTTTTCCACAGAGAGCGTCCCCCTTTCCGGGGTCAGGCGGTCTTTGGGCAGGTGAGTCACTTTGATTCTGGGGAAATACTCGGCCACGATATTGGCGAGGTCAGTCAGTGACCTGGATTCCCCATAAGTCAGATTGAAAATGTTGTTTTTTGAATTCTCGCTTTCGGTGACATTGATGACTCCCGCGACCAGGTCGTCGATATAGGTAAAATCCAGCCGGTCCTCACCATCTCCTTTGATGACAATGTCCTCGCCCCGCATCGCGCTTTCGACAAAAATCTGCACCACCCGGCGGCTGACACATCTTTCCCCATATAGCGCCGAGGGACGCACAATGGTACAGGGCAGTCCGAATACCTGGTTATAGGCCGTCACGAGTTTTTCACCGCCGTATTTGAGGGCGCCGTAGATGCCGAGAGGCTCACACGGTGTGTCTTCAGTCACCAGCCCATGCTTGAAATGGCCGTAGACCATACTGGAGGAAAAATAGATAAAATGTTCCACACAGTCACTGCGGCAATTATCGAGGGTATTCTCCAGCGTGCGGAAGCTGTGATCAAACGTGCTGTAAGGAGCTTTGTTAGACCGGTCCGCATGGGAAACCGCCGCTAACAACACCACGATTTGCGGTTCGATTCTTCCGAGCAGTTGTGATAACTCATGATATTCTCTGGCGTCTTGTGCGTAGAAGGCGACGCCTGCCTGCTCCAGCAACGCCAGCCGCTCATCGGTCATCCTGATGTAAAACTTACGGTTGACCACTCTGTTGTTGGCCGAGGCCAGATAGAGGAAGTTATTGACGGCCAGGCTGTCCACGACATGGACACTATGCCCTTTTCTTGCAAGGGCGAGCGCCAGGTTGTGGCCGATAAATCCAGCCCCGCCGATCAAAGCAATTCGTTTCTTCAAACTCATGACGACTTCACCTTCAGGATTGCTTTCTTGAGCGAGTCAACAACATAGTCCATATCTTCCGGGCTCAGGTGTGGCCCGACAGGCAAGGCGATCGAGCTGTCACTGATCCAGGCGGCGACGGGGAAGCTGCTGTCTGTGTATCCGTGTTTTTCTCGATAATAGGTCAGATGCGGTACAGCCCGAGGGTAGTAGACACTGGTTCCGACTCCGGCATCTTTCAAGGCGGTGACAATTTCAAATCGATTGCCAGCCAGCGAGCCGTTGAGCAGAACGGCGTGGCAATAGTGGCTGCTCTCGAATTCCGCATGAGACGACTGAAACAGTGAAATCTCCTCGATCTGTTCCAGTCCGGCTGTTAACCTGGCGTAGTTTTCTTTGCGGGCCCGGAGGAAGTCATCCATGCGCCTGATCTGCTCGAGTCCAATTGCCGCGTGAAGCTCACTCATTCGATAGTTGAATCCGAGCATGTCGACATCGTAAACCCCGGGCACCTTTCTCTCGCTGACGGTGCGGTCGACGCCAAACGCTTTCTGCCGCACCACCTTTTTCGCCAATTGTCCGAGTTTGGTGATCAGCATCCCCCCTTCTGCGGTGGTCATGTGTTTGACGGGATAGAAGGAGAAGCACCCGGCGTCACCCAGCAAGCCGGAGTGCGTGCCTTTGAAGGTCGCGCCGATGGACAACGCGCAATCCTCGACCACAAAAAGATCATATTTCTTGGCAATATTCAAGACGCGGTCCATGTCGACAGGCATGCCGAGAAAATGTACCACGGACAGCGCTCGGGTACGATCCGAGATGTTCTCCTCGATTTGCTCGATGTCAATATTTCCGGTATTCTTTTCCGCGTCTACAAAGACGGGCCTGGCACCGGTGAACTCCACCGCATGAGCCGTCGCCGTGTGGGTCTGGGCGGGAACGATGACCTCGTCGCCCGGTCCGATCCCCAGGTAAAAGTAGCAAAGATGTAACGCTGCTGTACAGCTCGACACCGAGACGGCATGGGGCGCCCCCGTGTATGCGGCAAACTGCGCTTCGAACGTTTTGGCCCTTGGGCCGTGAACGAGCGTGTCTCCCTGCAGCACGGCCAAGACTGCGTCTTTCTCTTGCTGGCCAATCAGCGGTTTGCCGAATTTGATCTGCTTCATCTCACCCTCTAAATGTAATCAACCCTGACGGTTTCGTTCTTTTGAGACGCTTTTTCAATCGCAAAGCATACGGACATAGATTTGAATACATCGTCTTTGCCAATCTCCGGCCGGGAGTCATTGATGATCGCATCGATGAAATCATAAAGCAGATCCCCTTTCGCAACACCCGGATAGGCGGTCTCAATCTCGCGAGGGGCAATCTCAGGATTCCGCGAAGTATAGCAACGAGCTCCGGACAGCTCATGGATGAAGGTCGCTCTCGTGCCATAGAGTGCAAGCCGGTGGAAATGCGGAAATACACAGCCGAAATTTGCCGTAACCTTGCCGACGCTTCCGTGCTCGAACCTCAGGATGCTCATCACCATATCATGGTGTTTGAAACGGGTGCCCCTGGACGAAATCCGATTTCCAAAGGCTGCTACTTCAATGACTTTGTCATTCGTCAGCCACAGCAGCAAATCGACGATATGGATGCCCCCGCCTTGTATGACCGAATAGAAATCGAGCCTGCCACGCCATCCATCTGTAATCTTTGTCAACCTGCCGTAGTTGTAGTCCCCTTCGATTGAAAAAATCTCACCCAGATAGTCCTCCTCTACCATTTGTTTCAATTCGACAAACCTGGGAGACCTTCTCAATATCAGATTTGAAGACATCTTCAGGTGAGGGTTCTCATCCAACTTTCTCTTGATATGCCGGGCTTCTGACTCAAAAAGGCACAGCGGTTTTTCTACAAAAACATGCTTGTTGTTCTCGATGGCGCTTGTGATTTGTTCATAATGGAAGTTGTCATAGGATGCAATCGAGATTACATCGATATTCTCATCTTCAATGAGCTCATCGGCATTGGCAGTCACGCGCATGTCCGGATACTTGATTTGTGCACTTCTCCTCTTGGCGGTGCTAAAATCACAAAGTGCGGTAACTTTGCAGTGTTGATGAGATTGATACCCGGCGATATGCTTCTCACCGACGCCTAATCCAATGATTCCGACTTTCAACATGGTCAGTTAATTGAGGAAGAGCTTATTGAAAAGGGTACACTTGTCTTGCAGGGTATAGGTATAGTGCGGGTTCTCCAGGGAATGAAAGAATTTTTCGAGTCTCTCTCTGTCTTCTACAGTATCGAGACTAAACTTGTATCGTCCCGGGTTTTGTATTTGCGCTCTGAGAGACAGTATTCTAGCGGAGTCTTTGTTCTCATAGAAATAGAGAGTGACGTGTTCAAAATGGTCTGGTGTGCTGAACTTCTGGTAGGCATTCAAGAACGTTTCCGCCTTCACGATTTCCACATGCAGCCCGGACGGAAATGACTTTTCACATGAGGTCGACACCAGGTCGCATTCGGCGTTTTGAAATGTTTCCAATGCCAGGGCCAGAACCCGGTAGTCAAAGAGCGGACTGTCAGCATTGAGTCGAACAAAGTAATGGGGATTCAGTGTCTTGACGATTTCATAAAACCTGGAGGCGACGTTGCCGAGCTCTCCTCGAAACACAGCGATATCGTTGTTCAAACAATAGTCAGAGATAACATCATCTTTGGAACAAACCGATGTCGCAACGACAATTCTCGATCTATCAACGCACTGGACGATTGAATCAATCAAGTGTTCAATTGTGGGTTTTCCCTTCAACATGTGAAACGTTTTGCCAGGTAACCGCTTCGATCCCATGCGCGCCTGAATAATAACGACAAACTCTTGCAAGGGTGCAGACTCTTTGAAAAAATCAGCATTCATGTGCGCAGATCACCCTTTTCCACTGAGCATCTGCAGGCGCCACAGGCAGGCCTACCAACTTCATCGCTTCGAAGTCATTGATGTCGTTGTCGCAGGTGACGGTCCTGCAGTGATTTATCCCATGTTGAGCCAGATGAATTTCAAGGACCGTGCGCCTGTCCGCAACGCTCTGCAGACACTCTATTTTCAGTTTTCGGTCTGGCGCTGTCTCGACATCAGCAAAAGCGTCACCCTATTCCTGGACCACTTTGACCGCTCTTTTGCCGTTGCCGTTCGGGCCAGCGACCCGTTGTCGCGGATGGAGGTCAACGCTGCTTTCCACAAACGTTTCAACCGGCAGTGTTTCCTGCTGGCCGTTCAGAACGAGCGACCGTTGAGCGGCCTGCAGCACTTTGAGCACGTTCAGGCCACTGTGGCCGTCAGTCAAAGGCGTGCAGCGTGTCTGGATGGCGTCCAGAAAGGCGCGGCATTCCAGACGCAGCGGCTCGCTGTCATCAAACGCGACCTCTTCTCCGCAGCCTCGCACCGGGATGGGTTCCCCTTCTTTGACCTCCACGCGCTGATCGAACACAGAGAGGCGCTTTGCCACATCGTCGAAACTGGCCATGCGGCGGGAGCCGATCACCACGAGACGTTGTTCTTTGAAGGGATGCAGCCAGGAGACGTAGATATGCGCTCGCAGACCGTTGTTGAAAAGTAAATTGGTCACGGTGACGTCCGCAATATTCGGCTGCACATAGCTCCCGCCGCAGGCCACAACTTGGAAGGGCAAGGTGCCCATGATGCGCAGAATAATCGCGATGTCATGGGGTGCGAAACTCCAAAGGATGTTTTCCTCACGGCGCACCTTGCCCAAGCTCAGCCGATTTGAATAGATATATTTGACTTTCCCCAATTCACCGTCGTTGATCAATTCGACTAGTTTGGTGATGCCTGGATGATATTCCAGCACGTGGCCGACCATGAGAATACGGTTGGCGAAATCTGCCAGCTCCACCAGGTGGGCCCCCTGCTCGTAATTCATCGCCAGGGGTTTTTCGACAAAGACGTCTTTGCCGCTCTCGAGCGCGGACTTGACCAGCTTGAAATGTGTCTCCGCGGGCGTGGCAATCACCACCCCCGGCACACCGCTCGCGAGCACATCTGAAAAACAATTGCTCAGCGTACAATTTGGAGCCGTCTGATCGACGGTCGAGCGAACCTCCGGGGTCACATCACATACCATCTCCAGCGCATTCAACTCATTGAAATTCCGCACGAGATTCTGTCCCCAATACCCACAGCCGACGACAGCAATTTTAGGACGCATGTGTGATTAACCTCCCTTGGTATCAAGTTAAAGCAAGTTGGCGAGGAAATCTCAACTCAAGAAGATGTTTTCATTTGATGTACTATGGCGTGATTTCCGGTTGGCCTTCTTTTTTTCTTGTCTCCCCCCTCACCGTAGTAATAATAATAATGATAGTAGTAATAGTAATAGTAAGAGCCATACGTATTCTCGCGGCTCACGCCGTTCAATAACACGCCCAGGATGCGCGCGTTGACATTTTGAAGCAATTCCACGCCCCGGATGAGGGCGTCGCGGTGTGTTTGGCCTGAATTGACCACCAACAGGACTCCGTCGACCTGCTTTGACAGGACCGCAGCATCTGTCACCGCAATGAGCGGTGGGCTATCGAAGAGCACGATTTCATATTTGCTCTTGACATTTCTGATCAAATCCGCCATTCGTTCCGAACCCATGAGCTCGGCAGGGTTTGGCGGCAAGATTCCCGAAGTCAGAATATCCAGGTTTTGTATCTGCGAAGGCTGCACCGCCTCTTCAAGTGAGAGATTGCCCACCAAAACATTGGTCAGTCCGCGACTTTTCTCGAGGCCAAAAATACGGTGAGTGACAGGTCGACGCAGGTCGGCGTCCACAATGATCGTGCGCGTCCCCTGCAAACTAATGGCAATGGCAAGATTCGCAGCGGTTGTGGACTTGCCTTCCCCCGGACCGGGCGACGTTACCAGAATACTCCGTAGCTGCCGTTTGGCATCCGAAAACTGCAGGTTCGTTCGCAGCGTCCGGTACGCCTCGCTCACCGGCGACTTCGGCTTGAAGTGAGTGACAAGTCGTATCCTGGCGTCGGCAGCCTTGCCGTTTGTCCTGCCATTGGGAGGTAGAGAATAGTTGTCTCTAGCAGGGGTATTGATCTCGGGAATCGCTGCCAAAACCGGCATGCCCAGCGCTTCGATATCCTCGATGCGGCGCACGGTAATGTCCAGATATTCACGCAAGAAGGTAAGGCCAACGCCCAGACCCAGACTGACAAAAATGCCCAGAATCATGTTCAACCTTTTTTTCGGTGAGATCGGTGCGGTCGGCATGACCGGATCATCGAGAATTCGGACTTTGCCGATTTGTCCGGCCTGCGTGATGCGCGACTCCTCGAATTTCTCGCGCATCATCATGTAGAGGTTCTCATCGACCTTGCGGCTCCGCTCCAGACGGGCCAACTGCACATGCTTGTCCGGCAAAGACTCCAGTTTCTCACCATAGCTCCTGACAACGCGCTTCAACCCGTCCGCGCGGGCTTTGACCGACTCCAGCTCTATCTCCGTCTCGATGATCTGCAGCAACAAATCCTGGGCATCGGCAAGCGGATCATCTGAGGACAACCCATCGACGATGAGTTTTCGGGTCTCCTGGGTCAAACGGTCCTTGATCGCCTTTAGTTTTCTTCTCTCGCGTCTGACCTGGGGGTCGCTTTCGCCAACACCCTGCGAGAGATAGACCGCAACGGTGCGCTCCATTTCAGCAATCTCCTTTCGCAGCTTTAGAACGAGCGGACTCGAAACTCGGGCGATTTCCTCTTCCAGTGTTTCCTTGCTTTTGCCCAACTGGGATTTCAGGAACTCCAACCGCTTATGGCTCACCTCCTCATCTATCAGCGCACCTCTGTAAAGACTCTCGAACTCAGCCCCTTGCTCTACGATCTGCGAGGCTTCCTCACTCAGCGAGGCAATCTTTTCCCGCTCCAGAAACGTCTTTAGCGCCTCTTCACTGGCCTTGAGCTCTTTCTCTTTACGGTCGAGCTGTTCGACCAGAAAATCTACGACTTGCGAGATTTCTCCCTGGCTGAACGCCTGGTCCTTTTCCTGGTATGCCCTGGCGATACTGCGCGCCAAATAGGAGGCCTCAAATGGCGAGGGCGCCATCGCTTTGATGGCGATGAGATCAGTGTTCCGAATGGGGGTGACAATGATGCTGCCCTGGAACGCGTCAACCACATCCTGCATCGTCCTTTCCGCGCCCAAATTATCGAGAATTTGCAAGGAATCGCGGTGAGGAGACTGCAGCAGCCGCTCGATCACGGCCTGCGCTAACGACCGGCTTTTGAGAATCTCAACCTGGTTATTGATAAGTGTTTGCCGTGAAGAATAGCCGCCTAACTCAAAGAGCGCCTGGCCCATGCCGCTCTTCTCATCGATCATGATCGTGGTGGAGGCCTGGTAAATTGGGGTTCTCGTAAATGTATAATAAACAATAACAGTCATCAACCCCACAAACGTGCTCAAAATGATCCATCGCCCTCGATAAAGCATCGCGAGGTAATCGTGAATTGTGGCGGCTTTTGTCATCGGGTTTGAAGTTCCCGGTCCGTTTGCTCGTATGTGATTGGTGTTGGTGTCCATTACAAGTCCCACAAAATTAATGACTTATTTTCGTCTTTCACCTCAAATCCTCTCGAGGATGATTGTAACCGAGGCCATTGCAGTGATAATACTCACGATCGAATTGAGTCCCCAAAACTTACTGAACTTGCTGCCAGAACTCTCAGAGATAATCACCGTATCGCCGGCATACAAGATGGGGATCTTACCGATTTCGCCAGTTTTCATATGGTGCTTGACGTTGACGGTCAGAATAGGCACTTTGTTTTTGTGTAACGAGTTCTTGCCATTATGGCCGTTGTGGCCATTCTTGCCGTTATGGCCATTTTTTCCTTCCGCCCCTTTGACCAGGTCCCCACCACGGATGATGTTGACGTGGTCTAGATCTGCCCCAGAAACCGGTCCCCCTGCGAAGGAGATCAACGTGATCAAGTCTGTATGGCGCGGAACCACATACTGGCCAGGTTGGCTCACATACCCCCAGACGTTCACGTTCATCAGGATCTGATCCTTGTCGCCAAGGTGGTATTGTGCCGCGCGGTTCAACAGCGCGCCTGAGTCGGTCTCCTGGCCATTGACAGCGGTTATCAGCAGAAGCTGCAACAAAACAAAACAACAAAATGCTCTGTGCTTGTTCATCATCATCCCTTTAGGTTTGGTTTGTTCGGTTCGCGTATACCCTGTGACTTTCTTGCATCTCAAGAGGAGTGAAACCGGGGACACCGTTTGATGCATGAAGACTGCTACATCAACGATGATGTAGACCGGGCGTCACCGGTGCTGAGTTGTCACACGAGCGGACTTTCTCTTGTTCCTCGAGCGACTTTTCTGATAAGACCTCGACCAAGCTGAATCGTCAAAGATTGCTGAATTGCATGTACCGACACCGCCAATGTGTCGTGTCCTCTTTCTTCGATATAATAGCCCCTGAGGCCGCGCAACGGTCCGGACACAATTTCCACTTCATCGCCATAATTCAAGTATTGATACGGCTCGGGGTTGTAGCCAAACTTGATAATCTTGTAGATGCCCTCGATTTGATCATCTGGGATTCGTACCGGTTGGCCATTGAAGCTGACCACGCGCACCACACCTGTGCTTTGCAGGGCAGAATAGCGTTCGCGCGAATTGGCATGGACGAACAAGTAAGACGGGAACAACGGCTCCTGTATTTTCTTGATTCGGTCACTCCAAACGCGGGTGACGCAATGCAACGGTAAGAACGAGTGCAAATTCTTGCGTTTCAACTCAGCGTCAATCTTCTTCTCGAATCTCGGCCTGGTGTAGATAGCATACCAGTGTCGGTCACCATCGAAATTCTGAGCTTTGTTCATTCGGATATCCATCAAGTTACCTTTCATCCTCTTTACACAGCTCCGCCACGTCACTCCCATCGGTGATTGCGGTCGCTTTTGAGTCTGTTTTGAACCTCTCAGGAAGAGTCGGGGTTCAAGCATGTAAGACGGGCCACGCCAGCCCACCTTACCTTTTCAAATGGACCAACGATTCAAACTCGTTGGAATAATCACCAAATGTGGCCTTCGCGGCATGTCTGATTCGCTTGGTGAGGTCCCACAGTTCGCTCAAACACAGGTTGCGCTCATGGATGGCGTGCGCGCGCTCCGCCTTCAACTGCTCGGCATTTCGCACATGCTGCTTCGCCTCAGAGAGCTTTTCGAGGAATCTCTCCATGCTCAAATTAGGTACGGAAAGTTTGTTGCCAACTTTGTCCCACCCCAATCTGACGATCTCAGCCTGCTCCAGAGCGTCTCTTGGAAAACTGGACACTTTTTCCTGCCTTGGATTGGAATTGCTTACCATAAGTTCACTGGTGGTTTCTGAGTTCTGATAATTCAGTTTATGATCTGTCATGAGAAAACATTCGGGGCGCCAGAAGGCAAATGATCAACCCAACTATCGAAACAGCAAAAGCGAAACTAAAATGAGAAGCAAACAAATTAATGTTTGTGACAACAGCTTAAATTCGACGAACACAAATTGGTTTTGGGAGAGTCTCGAGCCTGCGTTTCCAAAAAGGATTGAAAAGCACTCTCGTCATGCTGCTGTCGGCTCCGAATGTTGCTCAATCTCCTTTCAGTCCCTTTTTGAAGTGTCTAAAAATACCAATTCGCCGGACAAAAACAAGACTTGTGATATTTATTTCATACACAAGTCCTTCTCTTATCAGTCGTTAATGTTGAGATACAAACGGGATACGTTAAGTTACATCTTATCAATATATTATGTAACTTTTACGCAATGGCTGGCGCTGTTGAAAATCCTTAACGGGAGAGAATACTTTTGATGAGGCTGTGCTGCCGGGGTCTGATGGTTGCCAAACGCGGACAATCGCAAGGACAAACCTGCTCTCTGACCCAGGTGGGCTGGCCACAACACGATTAGTTGAGGTGCAACCGTTTACCGAGGTCAATAGTCTTGCCATGTGGTAAATCCTTCCCCTCCAGGACCACATTGTGATCGACAAGAAAACGAAAATCTCGCAGGTCTTCGTCATCAACATAGATGAAATTCGAGATTTTGCGTTTGCCAGCCTGGTAGTGCATGCCACCCACTATGACTTTACGGATCTTGACCCCTGAATTCATGAGCCTTACAATCACCTGAGGCGAGGCGACCACAAGGAAGATCTTTTCATCTTTTGTCTCGGTTTCCTTCAAAACATCTGCCGCTTTTTCGATGCCATAAATAGAGGTGGCGTACTCGCCGGCCGCGTCTTGATAGAGTTCACACTCCCACTCGTTTGCAGCCGCATCATTATCACAAACAATGACGCGGTCCGGTTTGAGAAAGGGACACCAACCTACGACAACCTGGCCATGGAGCAGACGGTCGTCAATTCTGACCATTGCAAGGGACATCTATGTGGCGCCTGGTTTAGACTTCTTGAACCTGCTGATACCGCGGACTGCATCGGTCACCAGGACCTCGGCGAGCTGCTCGAAGGTGTACTGGTTCCTCTTGGTGATAAAAGAAAGCACGGTCGACAGGTTGAACCCTGAGATGACTTCGACGCGGTCACATTCGTGGGCGATCCTGGCCGCAGCATGCCAAAAACTACCCCCTTTTAAGGCAACCAAAACAAAAAGCCCATCCTTCAAGTTCTTTGACTCGATAAGATGGGCAATTTGCTCATATATTTCTTTCGGGGCCAGATCCTCGCAATCCATCGTGAACAACTGCTCACATTCACCGGCGATTCTCCTACTTGCCTCGACGACCGCGTCTGCGATCTTGCCATGACTGATGACCAGGCAACCTACCATCGGCGAGCTTTATTATTCAAAATCCTTGTCCAGATAATCCTGCAAATATTTTGCTGCGTCGGTTTTGTCCTGCATGGTCTTGATCAAGCGTTCGTTGAAAATTTTGGCCGGGTGGATGCCGTCGATCTTCAAGAGTTGCTGCAAGGCGACGACCTCGGCAATGACCGTGATATTCTTGCCCGGGAAAATGGGCAGCTTGACGACCGGAATCTCCACACCGAGAATCTTTGTGGTCGTTTCCTCCAACCCGATCCGTTCATAGTTTTCACTATCGTCCCATTCCTCCAATTGCACCTCCACCTCGACGCGCTTTTGCAGCCGAACGGCGCGGATGCCAAAAATGCTCCTGACATCTACGATGCCGATGCCGCGAATCTCCATGTGATGCTGCAACATCTCGCTCGCCGAACCGATGAGAATCCCTTCCGCTTTCCTGGAAATCCGAACGATGTCATCACTGACCAACCTGTGTCCGCGCTCGATCAAATCCAGGGCGATTTCGCTTTTCCCGATCCCGCTGCGACCGGTAAACATTACGCCAATGCCATACACATCTACCAGCGAGCCATGTACGGTGATGCTTGGCGCGAATTCGTCATCCATATAATCGCTGAGCAGGTGCATCAACCGTGTCGTCTTGAACGGCGTTCGCAAGACGCTGACATCGTTTGAAGTCGCAATGGTGAGAAACTCTGGCGGAGGGACGTTGTCTTCGGTCACAATGACACACGGAACCTCGAAAGAGAAAAGTGTCTTGAGCGCCCGGCGGCGTTCAGCAGCGCTCATCTTCTTCAAATACCCGTTTTCGGTGTTCCCGATGATCTGCACCCGTTTGTAAGTGAACACATCGACGAAACCGCTCAAAGCCAGACCGGGCCGGTGCAAGTCTGGCTCTTCAATGATCCGCTCGAAACTCGCCTGGTTGTTGAGCAGCTTCAGGCGCAGCTTCACCTTGTTCTCTTTGTAAAGTTTTCCAACAGAGAGACTTCTCATGGGACGAGTGCTGGTACCGCGCTTTACAGAATGTTACACATCAAATAGAGCAGACGGCTTTGTTTTTTCATGGCTATGCTCACGAAGCTTTTCTTTATATCTCTTGACCTGGCGCTCCAATTTATCCACCGCCGTATCGATGCTTTTGAAAATATCATCCGATTCCTCGACAACTCTCAAAAACTGGCCATACACCTTTACCGAGATATCGGCCACGTGGGTGAGCTTCTCATGCTTCAGGAGGATGTCGCAATCAATGATCCCATCATAGTATTTCTTGATTTTTCGAACCTTGCGTTCTGCAAATTCTTTCACATTGTCGGGAGCTTTGAAATGCCGTGCGGTGAATGTTATTCGCATGGGTACCTCCTTTGGTTTTTGTACGGTCACCTGTACCAAAGTTAACTCTTCTCGGCTCGTGGATGAGCCTGGTGGTAGATCTTCTTCAAACGTTCAGCGGTCACGTGTGTATAGACCTGAGTCGTCGAAAGGCTGGAATGGCCAAGTAGCTCTTTCACTGCCATCAAATCGGCGCCCTCGTCCAGGAGATGAGTCGCAAATGAATGTCTGAGCACATGTGGATAACTTTCGGACGACCCGGAGGCCATACGCAGATATTTCTGCACCCGGGTCTGGACCTGGCGCGGCGTCATGCGCTTCCGTTTCTGGTTAACAAATAGCGCCTCGTCTGTATCTACACAACCCAGCAAAAAGTCACGCCTTGCTTTCATGTAAGAACGTAGATGGTGAGATAGAGTTTTCCCGAGCGGAATGACACGTTCCTTGAACCCTTTACCCATTACACGCACAACTCCCTCATAGAGATCAATATCGGCGAAATTTAGATTCACCAACTCGCGCAGCCGCATGCCGGTGGTATAGAACATGTCCAGAATCATCCTGTCTCGTCGACCCTCAAAAGTCGTCTCATCGATGGAGTTTAGCGCCTGTAAGATGGTCTCATATCGCAAGACCTTCGGAAGCTGTTTCTGCTGTTTCAAGAAAAACAGAAGTTCAGCAGGATTTGCGGCCATGACGCCCTCTGCGCACAGATACTTGAAAAAGGAGCGCAGGCAAGCGAGTTTGCGGTTCACCGTCGCCGGTTTGAGGCCGGCCTCTGCCAGTGACGCCAGATACGCACGCAGTACCCGGCGGTCGATTTCGGGATACTCCCCGTTGTTGAGAAACTCAAAAAATTGGTTCAGGTCGGTTCGATAGGATGTGATAGTGAATTTCGAGGCCCGGCGTACAACGTTCAGATTCTGCAAGAACCTGTCGATGTGGACGCTCAACTCCTTAGCCGAAAGTGACTTCACGGCAGGATTCCTGTTCCTTTTCTATCTTCGATTTGCAGGATGTGCAATAGTAAAACTCCCCCTGTTTCTGATTCGAGCGCAGCTCCAGGTACGGACTCTGGCAGGTGGGACAGGGGACGTTGACAGGTCGATTCCAGGTTGCAAATTTACAGTTGGGATAATTACTGCAGCCAAAAAATACTTTACCGCGCCGCGTTCGTTTCTCCACGACAACGCCGCCGCACCCCTGATTGGGACAGGTGACGCCGGTCGAGATAGCCTTCGTACTCTTGCAAGCAGGGTAGCCGGAACAGGCAAGAAACCTTCCAAAGCGCCCATGCTTGACCACCATAGGCAGGCCGCAGAGGTCGCATTTCTCCTCGACCACTTCTGGCTCCTCCAGGGGCTTGGTGTATTTGCAATCCGGATAATTGGAGCAAGCCATGAACTTGCCATTGCGTCCCCAGCGGATAATCAGCGTGTTCCCACACTCTGTGCATTTTTCATTGGTCGGCTCGAGCAAGGAATCCTTGATTTCCTTCTGCTTGGAGTCGACTCTATCCAGGGCTCGCCTGAAAGGCTGGTAGAACTCGCGCGCGACATCGATGAACATCTTTTTCCCGGCTTCAATCTTGTCCAGATCCGCTTCCATGTGCGCCGTAAAGTCTATGTTGAACAAATCGGTGAAATTCTGCACCAGGATGGTATTTACCGTTCTCCCCAATTCTGTCGGGATGAATTGGCGCTGCTCTCTTTCGACATACTTGCGCCCCAAGAGAGTGCTGATGATGGTGGCATAGGTGCTTGGTCTGCCAATCCCAAGCGCGTCCAGTTCCTTGACCAGACTGCTTTCAGAGTAGCGCGGCGGCGGCTTGGTGAAATGTTGCTGTGGATGAAGGTCCAGAAGCTCGAGCGTCTCCCCCACTTTGATCTTCACCGGTACACGGACGTTTTCATCCTCCGCTTTGTCCTCATCCCGGCCATCTTCGTACACTTGCAGAAAACCACGGAAAACAATGATGCTCCCGGTGGTGCGAAACAGGTATGGTGCGCCGGCCGAAATGTCGATGGAAGTCTGCTCGATTCTGGCGGCTTCCATCTGAGAGGCGACGAAGCGGGTCCAGATGAGCTCATAGAGCTTATACTGCTCGGCGGTGAGGAATTTCCTGATCTTCCGGGGTTCATACTTTAACGAGGTCGGGCGAATCGCCTCATGCGCATCTTGTGCCCCGGCTTTGACTTTGAATTTCCTCGCCGTCTTGGGCAAGTACTCATTGCCGTAGCTCACCGCGATGTATTCCCGTACAGCAACCAGGGCGTCATCCGAAATCCTCGTCGAGTCGGTGCGCATGTAGGTGATCAAGCCGACGCTGCCTTCTGGCCCCAGCTCAATGCCCTCATAGAGCTTCTGAGCAATCATCATGATCCGCTTGGAAGTATATCCAAGGCGGTTGGCCGCAGCCTGCTGCATGGTACTGGTCGTAAACGGTGGCGCAGGATTGCGGGTGATCTTCTTCTTCTTGATCTCTTTGACCTTGAAAATCTGCTGTTTGATATCGTCGCAGATTTCGCGAGTCATCTTCTCATTGGACAACTCCGGTGTTTTGTTGTCGATCTTGAGCAGTTTGGAGACAAAGGGCTCGGTTTGCCTGCCCTGTAATCTGGCGCTTACGGACCAGTATTCCTTAGGAACAAACTTCTCGATTTCATCTTCGCGCTCGCAAATCAAACGCAGCGCGACAGATTGTACACGACCGGCACTCAGGCCGCGGTAGACGGTGCGCCACAGAATAGGACTGACCTGATAGCCCACCAGGCGGTCGACCACACGACGAGCCTTCTGGGCGGCCACCTTGTTTTCATCGATCTTGGTAGGATTGCTCAGGGCATTCTTGACTGCCTTCTCGGTGATTTCATTGAACATCACCCGGTAGATTTTGCCATTGTTAATCTTCATCTCTTCGGCGAGGTGATGCGCAATGGCTTCCCCCTCCCGGTCCGGGTCGGTGGCAATGAAAACGGTATCTGCGGCGTTGGCGGATTTCCTGAGTTGGTTCAGAAGCTTGCCTTTGCCTCTGATGGTGATATACTCTGGCTCAAACGCCGCCTCGATCTTGACGCCTAGCCGTTGCTTGGGCAAGTCTTTGACGTGACCGACAGACGAGAGGACCTCATAGTCCTTCCCCAAGAACTTGCTGATGGTTTTGATCTTGGCGTTTGATTCAACGATGACTAAAGATTTGGACATACCTGTGGTGCGGTTGATCTCTTCAATTCTGAGACTACTGGATGATAGGACTTTCCTCGAACACGAAGTACCCCCCCTCGAGCATGCTGTCACTTGTGAAGAGCATGGCAGCCACTATCGACTTGATATCTTCAACGATGACCTGGGGCGTCCCCATGATCATCGCGCGCTCCAGAATCTGCTCGACATCCAGTTCATCGATGATTCCGAGCTCTGTCAACTGAATAATATAGCCGTACGCTTCTGTTGAAATAACGGAGCGCTCGATCTCATGAAGATGGCGAAATGAGTGTTTAAGGGCGGGACCCTGGTTTTGAACAATCTCTTCTGATTCATAATTCAACTTGTCCAGCAACCAGGTAAACGCGTTGCTAATTTCGCTTTCAGAATAGCCTTTTTGGATGAGATTTTCGGACAGCAAATCGAGCTTCTGCGTAACGTTGTGATTTTTTCGGATGGCGCTCATGAGATAGATCAGGATTTCCACAACTC
The DNA here is from genome assembly GCA_046757165.1 of bacterium. Classification (GTDB taxonomy): domain Bacteria; phylum Zhuqueibacterota; class Zhuqueibacteria; order Oceanimicrobiales; family Oceanimicrobiaceae; genus JBHHXT01. Next base: position 83,382 of record JBHHXT010000003.1, on the reverse strand, counting down.
GCTCGTTCATAGATTCGCTCCTCACCTAGTATATCCTCATTTCTTCCTGCAAACTTAACAGCTAATGTAACAAATTATCCCCGAAAATCAAGTGTTATTGCATGGCGCCGTGGCATTTTTTGTACTTTTTGCCACTGCCACACGGACAGGGATCATTGCGTCCTATTTTCTGTCCGACGACGACTGGTTTCGGTTTCGCCCCACGGGATTGCTCCGCAGCTTGCGCCATCGCGCTTGTTTGCGGAACATTCGAGAATCCCATTCCCTCTGTCGAGTCATGCACCATAGTCATTTGTTGGGGGATTCTTCTGCGCCCCATCATCGGTTCTTGTTGAATCTGGGCTCTAAAAATCAAGTCGAGAACCTGCTCATTGATCAGATCGAGCATCTCGCTAAACATGCGAAAGCCTTCAGATTTGTACTCCAGCAACGGATTTTTTTGCCCGTACGCTCGCAGCCCAATCCCCTCTTTCAACTGGTCCATTTCATAAAGATGCTCTCGCCACCGCTCGTCGATGACCCGCAACATCGCCATGCGTTCGAGTTGCCGCATGAGTTTCTCGCCAAAATGTCGTTCCCGGGCGTTGTAATGCTCAACCGCGGCTTCGCAAATTCTCTCAAACAGCGCCGACTGAGTCAGACCCGGAATCTCTGCTTCCGTAAACGGTATTTCGAGCAGCATGGTTTTGCGAAAATCGTTGCGCAGCCCATCCCAATCCCACGCTTCAGCGTACTCGTGTTCGTCTGTGCGCAGGCGGATTTTGTTTTCCGTAAAATCAGCGATGATCTCGAGGTATTCCTCCTTCAGGTTCTCCCCTTGCAGGGCATGCGCCCGCTTGTTGTAAATCACCTCGCGCTGTTGGTTCATGACATCATCGTATTCCAGCAAATGCTTGCGGATGTCAAAATTGTGTCCTTCCACGCGTTTCTGCGCACGCTCGATGGAGCGGGTGATCATCGCATGTTGAATGACCTCGCCTTCTTCCACACCGAGGCGGTCCATGATCCCGGCCACTCGGTCAGACTGGAATAACCGCATCAAGTCATCTTCGAGAGAGAGATAAAACCTGGACGAGCCAGGGTCTCCCTGGCGGCCGCTTCGCCCGCGCAACTGCCGGTCGATGCGGCGGGATTCATGCCGCTCGGTTCCGATGATGTGCAGCCCGCCTGCTGTCTCCGCCACGCCGGCGCCCAACTTGATGTCCGTACCGCGCCCGGCCATGTTGGTGGCGATGGTGACCGCGCCCGGTTCTCCGGCATGCGAAACGATCTCTGCCTCCCGCTGATGCTGTTTAGCATTCAGGACATTGTGCCGAATCCCGCGGCGGGTCAGCATACGGCTCAACGTTTCCGAAACCTCAACCGAAATCGTCCCAACCAGGACCGGCTGCTTCTTTTCATGTTTTTCAACAATTTCGTCGATGATGGCCTTGTATTTTTCGCGCTTGCTGCGATAGATATGGTCCTCATGGTCGGAGCGGCACACAGGTACATTGGTAGGAATCACCACCACGTCCAATTTGTAGATTTGCCAGAATTCTCCTGCTTCGGTTTCGGCAGTGCCGGTCATGCCCGCAAGTTTCTTGTACAAACGGAAATAATTCTGCAGGGTGATGGTGGCCAACGTTTGCGTCTCGCGCTCGATCTTGACGTTCTCCTTGGCCTCCAGTGCCTGATGCAGACCATCGCTGAAACGCCGGCCGGGCATCAGCCGGCCCGTGAACTCATCGACGATCATCACCTTGCCATCGGTGACAACATATTCGACGTCTTTTTCAAACAAAGAATAGGCGCGCAGCAGTTGTGAAATGTTGTGCAAGCGCTCGCTCTTCTCAGAATACTCTGCCTGTAATTTGCCTTTTTGAGCAAGTTTTTCCTGCCCTGAAAGCGATTCATCGGTATCAATGGCATGCAGCTTCTCGGACAAGTCAGGGATGACGAACATCTCAGGCTCATTGGGTGAGAGCGCATCCCGTCCCTTGTCCGTCAGATCGATGGTATGCGCTTTTTCGTCGATGGCGTAGTAGAGCACCTCGTCGATTTCGTGCATCTTCTTGTCGCGCAGATAATCATTTTCGACGCGGCGAATCAACTTCTTCACGCCCACTTCATGCATCAGCTTGATCAATCTTCTGTTCTTGGGGGCGCCACGCGAGCCTTGCAGGAGCTTGATCCCGGCTTCATACTCCTCGCCATCACTCAGCAGTTTCTCGCCTTCAGCCACGATGCTGTTGACGAAATTGGTTTGCCGCTTCACCAACTGCTCCACACGCGGCTTCATCTCGTCGTAGCGATGGGTGGAATGTTCAACCGGTCCGGAGATGATCAGCGGTGTGCGCGCCTCATCAATAAGGACTGAATCGACCTCGTCGACAATTGAGTAATAATGGCCCGGTTGCACCTTATCCTCGAGACGAATGGCCATGTTGTCGCGTAGGTAATCGAAGCCAAATTCATTGTTGGTACCATAGGTGATATCGGTATTGTAGGCGAGCCGGCGCCGCTCCGGATCCATACTGTTTTCGATATAATCAACCGTCATGTCCAGGAATTTGTAGATCTCGCCCATCCACTCACAGTCGCGGCGCGCCAAATAATCGTTGACCGTCACAAGATGCACGCCTTTGCCGGGCAGTGCGTTCAGATACAACGGCATGGTCGCGACAAGTGTCTTGCCTTCACCCGTCGCCATTTCAGCGATTTTGCCCTGGTGCAGCACGATGGCACCGATGAGCTGAACGTCGTACGGCACCATATCCCACTGGATTTCCTGGTCGCAGACTCTCCATTTCTTGCCTTTCAGCCGTTGGCACGTTTGCTTGACAGCCGCAAACGCTTCCGGAAGCAGCTCATTGAGGGTGGCTTCTGTGATTTCATGCTCTTCTTCCTCCAGAGCTTCCATCCGTTCGCGAATTCTCTCGATCTCGCTGGCCTCTTCTTCCTTTTGCTCCTCCTGGCCATTCGTTTTGTCGGCGGCGGAAAACGTATCCGCATGCAAGATGGCTCTCAGGTCCGTGAGCTCCTGCCGGACTTCCGCGATCGCATCTGCGATTCGCGTCTTGAACTCGCCGGTCTTGGCCTTGAGCTCAGCATCCGTCAGGCTGTCATACTGATGAAAATATCGATTGATTTCATCAACAAGGGGTTGCAGTTTCTTGATGTCCCGATCATGCTTACTGCCAAATACCGTTGAGACGATTCGTGAAATCATGCTTCCTTTCCTAAGCGATTCTCCGTGCTACCATTAAACTATCCTCGAACTATCCTTCCGGTTCGGGCTGAAACCTGCATGCACTTTGCTTATTCGTGCAACCCTCTGCCGCTTTTCGTCAGACGCTTATCACGCCGCAAGTGTAACAAAACTCCGTCCAGAATGCCGTTTATGAATGTGCCGCTCTTCTCGGTACTATACTTCTTCGATATTTCGATCGCTTCATCGATTGACACTTTCGGTGGAATGTCTTCAAAATACAGGAATTCACAGATGCCCATACGCATGATCAACCGGTCGAGGACCGCAATTCGGTCGAAATCCCAGTTGTGGGCCTGTTCGATGATCAGCTTCTCAATTTCAGCCTGGTTCTCAACACAAGCGTGCACCAAGGTTGCGGCGAACGCCAGGACTCTTTCGTGTTCGTCGGCATTGCCTTGGATCATTTCTTTGATGACGCTCTCGATGGGATTGCCGGACATCTCATGCGCATAAAGAGCCCGCATGGCCAGCTCCCTGGCTCTCCTTCTCCTGTTCAGCTTTTGGGGATTCGAGGACATTTGACCTTTCACTCGACAAGGGTGAGCCACCCATATTTATCTTCAACTTCCCCGGATAAGATACCAAAAAATCGCTTCTGCAACTTTTCCGTAATCGGGCCGCGGCGTCCTTCACCGATCGGAATGCGATCGATGGTCTTGATAGGACTGACCTCGGCTGCGCTGCCTGTGAAGAACACCTCGTCAGCGACATAAAGCATCTCTCGCGGAATCACGGCCTCCATAACGGAGTATCCGAGGTCATCGGCGAGCTTGATAACACAGTCTCTGGTGATGCCAGGCAAGATGGAAGCGGAAAAGGGCGGGGTGTAGATTTTGCCATCGCGAACAAGAAAGATGTTCTCGCCACTCCCTTCACTGACATAGCCATTGGCGTCAAGGCTGATGCCTTCGACATACCCATCGGCTTTCGCCTCGAGATTGATCAATTGCGAGTTCATGTAGTTGGCGGCGCATTTTGAAAGCGCGGGCAACGTATTCGGCCTCATTCGGCTCCAGGAAGAAACACGCACATCAACCCCAATATTGATCGCTTCATCCCCCAGGTACTTGCCCCAGGCCAACGCCGCCACGGCGACTTCAACCGGGCAGTTGCGTGGGTCGACTCCGAGGCTACCATATCCCCGGTAGGCGATCGGGCGCAAGTAGGCTTCCTGCAAATTGTTCGCTTTAATCACCTCTATCGACGCCTGAATGATCTTTTCCTGCGAATAAGGTATCGGCATTCTGTATATTTTGGCGGAATCAAACAAACGGCGTATGTGGTCCTGCAATCGAAAGATTCCGGGCCCCCTGGGTGTGTCATAACATCTCAGACCTTCGAATACGGCGGAGCCATAGTGCAACACGTGGCTCATGATATGTAGAGTGGCGTCCTTCCAGTCGACTAATCTCCCGTTAAACCAAATCTTACCGTCCTCTAAGAACTCAGACATAGGCATGACCTCCGAGGTTAAGAATACGAAACAACATCAACATAGCTCTAAATATCATGAAAGTCAATGCAAAATGGGCGCCTGGTGCCGTGCTATCGACAATTTGTTGTCGATGAATTATTGTCATTTGAGCTTCGCTCGTCATTTTCTGTCATTTGCCCTGCGGGCGTCATTGAGCAACCACTGACCCCATGACGCCCCTAGGGCAAATGACAGCGCGAAGCGCTAAATGGCTTCTTTCGCAGCGAAGTCTGCGAAAAAAGATGGGCGCTTCAGGCTTTTGACCCGCTATTTTCCCAGAAGGCCACGACCGATAACCAGCCTCTGAATCTCCGAAGTCCCTTCATAGATTTCGGTGATCTTGGAGTCGCGCATAAACCGTTCCACCGGGTAATCTTTTAAATAGCCATATCCCCCGAAGATTTGCACGGCTTCGGTGCTGGCATAGACAGCGGTCTCAGAGGCAAACACCTTGGCCTTTGCAGCATCAACCGAGTAACTCAGATTGTTGTCTTTTTTCCACGCCGCCTGGTAAGTCAGAAGCCGTGCCGCGTCGATGCGTGTTTCCATATCCGCCAGCTTGAATTGAATCGCCTGGAACCTGGCGATGGGTTTGCCGAACTGCTCGCGTTCTTTGGCATAGGTGATGGCGGCTTCCAGTGAGCCTTGCGCGATGCCCAGCGCTTGCGCGGCAATGCCGATCCGCCCGCCGTTGAGCGTTTGCATGGCGATCTTGAAGCCGTCGCCTTCGTTGCCCAGAAGATTCTCTTTGGGCACCACACAATCATCGAGGACGATCGAAACCGTATCCGAGCTGCGAATGCCCAGCTTCTTTTCCTTTTTCCCAACCGAAAACCCCGGAAAGCTCTTTTCGACCACAAACGTACTGATGCCGCGGTGGCCAGCCGACAGGTCGGTATGAGCGGTGACGACATAGTATTCCGCATATTTGCCGTTGGTGATCCAATTCTTCGTTCCGTTGAGAAGGTACTGGTCCCCCTGTCGCACGGCGGAGGTTTTCATGGCGGAAGCGTCCGAGCCCGAGTCTGGCTCCGACAGACAAAACGCCCCGAGTTTCTCCCCCTTCGCCAGAGGAGTCAGGTAGTTCTGCTTTATCGCCTCAGTGCCGTAGGCCTCCAGGCCAAAACAGACCAGTGAGTTGTTTACCGAACAAATGACGCCGACCGAAGCATCTACCTTGGAGAGCTCCTCGATCACGATCACATAGCTGACCGAATCCAAACCGCTGCCGCCGTATTCGGGACTCACCATCATGCCCATGAACCCCAATTCGGCCATCTGTTTCACATGGTGCTCAGGAAAGGTTTCTGTCCGGTCGCGCTCGTCTGCGTCTTTCGCCACTTCGTTTTGCGCAAACTCGCGCGCAGTTTGTTGAATCAGCCGTTGCTCCTCAGTCCATTGGAAATCCATTCATCGCCTCATTAAGGTATTGGTTCAATCTTACTTTCTTTACGTCGCACACAGGGCGTTAAGTTCAGGTGTTTAGACTGTAGGCTATTTTGCATCCCGAAGCAAAGCGCAGCTCTTCTGAGCTTCCTACAGCCTAAAAGTCTACAGCCAATCTGCCTGAATGTCATGTCACACCATTCTACCGAGGGTAATCATAGAACCCCTTGCCCGATTTTCTACCCAGATACCCGGCAGCGACCATCTTCTTCAACAAGGGGCACGGACGGTATTTGTCATCCCCCAGGTTCTCATGCAAGACGTTCATAATATGCAAGCAAACATCCAGCCCGATGAAATCTGCCAGCGCAAGCGGTCCCATCGGATGCGCCATGCCCAGTTTCATAATCGTGTCCACCGCTTGTTTGTCTGCGACCCCCTCCATGATACAATAAACCGCCTCGTTGATCATCGGCATCAAAACGCGGTTTGACACGAAACCCGGATAGTCGTTGACCGCGACCGGCGTTTTGCCCAGCTTCTTGCTCACCTCCATCACCAGCTCGAATACCGCATCGGACGTCGCCAGGCCGCGAACCACCTCTACCAACTGCATCACCGGAACCGGATTGAAGAAATGCATGCCCACGACCTTCTCAGACCGGTGGGTCGCCGCCGCGATCTCGGTGATCGAAATCGACGAGGTGTTGGAGGCGAAAACGGTCTCAGCCGAACAAATCTCATCCAGACGGCCGCACAACGTTTTCTTGACTTTCAGGCTCTCGCTGACCGCCTCCACGACCAGGTCGGATTCGCGCGCACAATCCAGATTCAAAGTTGGTGCAATCCGGCTCAAAGCCTCATCGGCGTCCGATGGCGCGATTTTCTCTTTCTTGACCTGGCGCTCCAGGTTCTTCTTGATGGTCACCAGAGCACGGTCCAACAGCACTTGCTCAGTGTCCACCAGGTTGACGGTGTAACCGGAAGTGGCAAAGACATGTGCGATGCCGTTGCCCATTGTCCCCGCCCCCACGACCGTTACGTTCTTGACTTGCATAAATCGGTTTCCTTATTGACAAGTAATGGTGCCCGACGACCTGGCCCAAAATCGCAAAGCATTATTCGGTCGGGTTGAGCAACTTATCTAACCTGAATAATTCATAAATTCTTAAAAGAACAACAGGAGTTCTCCTTGTAAATATTTATTATATATTGACTTACAATATGACAAACAAGGAGCAGCTCCTATGAAAAGAATTTTAGACAAACAGAACGAGAATTGCAAGCAGAATTCCGAAGAACCTGCTACTCTGGCACTGCCGCTGAGGCTTCCAGACTCAGATTGTAAGCCAGTTTTTTTGAATTTCAATGGTGGCAATCTAACACTTTTCAAGCAACCTGAAAAACGGTCAAGGCATAGTTACGGCCAGAAGGGCAAAACAACTATTTTGCAACTACCAGAAGCTTCGTTGTTCACCATTCTGGTGCCGCCAATCACCCTAACTCAAGGAATCGCTGGCGTCGGAACCCGACAGCACCGACTGGAGGTGAACTTATAGTCAGTATTTCACGTTTTCGCCAAAGCAGAGCAATTGTCCTCTGTCACGTGTCACGCAACCGGAGAATTCCCCAACAGCCTACAGCCTAACAACCTGAAGAACTGAATAGAAATTAACAAAAGGAGTGCCAAAATCAAGCGAAGATTGTGGCGGTACGAATGCCCCCCCATTTTTGGGAAGACAATTAATTCAAGCCCGATCCAACATGGCTTGCAACCGTGTTTTTACGCACACATCCGGGAGGTAGGGTGAGTTTAGCCAGGTCTGGATTGCAGGAGATTTACCCTGCGAAATGCTGAAGCATTTCACTCCCTTCACAAGATTAATTGTTTTTGATATGCGGGGGACGTTTGGAGTGCAACGCTTCAGCGTTGCGAAAAGCAAGGCTCACCGGTTACCACCGGCCATCTTGACGGCTTCGGGCGTCCGGTAGAGCAACGCCATGGCGATGATCCCGGCCACCGGGCCAAGCCCCAGAACGAAGAATGCGCCGCCCCAGCCAACCATCTCCCGCACCACCGGCACAATGCGAATCGAAACCATGGTGATCAAGAAGCCAATGCTGGTTTGCAGGGTCAAGACCGTGCCGGTGTACTCCGGCTCGCACAGCTCAGTGACGGCAGCCGAGAACTGCGCTGAGTCCGCCACCACGGTGATCCCCCACACGACGCAGATCGCCAACAACCAAACGGGATCGAGAGTATCCAAAAAACCGACGAAAAAACAGCATAACCCGCTTGCCACCATGGCGGTGATGGTGGAGCGACTGCGACCGACCCGGTCGGCCCAGACACCCGACACAACACAGCCAACGGCGCCGGCAGCGATGATGATAAAGGCGGCAAACCCGGACGAAATCCCGGCCGGCTGCCCACTGGCGCCAACCACGCTGAGCAGAAAGACCGGCACCCACGTCCACATGGCATAAAGCTCCCACATGTGACCAAAATAGCCCAGGTAGGCCAACCGCACCGGTCTATCCTTCAGAACCGTAAAGCCATACTTGAAATTGAACCTGCGGGCAGGCACGTCGTACGGTCCGTCTTTTACAAAGAATAGCACGATAACCGCTGCCAGCAGGGCCAACCCGGAGCTGGCCAGGACCGTCATCTGCCATTGTTGCCGCAGGATAGAGCCGAGCCAGTGCGGCAAACCAGTGCCTATCGTCAGCGCCCCAACCAGTGTCCCGATCGCCATGCCCCGGCCACGCTTGAACCACCCGGCGATGACCTTCATGCCGGGCGGATAGACGCCGGCGAGAAAGAAACCGGTCAGAAATCTCAAGCCAAGACTCCAGGTGAACGCGTCGGCAAAAAACAAATAGCTGCCATTTACGATTGCGGCCAGACATGCCGAAAATGATAAAACGTGACGCGTATTGAACACATCCGCTAAGTTGGCAAACGCGATGAAGAGCGTCCCCAGCACGAAGCCAAACTGCACCGCCATGACCAGAAGGGCCAACTGGCCGCTGGTCAAGCCGACCTCGGCTTCCAGTGCCGGGCCAACCGCAGAGACGCTGAACCACACGGTCATGGCAAGCAGCTCGGCAAGGCTCAGCAGAATCAACATTTGCCACGCTTTAGACATGCACATCCTCCGGAGAAAATTGAATCGAGTCGAGTATAGAATTGCAACAATAAAGGACTGCCATGAATTCCGGAATCTCCTCTCTTTTGGCTCGCCGTCCAACCCCACACAAAGGACGGAACATCGCAAGCGGGTCCCTTTGGCTTCTGCTCGTCCTCGTCTCCCTGTTGTTTCAGCCGCAATTTGCTCGATGTGAAGGACACGCTGCAAGCAGTTTCATCTTGTTTCCACGCCAATGGCTGTTCGAGCGCAAGCTCGCCGACCCGCGCGAGGTGCAGTTAAGTGCCCGTTTTCTCTCTGCGCGCCAGGAATTTGCCGGCAACATCGGCTACTCCGTCGGGCTCTTTCAGGTGGCACGAAACACAACCACGCTGCAGCTGCGCGTAGAAGGAAACACCTTCCTGGTGGCGAAACTACGAACCCCGGACTTTCCCGTCCAATCCACGGACTACACCATCGCATTCCCGCTGGATTTGCAGCACCACCGCATTTCGGCGCGATTGAAGTGGACGCACATCAGCAGCCACCTCGGCGATGACTTCAACAAAATAGATGACGTCATTCACGCCATTGACGTCTTTGCCAACGAACACCGCCCTTTCTCAAAACCCAAAAAATTCAGCCGCGAGTTTTTCGAGCTGCTTGCGGCCTACCGTTTTGCAGCAGTGCGCGTCTACGCGGGCGCGATTGTAGCTTACCATGTCACCTCGAACTACACAGACTACGTGCCAGTCAAACCCTGGACCCTGCAGCTCGGCGCGGAGTGGTACCTCACCGGACAAAACAAACTGGTGTACCCTTACCTGGCAGCGGACCTCAAGCCGAAGCAGCAGTTTAACTGGAACCCTGACCTCAATATCCAGTTTGGACTGGTGGTCGGGCAACAGACGCTGCGCAAAATGCGGGTGGCGCTGGAGATCTTCACAGGTCACTCCAACCAGGGCCAGTTCTTTCAGCGGAAAGAGCACGATCTGAATTTTCTGGTCGCGTTTGATTTCTGACTGAGGTACCCTGAGTCCTAAGCCGGACAAGTCGGAAATTCGAAATCCAAAGCTCTAAACTCGAAAAGAAAAGTGTGTCACCAGAAAGTCTTGCCAAAAAGTGACAGAAAAGAACTGGTCAGCGCCTGGGTTTCGTGCAAGACTGCGCTTGCAAGAAATGGAGTGTTGGAGTAATGGAGTTTTGGATTTTCGGCCAGCCATTACTCCATTACTCCAAATTATGGACAACTGCGTTGTCGATAAAAAAATTCAAGCGCCTAAGGTTCCAACACAGTCTCTGACTGTGTTGTGCTGTCCTGGCCGGCACCCCGGGCCTCAAAATGTACGGTCAGAGACCGTGCAGGATCGGTGTTCGGTCAACTGCCTGGACAATTCTTTTCCCTTTTTCATGCGACACGCGAAAGATTCTTCCATCGCCGTCACTCTATATGGGCATAGCCAGGTAGAGTCTCCTTTATGAAACCTCACGGAGGGCGTTATGAAAAAGAATCGCAAAAAAAGAACAGGTCTTGGAGTGTCATTAACTGTGCTCATTACTTTTGCCATCCTGATTCCCGGCAAGGTCATGGCGCAGGCATCCATTTTCAGCTACCTCGAGCAAGCACTAACTAAGATCATCACCCAGTCAACGATAGTGAACCTTGCAAATTACGATTACGTGAGTGGCAACTGTCTCTTCGGAGTTTATCTGGCCAAGGGCAGCTCCCATAGTCTCAATATGCACTTTGACAAAGACGTCACCTATCTGGTCCTGGCAGCAGGAGATGATGATATCATTGACATGGATTTGGCCCTCCTATCTTCTGCAGGAACCCTATTGCAAAAGGACACCGAGAATGATGCCACGCCACTTCTCCACTTTACGCCCAATTACTCCGGCAACATGACGCTAAAAATCAGCAATTACAATTCTGCTCGTGCCGGGTTTTGCGTCATGGTCGTGTTGAGACAAAGCTCTTCCGGCAATTTCTCGATGTACGAAATCGCTCAGGCTCTCGACAATGTCATCAAGAACGCTCAAATCACATACTTGTTCTCCAGCCGCTTTGCCAGAGGAACATTCTGTTTGTTCGGTGGCCGATTGAGCAAGGGCGCTGACACCTATTTGTATAATACACAACCGCCGCCGGGAGAGTATGCCATGGTCGGAGCCGGAAGCAATAATCTTTCGGATGTCGATCTGTTTATTGTGAAGCAAAGACAAAGGGATTACATTTCCGGCACTGAGATCGCCAAAGATACGGCCACAGACAACCACCCGCTCTGTACATTTACGGTGTATCGAGACCGGTATTATCTGCTGAAGCACAAGAATTATTCTTCGCGAGGCGATTCGCCGGGATTTGTCTTTTCAATTCTATTGGAATTGTAGATTAGACCCTGACAAGTCAAGTTTTGTCATTTTTTGGCAAGACTTTTTTATGGCACACTTTGTTTCGGATTTCGAGATTAGGATTTCCGGCTTGTCCGGGTTAGGAATTCGTCATCAAAGGGGGACTGAGGCAGGAGTGAAATGCTTTAGCATCTCATGCAACGCTGAACCGTTGCACGCCACCCTGAAGCTGTTTAAGATCAAATATGTTCAGTTAGCTCCATGCCGACGAGAGCGGGAGTATCCTCCCAAAGCCTCCTCCTCACTGCGGGCATGCTCCATATACCGGGTAATCCCGACCATATCGAAAATCTTCTGAAAATGCTCGGTCAGCCCCCAACAGCGCAGGGTTTGTTCCCGCTTGCGGCTCCTGGTCAGGATGCTTATGATGATCGCCATGCCGGCACTGTTGATGTAGGAAACCTTTTCAAAATTGAAACCGATCTTTATCAGACCCTCGCCGGTCAAGGTCTCGTAACTCTCTTCCAAAATCTTCTCCGAGAAGCTGGTCACTTCGCCCTGAATGTCGATGATTCCGATGTCATCCTTTACCCGAGTTTCTACCTGGGTATTCTGTTGCATGAGTCTCTCCCTCTTTGCTGTCGTGAAACGGCACCGCACAAATTCTCAGAATGCACGTTAGTAACAAAATAAGACCAAAAATTTCATTAACAAACATAAATTTTCTTTCGTGCTTCTTGAAATAGTCATAGAAGGAGCGGTGCGAGGTCCAGATCATGCGGGCGCGCCTTTTGAACACGCTCACACCTTGCAAGTGCACCACTTTGGCCTCTGGCTCGAAAAGAATATCATAGCCGCTCTCTTTCACGCGCTTGCACCAGTCGACATCGCTAAAGAACATCGGGAAGCGTTCATCCCACAACCCGACGTTTTCGAGCACATAGCGGGGAAAAAGGAGGCAAGCCCCCTGGCACTGGTCGACCCGGCGGCGCGTGCTGTGGTCAAACTCGCCCATTTTCCAATGATTGAAGCGCTTGCTGCCCGGAAAGAGATAGCTCAGGCCTGTGATCTGCCACAAGACATCCTGGCGGCGGGGAAAGTGCCGGCAGGTGGGCTGCACAGAGCCGTCGCCATACAACAACTGCGGCGCCACCACACCGAGAGTTTCCTCCGCCCTCAGAGCGTCTCGCAGCCGGGTCACGCTTCCTGGCAGTAGCTCGGTGTCGGGATTCAGCGTCATGACGAAGCGGCCGCGGCAGTTGCGCAGGCCCTGGTTTAGCGCGCGCGTAAATCCGAGATTGCGCTCATTCGCCATGAGCTGGACCGCTCCGGATCGAGCCCCGGAATCCAACATGAACCGGGTGACGACTCGCCGGGTATCGTCACCAGAACCGTTATCTATCACCAGAATCTCATAAGTAAACGGGCTCAGCTCCTGCACCACCGAGCGCAGGCAAGGGCCGATTTCATTCTCGCTGTTGTGCGTCACGACGACAACGGAAAACTCCACTGCCTTTTCAGCCGACACAAACGACCTCTCTGTCGCATGGCGTAAGATTTTCAAGCCCTGGCTCGGTGAGGTAAAAATCGTCTTCGATGCGGACGCCACCGACCTCGGGGACGTAGACGCCGGGCTCGAGCGTGATCACCTGACCCACTTCCAGCGCATCTTCGCTTTGCTCGCTGATTCGGGGCATGGCGTGCACATTGAGGCCCAGCCCATGTCCCAGTGAATGCTGAAAATAGTCGCCATAGCCCTCCTGCTCGATCGAATCTCTGGCCACCTGGTCCAACTGCTTGCCGCTCATCCCCGGCCGGGCCGCAGACTCGGCAGCGCACAGCGCTTGCAAAACCACCCGGGCCATTTCCTCATATTTCTTCGTCAACTCCCCCAGAACCACGGTGCGGGTAAAATCCGCTGCATAGCCATTGATGGTGGCTCCAAAATCAACGATGACCAAATCGCCCGTTTCAAGGACTTTGCTGGTGGAAATCCCGTGTGGCAGAGCGGAGCGTTTGCCACTGGCGACGATGGGCTCGAATGGATCCCGTTCGCTGCCGGCCCGCATGGCACGGTAGGAAATCTCGGCTGACAACTCCAGCTCCCGCATGCCCGGTTTTGACACCGAACACACTTCGCGAAAGATAGACTGACAAATCCCGCCAGCACGCCGGATATTCTCGATCTCTGCGGGCTCCTTGATGCTGGCGATTTTCTCAACGAGATTCTCAGCAGCAAGGAGTTTGACGTTTGGCAAGATCTTTTTGAGATGGAAGAAGCTCTTGACAGGAAGATGGGCGACTTCCACGCCGACTTTGTAGCCGGGGGTCAGAATAGACACTCTTTGCAGTTCAGAGTAGAGGTCCTTTTGCGCGATGATAATCTCTGCGTCGTGCACCTGCTCACCGGACTGCTGCCGATATCTTCTGTCTGTCACAAAAAAAGAAGGGCCGGAAGAGATCAAGGCGATCGCATTCGACCCCGTAAAGCCAAAAAGATATCTGATATTTGTTGCTGAAGAAACTAAGAGCGCATCCAGACCATGATGATCTAACCGACTTTTGAGCCTCTCAATTCTTGGCTTCATCCCTGGATTCAGCCAGCTTCTGCTTGAGCATGGCGATCTTTTGTATGTAGAATTCGTTGTCTGGGTGTTTCTTGATCAATGTCTCGAAAACATCCAAGGCCTTGCTGTACTGACCCTGGGCCGCATAGATCTCTCCCAGGGTGGGGGTGACGATCTTGTCGCCTTTCTTCTTCTTCGTCGGCACTGGCGGGCTTTGAGGATACGGTTCGGGCGGTACCGGCTTGGCCTGGCTCTCCGGTCCCGGGCCAGGCAGAGGCTCTTTGAAAATATCCTCAAAAGGGTCCGGCTCTGGCTCTGCCGGCGGCTCAGAAACTTGCTGGATTTCTGGTTCTGCCGGCGGCTCCGAAACTTGCCGGATTTCTGGCTTTGCCGGCGGTTGATAAGCCGTCTCGGGTGGCATTTGCAGATCAGCCAAAAAGGGATCCGGCTCTTCGTTAGCGGCGCCATTTTCAGTGCTGGTTTCAGTGCTTTCGGGAGCAGAAGGTTTCTTCTCCGTTCCCCCTTCGACCACCTCGTCTTTGAAGATGTCATCCAGAATGAAGGAAAACTCCTCGGCCTCGGCGTCATCAATTCCAGTGGCTTCCTTGGTTTCGGCAGGCGCCTGCGCCTTGATAACCTCTTCGGTGCTCACTTCGGTCTCGTCGAAAAGCATGTCTTCCTCTTCGGCCGAAACCGAAATTGGACTGACAGCGTCGAGGTCGACTCCAGCCCCGGACTCAGATTCAGGCCGGGCGGAGGTGTCATCAGGCATGGACGCTCCGGAGGCGGCCTTGCTCTCACTCCGTTGCTCGCCTTCAAGGATGTACTCTCCGACCACACTGCGGGCGTGCTCATCAAGCGGATCGATCTGCAGGATCTTTTTATAGCTCATTTCGCAGGTGTTTTCCCAGCCGATCTCCTTCATCAAGTCGCCATAAAGCTTGTGGGCGGCCAGGAATTTTGGATCAAACAACAGAACGCGTTTGAATTCTTTCTCCGCTTGCTCGAACAATTTCTTGGCCATGTAACTCTTACCGAGCACAAAATGACCCGTCGCATAATAAGGGTGTTTTTTGATCCCTTCCTCACACACCTGGATGGCCTGATCAACTCTGTCCTGGTGCAAATAAACGTCAGCTAAGCGAGCAAAGAGAATGGACTCCGGATGCTCGTTGAGATAGCTTTCCAGAAATTCCACATCCCCGCCATTATTCTCCGTTTTCATTTCCTGATCCATCAATTAAACTCATCATGGCCAAAAATAGATCGTCCGGACATAAGGTAAATAAATTAATGTCTTTTAGCAACGTTTTTTTGTCATCACCAGCCTGAAACGGAGCGGTTTAGAATTTCGTTGGCAATCTTGGCAACGGCTTCATCGATTCCCAGCTCCCGGTTCTGGGACCCTTCGTCCGGATTGAATGTCCCCCACTGTGTGATGCTATCTTCCCATATCAGTTTTCGCTTTTTTAGATCCTGGTAGCGAACAGATACCGTGATGAAGATTTTGATATCCTGTACGCTTTCATCGCTGCTGAATGCGCCGGCGCGGTCATCGACGCGAACAACCTTCCCCTCGATCAAAGAATCCGCATTGCGTCGATCGGTGACCCTGAGCGTGTGCTCGCGGGTAAATTCGTCTATCACTTTATCGGTCAGTTTTTCCTTAATTCCAAATTCAGCGGTCTGGTCTTGAAAAATCGGCACTGCCACTGTTTTGATATGTGTCGCACCAGTGCCCGAAAAGGAATAGGGTCCGCAGGCCAGACTTGCCGCACACAATCCAAGCACTGGCCAGAGGCGCGCACGAGTCAAGGGTCTAGTAAGGCAAAGCATATTCTTTGATCTTTCGATATAGGGTCCGCTCACTGATTCCTAAGGACTTGGCAGCCTTTCGTTTGCTGCCACCAAAACTCTCCAACGCACGGTTTATCATATGCCGTTCGATATCTTCCAGGGTCTTGCCATCCATGTCGAAGGCATCAGTAATTTCATTGTCTTCCACAGCCTCCTGCGGGCGCGGAATAACCTCCGAATAATAGGGCAACGACTTTGGACTGCGGTCGGAATAGATGACCTGAAAAAGGTCCTCACGCAGTTTGGCGATTTCGGATTTCAGATCGAGCAAGGCTCGATAAATGAACTCGCGCTCGACTTGCTCGGTCGAGCGGTGGGTCGGCACGGGCAGATTTCTCTCGATGTGCTGAGGCGGTCGCAAGTAGCGCGAGATGGCCAACTCATCGATGCGACGGCCCTTTTCCAGCACGATCATACTCTCGATGGTATTCTTCAGCTCGCGGATGTTGCCGGGCCAATCATGTTTCTCCAGCATTCTCAATGCTGTCTCGTTGAATCCCTGGAACTCGACGTGGCTTTCCCGGACGAAAGCGTGGCTAAACTTTCTCACCAGCAGCGCGATGTCATCTCTTCTCTCCCGCAAGGGCGGGATACGAATATGGACCGCATTCAACCGGTAAAACAAATCGTCACGGAATTCGCCACTCTGGACTGCTCGCTCCAGATCCTTGTTGGTCGCGGCGATGACCCGCACGTCCACTTTTTGCATCTTGCTGCCCCCCACGCGCATGAACTCTTTGCCCTCGAGCACGCGCAAAAGCTTCACCTGCGTGGCAGACGGCATTTCCCCGATCTCGTCCAGAAAAATCGTGCCGGAGTCTGCCAGCTCGAAATATCCCTTGCGCGCACCTATCGCACCGGTAAACGCGCCCTTTTCATGCCCGAACAGCTCGGATTCCAGGATCCCTTCTGGAATCGCACCGCAGTTCACCACCACCAGCGGCTGCTGTCCGCGCTGACTCTGTTGATGAATCGCGTTGGCGACCAGCTCCTTGCCGGTACCGCTTTCTCCTACGATCAAGACAGAGATATCGGTTGGCGCCACCTGCCGGATCGTCAACAAGATTTGCTGAATGGCCTGGGACTGACCAATGATGCCGAAGTTTTCGCTGCTCCCGTTCATCTCGTCTTCATTGATTTGACTGGAAATAGTGCACGGTCCTTTGCAACCCTGTCCTCAGCTCGACCTCGGGTTTCCAGCCGAGCGTTTTCTCGATCTTCGAGAATGTGAGACAACTGCGCAGTTGTTCGCCCTTTTTGGCGGGTCCGCGCTGCTCCGGCGAGTCCGAGCCCGTCAACTCTTTGAGCAAGCGGAAAATCGTATTGACGTCCGTTTCCTTGCTGGTGCCAATGTTGAAGACATCCGTGCGCGAAAAGGCTGTTGCCATGAGATTTGCCCGCACCAGGTCCTCGACAAAGACATAATCACGGGTTTGTTTGCCATCGCCATTGATGACGGGATGGCTACCGCCCAGAAGCTTTTCGATGAAAATCGCGACCACCCCTGCTTCGCCGTGTGGATTCTGCCTGGGCCCGTACACGTTGGCGTAGCGCAGAATGACGTGCGGCAAGTTGTAGACCTGCTGGTAGTAGAACAAGTATTTTTCACACGTGAGTTTGGTGATGCCGTAGGGCGACAGCGGCCAGGTGGGATGGGTTTCGTCCGCCGGAAAAGCCTCCTGCTCGCCGTAGACCGCCCCGCCTGTGGAGGCAAAGATGAACTTCCTTACACGGTGCTTGACACAATTCTCCAGCAAATTCAATGTCCCGAGCACATTGACGCTGGCGTCAAAAACCGGATCCGCAACCGATTTGCGAACATCCATCTGAGCCGCATGGTGATTGACCAGATCAAACTTGAATCTGCCGAATATCTCAGTCACTTTCCGATCCTGGATCTGCAGTTGAAAGAATTCGGCTTTCGGGTTCAAATTAGCTTCCCGGCCTGATGAAAGATCATCAATAATCACAACTTCATGACCCTGGTTGATGTAAGCATCGACGATGTGGGAGCCGATAAATCCGGCGCCGCCTGTAACCAAGATTCTCATGCGAAGGTCCCTTTCTATCTGAGAGAATGTGCGTTATTAATTTTGCCTATTAGAATTACAATCGTAACATCGAATTGTAGCCCCGACCCCTTGTGGGTCGCTTTTCAGCGGAGCCGCCGAAACGACAGCGACAAT
Source organism: bacterium (assembly GCA_046757165.1). GTDB lineage: Bacteria > Zhuqueibacterota > Zhuqueibacteria > Oceanimicrobiales > Oceanimicrobiaceae > JBHHXT01. The sequence continues at coordinate 65,176 of JBHHXT010000003.1, read as the reverse complement.
GTTTTCAGTCAAACACATCAGAATGAGCTAGGCGCTTGGCGCCAAACATCGACAAAGTTTTGTCGATAATTTCTTTTGGATCAACCGTTTCAGAAAAGGCCCGTCATTGAGCTTTGCTCGTCATTTGTTGTCATTTGCCCTGTGGGCGGCATTGAGCAGGCAATGACCAAATGACGGCGCGAAGCGCTAATGACTTTTTTCGCAGCGAAGTCTGCGAAAAAATCTAGGGGCTTGCGCGGCTCAGGTGCCGACGAGCTTTATTGCCAATATCCCTGCGAAAATACGCTTTGTCAAACGTTACCTTTCCCACGGCCTGGTAAGCTTGTTCCCGGACGGAGTGAAAATCATCTGCCACCGCCGTCAAGCCAAGGACACGGCCGCCATCGGTGACAATCTTGCCTTTTTCCGCCGACCGGGTGCCGGCATGAAACACGACGACCTGCTGACGCAAGTGGCCATCGAGGCCGAGAATCACCTTGCCCTTTTCATAGCGGCCCGGATAGCCTCCGGAAGCGAGGACCACGCACAACGCCCACTTGTCGTGCAAAGCCAGCCTGGGGTCAATGCGCTTACCGGTGGCGATGCGGAACATGACCTCCACCAGATCACTCTTGACCAGCGGCAGCACCACTTGCGCCTCCGGGTCCCCGAGCCGGCAATTGAACTCGATAACTTTGGGACCGTCTCTTGTGATCACCAGACCCGCGTAGAGCACCCCCCGATACGGCCGGTTTTCCAGGGCCATGGCATTCACGGTCGGCAGCATGATTTCACGGTGGACGCGTTCCATCATGGCGTCATCGATGACCGGCGCCGGGGCATACGCGCCCATGCCGCCCGTGTTCGGCCCTTCGTCGTTATCGAAAATCGCCTTGTGGTCCTGCGAAGGCGGCAGGTAGGCAATGTTTTCGCCATCAGTCAGGGCAATAACAGAGGCCTCTTCTCCCACCATGAACTCTTCGACCACCACCTTGCTGCCCGCTTCCCCAAACGATTTCGTCACCATGATCTGCTCGAGGGCCGCCAGCGCCGCCTGCTTTGTTTTGCAAATGAGCGCGCCTTTGCCGGCGGCGAGGCCGTCTGCCTTGATCACGGTCGGATAGGACACCTCCTCGAGGTAGCGACACGCCTCCTCATGGTTATCAAAAACCCGGTAGTTGGCCGTGGGAATATTGTAGTCGTTCAACAGGGACTTCGCAAACACTTTGCTGCCCTCGATTTCGGCCGCCCGTTTCGATGGACCGAAGATATTGAGACCCCGGGCCGTAAAGCTATCCACGATACCCTCAACCAGGGGCGCTTCCGGCCCGACTACCGTCAGGTCGATTTCATGTTTGTGCACGAAGTTGAGCAGACCACTCAAATCACTTGCAGAGAGCTCCACACACTCTGCTATCTCACCAATGCCAGGATTTCCTGGCGCACAGAAGATTTTTTCTACCAGCGGACTCTGGTTGATCTTCCACACCAGCGCATGTTCCCGGCCTCCTCCTCCGATCACGAGAATGTTCAGTCTGGCCATAACCTCTTTCATTCTCTCTTTAGAGCTTGCGTAGAAACAAGTTGGTAATCTTCAGTAAATGCCCTTGACATGTCATCCCTATCAGGGTTTGATAGTTAGTTCAACCGGACACACTACAAACATGTCACCGCTCCGCGGTTGTTGCCTCTATTGGCTGTCCTGACTGATGGTCGCATCGCGTGACACACTGAACGTCAACCCCGTTAAGGGTAACAGGTTTATAGAAATCCGGCCACAGCAATTTACCAAGTTATTCTTGCACATGCCCCTAAATCGCTCCAACCGACCTCTGGGCAATGAGTCCCAGAATGAGGCCCAGCAGCATGCTCAACATGGTGCCGGCGAGAAAATATTCTGCGAATGGTTTTTCTGTTCGCAACTTGTCGTAGCGTGCAATCGATTTCATGGTGACCACCAGACCGACGGCGGTCAGCGCCCCCAATCCAACCAGCAAGATCGTCAAGACTCTTTCCAGAGTTCCGATAAATGCCCCCATGTTGTCCTGCAGGTCCTCCTCATCCGGCTTCCAGCGCTTGATGATCTTCCGAATGAGCCAGTTGCTCGGCCAGTGCGCCACCAATACCACCGCCAGGTAAACTCCGAATTTCACCAGTACATGTGCCGGAATGGCTGGCAGGGTCATCTGGAACGTCATGTCACAAGCGCACAGGTTCGACTGAAATTACCACTTTTTTGATAACTCATATAAAATTATCATCTCATTGATAACTGAGTGACTTAATCATCTTTCCTCAATTCCGTGCTTGAGATAACTTTGCAACGCTGCGACGATGCGCTCAAATTCGCGATAATAGCTGGCGTGCAGCGTGCGACTGATGTTGGACCTCGGAACAGCCAGGGAGGTCGAAATATCGGATGGGGTGGCGCCTTGCTGCACCAATCGCAAAATCTGCCACTGCTTTTGCGTCCACTGACCGCGCAAGACGGATATGGCCAGGAAAAGCGCGTTGACCACCTCATCTTTGAAAGACTCGTCCGAATCGAACAGGACCTCGCGGCGGATGGACTTTCCATACGCCTTGCGTTCTGCCCTGGCTTGTTCCAGCGCCTGGCGTGCCCGATAGAAGGCCGGACCATCGGCGCCGACGGCATATTCTTTCAGTGGCGTCGTCATCGGACCATACCCGACACCAAAGACGATGCGGGCCGGCCAGAGCTCAAACTGAATTTGGCGCAAAATCTCGTAGGAGCAGTCCGGCCGGTGCAAAATGCCCTGTGTTTCATCGCCGGCCGTGATCAGAAAAAGCGCGGCAAGCTCGTCTTTGAACGCCACATTGACCCGGTCGAGCGCCACCTGGAATCTCTTCTGAACCTGGTTGCGCTCGTCCGGCGCCATCGCGCGCGAGCCGACCAGGTCGCCGATGATCGCCACATACTTTGGGGGTCTATCTGTCATCAGCTCCAGGCAAATTTCTTTTTTCCGGTCAGACGGTCGATTTCATCGCGCAGCTCAGCAGCGCGTTCAAAATCGAGCTTGCGGGCGGCATCGAGCATTTCCTTCTCCAACCGGTCGAGCAGCTCCTCTTTTTCAAGCGGAGAGAGCTTTTTCCAGTGTGAACCTTCGACACGCCTGGCCTGGCCCCACTTCTGCGCTCGAACGTCTGCCACTCGAGTGGAGCTCATCACTTGTTCGTAAGACTTGTAAATCGACTTCGGTTCGATGGTGTTCACCTCATTGTATTTGGCCTGCAGGGTTCGACGCCGGTTTGTTTCATCGATTGTGCGTTGCATCGACTGCGTAATTCTGTCGGCATAAAAAATCACCTTTCCGGCCACGTTACGGGCGGCACGGCCGGCGATTTGCATCAAAGAGCGCTCCGAGCGCAGGAAGCCTTCCTTGTCGGCATCCAGAACAGCCACCAGCGACACCTCCGGCAGATCGAGACCTTCACGCAGCAAGTTCACGCCGACCAAAACATCAAACTCAGACAGACGCAGGTCGCGCAGAATCTCCACCCGGTCGAGCGCGTTGATCTCGGAGTGCAAATAGCGCACGCGAATGTCCATGCCGGCGAGATAGTCCGTCAGGTCTTCTGCCATTCTCTTGGTCAAGGTGGTGACCAGCACGCGCTCCCGGCGAGCGGTGCACTCCCGTATCTCCGCGATCAGATCATCTATCTGCTGTTTGACCGGTTTGACGACGATTTCAGGATCCATCAGACCCGTCGGGCGGATGATCTGCTCGACGACCACGCCCTGGCATTTTTCGAGCTCGAAGTCGGCTGGCGTGGCAGAGACGAAAACCATCTGGTTCATCATGCGCATGAATTCATCAAAGGTCAGCGGGCGATTATCCAGCGCCGACGGCAATCTAAAGCCGTGCTCGACCAGCGTCTCCTTACGTGAGCGGTCCCCGTGGTACATGCCGTTTATCTGCGGAATGGTTGCATGCGATTCATCCACGATGGTCATGAACCCCTGCGGGAAATAGTCGAGCAATGTGTACGGTCGTTGCCCGGGCTGCCGTCCGGACAAATGTCTGGAGTAATTCTCCACGCCGCTGCAGGTGCCCAACTCCTGCAGCATCTCCAGGTCGTACTTGGTTCTCATCTCGAGCCGCTGCGCCTCCAGCAGCTTGTCGTTGTCCCGAAAGTATTTGAGACGCTCCTCCAGCTCCTCGCGGATGGTCAAAATGGCGCGCTCGACTTTGTGCTGCGGCGTGACAAAATGTTTGGCCGGATAGATGGCGGCCGTTTCTTGCGCCGAAAGAATCTCGCCGGTGAGCGTATCGACGATACTGATGCGCTCGATTTCATCCCCAAACATCTCGATGCGGAGCGCCTCCTGCTCATAAGCAGGGAAAATCTCGACGACATCGCCGCGCACGCGGAAGGTTCCGCGTGCAAACTCAAAATCATTGCGCAGATAGTGGCTTTCGACCAGCCTGGCTAAAATCTCATTGCGCTCGATAGTCTGCCCCCGACTCAAGATCAACAACTCATGCTGGTAATCTTCCGGGTCGCCCAGGCCGTAGATACAGGAAACAGAGGCGATGATTATCACATCGTCCCGGGACAAGAGCGAGCTCGTGGCCTTTAGACGCAGCCGGTCGATTTCGTCGTTAATCGAGGTGTCCTTTTCGATATAAGTATCTGTGGTGGGAACGTACGCTTCCGGCTGGTAATAGTCATAGTAGCTGATGAAGTACTCAACAGCATTTTTCGGGAAAAAGCTCTTGAACTCGCCGTACAACTGCGCGGCCAGTGTCTTGTTGTGCGAGATGACCAGGGTTGGCTTCCCCATTCTGGCGATCACGTTGGCCATGGTGAAGGTCTTGCCGCTACCGGTAACGCCGAGAAGAGTTTGGTATTTATCCCCCTTCAGAATTCGCTGGCAGAGCTCATCGATGGCGTCGGGTTGATCGCCCGTGGGCTGAAAGTCGGAGACTAAGTCAAATTGGGCCATTCTGGTACGTCACATCCTGTTACATTTTATGAAAATATAATCAGGCTATGCCAAAATGTCAAGGTCAATTACCAAAAAGACCTTGCATCCTAACCGAAATGGAATTATATTCTCTCCGTTTCAAAAATTATGCACTTGAAGGAGATGGTCTAATATGGCAGTAATGACTCAAATGAGGGACAGGGCAGCCGTAATCCTCTTCGTATTACTGGTCCTGTTTGTCCTGAGCATGACAGTCGGTGGGTTGGTTGGGGGAGCAAATATCATGGATATTATCACCGGCAAACATCCCAATGCCATCGGCGTCATCAACGGCGTCGAGATCTCGCTACAAGATTTTGATGAGAACTTCACCAGCCAGATGCAGCAATACCGCAGCCAGACCGGCGCGGAGCTACAGGACAACCAGATCGAATTCATTCGAAATCAAGTGTGGAATTCCATGGTGCAGCAGGTGTTGCTTGCGCAGACGTTCAAAGAAAAAGACATCACCGCAGCCGATGCAGAAATCCTCTACCGCCTGTTCGAGGCGCCGCCGGATTTTTTGAAAAGCCTACCTGCGTTTCAAAACGAACAGCAGCAGTTTGATGAAGCAAAATACAAGCAGGCAATCCATGACCTCAACACCGCCGACCAATGGCGGCCGATCGAGAGATATATGCGAGATTTCCTGCCAAGAGAGAAACTCGAGCAAAGACTCCGGGCCAGCGTTCGAGTCACCGAGGATGAGGTCAGACGTGAATACTTGAACCGAAACCAGAACGTGAAAGTCGAGTACATCTTCATCAATCCGCGCGACTTTAGCGCAGAGAACATCGACATCACCGATGAGATGATCGAACGCTACTATAAAGAACACAAAGAGGATTATCGCCAGCCAGAACAACGCGCCATCGAGTACGTGATCTTCTCAACCGCACCGACGGCCGCGGACACGGTGGAAATCTACGAGCGCGCCAATCGCGTGCTGGAAAAAGCCCGAGCAGGCGATGATTTTGCTGACCTGGCCGAGATGTACTCGGACGACGCGGCAACCAACCAGAAAGGTGGCAGCTTAGATTATTTTGCCAGGGGCGACCTGGTGATGTTCAAGTCCTTCGAGGACGACCTCTTTGGTGCCGAACAGGGCGACATCGTCGGACCGGTCAAATCCGCCCTCGGCTTGCATCTGATCAAGATCGAAGACAAACGCAAAGGCGACAAGGAAGAGCTCAAAGCCAGCCATATCCTGTTCAAATTCGAGCCTTCCAGGAAAACGGTCAACAAGGCCCGGGATGACGCGCAGTATCTGGCGGCCGAAGCCCAAACCACGCCCTTCGCCGACCTGGCAAATGAGGTAGCCGATACCGTACTCACCACAGGACTCTTCGTCAAAGGTCTTTTCGTTCCAGGAATTGGCCGTAATCAAAAGGTAGCGAATTTCACCTTCGCCAACGAGGTCGGCGACGTCAGCCCCGTCGTCGAGATCGATAAAGGGTACCTGGTCTATCGTATTTCTGAGATGAAACCGGAAAACATCAAACCTTTAGAAGAGGTGAAAACCGTCATCAAAAACAAACTGCTTTCTGACAGACGAATGGAAAAGGCGGGTGAGCGAGCGCAGCATGTCTATCAGGAGATTCAAACTGGAATATCATTCCGGGAGGCAGCGGCCCGGGACAGCCTGCAGGTGAAGGAACCCACGCCGTTCAACCGCGCGGGCTCAGTGCCGGGTGTCGGACGAGACATCAAGTTTATTGGCGCGGCCTTCGCCCTCGACGAGACTGGCGACATCTCCGCGCCCGTAGAAGGAACGAGAGGGGTTTACGTTCTCAAATTGATCGAAAAGGACAAATTCGACGAGCAAGATTTCGCGTCCCAAAAAGCCCGACTGGCCGCGCAAATGAAACAGCGCAGAGAGAGCCTGATTTTTAGCAGCTGGTACTCCGAGATTCGGGACAAAGCGGACATCAAAGACTATAGAGGGAGGTATTACAACTGAAGGGGACAGAACCTGGACTTGCAAAGACACACCGTTACAAACGGTGTCGGATCATTACCCGCTCTGTCATTCTTTATACCAGATCAGAATACTCTGCCCCTTCTTGCTACTGCTTGCCATTTAGTGGCAAATAAACCATAAACTCACTGCCACTGCCCTTCTTGCTGTTGACTCTTACGCTGCCGCCATGCGCTTCCACAATGGCGCGCACCATCGGCAATCCCAGACCCAATCCGCCACCCAGGAACTTCTCTTTGCTGGAGCTGTGATAGTTGCTGTCCTGAATCTCATAGAATTTCTCGAATATTTTGCCCTGCTCACTCTCTTCGATGCCGATGCCGTTATCCTTCACGCTGATGACAGCATAGTCGCCTTCCTTGCGGGTGGTAACGTTGATCTTTCCCCGGTCTGGAGTAAACTTGATCGCGTTTTGAATGAGCTCGTTGATGACGCCCTTGATCTGGCTTCGGTCAACAAATACCATCAGGCCTTGCTCGCACGCGGTCAGGTCCAGGACGTGGTGCCGTTTTTTTGCGCTCAAGTTGTAGGCGCTTACACAGTTCCGGCTCAGCAGGTTGATATCGACGGACTCGGATCGTAACATCAACTTGCCATCTTCAAGGTCGATGAGATTGTGCATTTCCATGACCATTTCCTCGAGGTCGGAAATGGCTTCCATGATCACCTGCTTACACTGCGCTTCTTCGCGTGCCGAAAGCTGACTGCGAATGCTGTCGTCGGTCAGGATGCCGATGAATCCCTTCAGATGACTGACCGGCGTTCTTAGTTCGTGGCTGGTGACGGCGATAAACTTGTTCTTCATGTTTTGCAGGTCGACCAGCTTTTGATTCGCCAGCCGCAGGGCCTTGTTCTCTTCGCTCAACTGGATTCTCTCAAAACACTTCTCGGCCACGACTCGGATCAGCTCGGGTTTGACCGGCTTGAGGATGAAATCATAAGCGCCATTTTTCATGGCATAAATCGCACTTTCGATGGTGGCAAACGCCGTCATGATCACCACCTCCACATGCGGATAATCCCGCTTAATGGCCCCCAGCAACTCGATACCATCCATCAACGGCATCCTGAAATCTGTGAACACGACGTCGATCGCCTTTTCTCGCAACCGCTCCTGCGCCTTCAGACCGTTTTCGGCCAGCTCCACCTGGTAGCCGCGGGATTCCAGGCTGCGCGCGCAGATGTCTCGAATGACTTCCTCATCATCGACGATCAAGATATGCTTGTGTGTCTCTGCCATCGAAATCTCAATGAGACTTTGTTTACTGAAAAAATCGTCATTAGAACGGTGGGCTCTTTCTCTGGTTCTCGCTATATTCTACATGGGCCACGTTTTGAAATCTGTACACCAATTCTTCCAATCGTTCAGCCTGTCGCTGAATCTCATCAATGTCCCGCACGATCTCATGGTCGGCGCTGATTTGCTCCTTGATCAGCGTGCAATAGCCGGAAATGCCCGTCAACGGCTGGTTGAGCTCATGGGCGATCGAGCGTGCCAGCTCGATGATGGATAGCAGCTTCTTATTCTTGCGGACAATCTCTTCGAACTGGACTTGTTCTTGCTGAACGTTCTCGAGTTCGACCACCAGGGAGTGATGATGCAGAACCAGGGCCAGGTAGCTGGCAATAATCGCCAGGAGCGCCAGCTCCTGCTCTGCCCATGATCCGGGGCGATGGGCTTCAATGACGATGGCGCCCAGGACACGATTGTCGCAAATCATCGGACAAATGATCTCCTGCCCGTATTTCTGCTCTTTGCAAATCATGTCCCTGCTGGCAGCAGCCTCTCTGAACCAATCATCTGCAGTGAGCGAGGGGGCCACATTGGAGAGGTCCGTTTGTCCGGCGCCATACACCCATGCTGCCACCCCGGAATGCTCATCCAGCAGAGCACACTTGAAGACATCAACCCGTAAGATGTGCTGGATGTGCTGATGAATTTCAAGGCATATATCTTCTATCTCACTCTTGGAATTGATTGCCTGGCAGAGGTCGGAGAAGTAGGCCCGATGCTTTGACCACTCCCGCGATTCAGTCAGATGTGGGCTTTTCGGAGAAGCATGCATGAGTTTTGCAGACTTAGATGATTCATGGTTGGGCTGCACAGCTCATGAAATTAAATAATAATAAGACAAAGTCAAGATATCTTTCGATTTCGTCATCTACAAATTGTTACAGCGTAATTTCCTTAAACTCGTTATACAGGAGGAGAATGTGAGGAATGTAGTTGCTGGTTTCGGCCCAGAGAAGCCCCTTGGCCTTATTGTTGGCGAGCCAGATCGCCGCACGTTTCTCGCCGCCGTTATACGCCGCCAACCCGCCTTCGAGATCGTACATGTCGATAAACGTCGAGAGCTCACGACAACCGATTCGGATGTTGTAAATCGGATTGAACAGCACATCTTCCGACGAGGTCCAGGTAATGCCTTCGTAATGGGCGATCCACAGGCTGGTGGCAGGCATGATCTGCATCAACCCCATCGCCCCGGATTCTGATTCGACTTCAGGTTCCCACGTGCCGCCGCTTTCGTGGGTGATGGTGGCACAAATCAGATCCACGTCCAGGTTGGTATATTTCACGCTCATGGCGTAGATTTCATCGGCAATTTCGTATTTCATCCCGGATGGCATGTCTTTGTTGTATCGGTTGATTATTTTCATAATCTTTTGAATATTGTATTGCCGCACGCTGTCGACGTTCATGGCCGCCCGAATGTCCTGGAGCGATTTTTCCAGATGAGATAACCTGGGATTTTCATGCACTTTCCCGAGGTCAAAGAATCTATAAGAAACCGTAAACACAATGACCATCATGATCAAAATGAGAAAGGCTCGAAAGACAAGCGCCCTGCCTTGACTCACTTCACTTCTCTCAGCCACTAGACTCCTCCTTTCCTGACCGCGTCACAAACTCAGACTTTTAGTTTTCTCCACAAAGTCGTTTTGGAAATTCCGAGCTCTTTGGCGGTTTTTTGTTTGTTGCCCTTCATGCGTTTCAACGTCGCAAGGATGACTTCATGCTCAATGTCTGCCAGGTTTTTCTTGCCAGCGCTAGTGTCGGGGGCTATTTCGGCCGCCCTCTTCCGGATTTCATCCGGGAGAAGCTCAGGGGTAATCTCCTCACTTGCCGCCAGCGCCACACAGCGATGAATCACGTTCTCCAGTTCGCGCACATTTCCGGGCCAATCGTAATTCATCAGCATGGAACAAGCCCTCTTTGAAACGGACTTGACCAGAGTATTGTTGGTATCGTTGTATTTTTGAACGAAGTGGTTCACCAGCAACGGGATGTCTTCCCTGCGCTCCCGCAGAGGCGGCACATGCACCGGAATCACATTGATTCTGTAATACAAATCTGCTCTGAACGTTCCGGCCTTGACCTCACTTTCCAGGTTTTTGTTGGTCGCGACGATCACGCGCACACACACCTTTCGTGGAAAGCTGTCGCCAATCCTCCGCACCTCACCGTCCTGCAAGAAGCGGAGCAGCTTGACCTGGGTGGAGGCGGCCATTTCAGCAACTTCGTCGAGGAACACCGTGCCACCATCGGCCACTTCAAACAAGCCTTGTTTGTCTTTGTCGGCGCTCGTGAACGCCCCCTTCTTATGGCCAAAGAGCTCACTCTCCTGCAAGTTCTCCGGTATGGCGCCGCAGTTGATTGCAACAAACGGCTTATGCTTACGGGGACTCAACGCATGGATAGATTTGGCGACCAGCTCTTTGCCCGTCCCGCTCTCGCCAGTGATGAGGATCGTGCTGTCTCTGCTGGCGATGCGCACCACCACTTCCAACAACTCAACCATTTTGTGCGAGGTCCCCACAATTGCGTCAAACTCAGCCAACTGCCGCAGTTTTTGTGTCCGTTCCCGCGCCTGCGTCCCGGCCTCGCGCTTCTCCACGAACCGCTTCACAATCCTGAGCAATTCCTGATTGTCAAACGGTTTGGTGATGTAATCAAACGCCCCCAGCTTTATCGCCTCCACACCGCGCGAAATGGTGCCAAAGGCCGTGATGATAATCACCTCCGTCGCAGGCCAATTCTTCTTGATCTCCCCCAGCAATTGAATGCCATCCATCTTTTTCATCTTGTAGTCGGAAATCACCAGATCAAAATACTGCTGCTGCAGTCTCGCTAGCGCTGCCAGGCCGTTATCCACTGCCTCGACCGCAAATCCGGATTTTCGAAGCAGATAGAAGATGGCATTGCGGACCCCGTCATTATCTTCAACAACCAAGATCTCTAATGAAGATAAGCTCCCCATCGTTTCCCCTATGTGGTTTGCCAACTATCAACAAAGGTGCCAAAGCACACCCTAATTATTTCGCTCAACGGTCTTACTAGCTTTCAACGCTTCTCTGATATCTGCTATTGAGCGTGTCACGACTTTGTTGAGACTTTCGCTGATCGCTTTGACGACTTCGACCGGCTCCTTTTTGCCGGCCGGAGTCCTCTCGGTTATGACTTTCTCCCAGACGATGGAATCGCTGTTCGCCTCGTGCAGCGCAAACTCGATGGTCACGATGCCATACCAGCTGCTGCTTTCATCCCATTCTTCAAAAGCCTGGATATGGCCTTTGAGAACATAGTCGATTGGAACCGTCGACGGAATCCGAACAACCTTTTCAAACAGACTTGCTTGCCGGTATTGTCTCACCACTTTTTCAGTGACAATCTTCTTGGGAGGGGCAACCCACCGACGATAATGGTAGAACTGCGCCTCGTACGGCGAAGCCCGAAAGACGATCTTATCTCCCTGGTACAGGACATCCGCGCTGAATTGCGCGACTGCAAGCGTCTTGAGAAGATGTGGACTTCGGTTGTTGGAGCTGTGCGCCGGGTAGTGCACGCGATAATAATAGGTCGGCGGAATGCTGCCGCATGCCGTAAGGATAAATGAAACCAGTAAACTCAATGCCACTGATGCGTGTTTTTTCATTAAACGCCCCTGAGCTTTGATGACTAAGGAAATTTCCTTTCCGGGGGTGCGGCTTTTCGGACAAGCAACCACGGACGTTCCTTAACGATTCTCGTAAATTCCTCCAGATTCTGGGAGGTATATTGAAAATTCTCCATGATTTCAACGAAGCTCGCACCATTGGCTGAAATCATGCTTTCAAACTCGCCTAATGCTCTACGCACGTCACTGATCAGCGCGCTGGTCTCTCTGGTGGTGGTTTCGAGATGAGCCAGGGTTTCGTCAAAGTTGTCCTTATTGTCGGCCATCAGGGCGTTCAGGCTCTGGCTGACCTCGGCGAGATTGCGGGTCAGGGTATCCAGATTGTCTACCAGTTCGACAAATCTGTCTCCCCCGTCCGTGACCAGCCGGTCAATGCTCGCCATCGTTGAGGCCAGGTGTGCCTGGTTCTCCTCGTTAAGTATCTCGCTCGTGCGTTCAATCAGCACTTGCAATTTGTTGCTCATTTCGCTGAATGGCTCAGCCATCTGCATGAAACTCACGATTTCCTTGCTTTGCAAGGTGCCGCCCGATGGCATGATGGGGCTATCAGGTGACCCGGGCGAGATTTCGATATGCTGGTCAGACATGATGCCGATGGAGGTGACAAAGGCCAGCGAGTTCATTCGCACGGGCGTCTTGCCATCAACTTCGAGTTTCAGCCGAATTAGCGCTTCTTCATCCTCGCTGCCTGGCAGGGCAATCTCCGTGACAACGCCGACATCCATGCCGCCATATTTTACTAAAGACCCTTCAACAATCCCGGGAATCTGTTTCAAACAGGTTTGATATTCATTCGTGTTTTCGTTCCAGGTGACGCCAAAAATGGCGATCAAGAAAGCAACAAACAGGCCGAAGCCGACCACCAGCATCGCGCCAACCTTGACTTCACTAGAAGTATACTCCATAATCAAAGATCTCCGTGGTTAGCTGTTGGCTGTTGCTGTTGGCCTCGAGCTTGTCGGATTAAGGTTATTCATGCTATTTTTCTGTCGTCCTGAAAGGATCTTTTTGTGCTCAGCCGCCTGTCAGCGAAAGCACATAGCGTTCTCTGTCTATTTCCTCATCATCCGGCTCCCGGTTGAAGAATTGTTGAATCACAGGATTGCGCATGCTTTTGAGCTCCTGTGGTTTGCCGACTGCCAGAATCTTGCCATCGTGCATCATCGCGATGCGATCGGCGATGATCTCCACCGACGCCATTTCGTGTGTCACGGTCACGATAGTCATTTTGTACGCCTTCTTCAACTGCACGATCAGTTGGTCAAGGCCAGCCGCCACGACCGGGTCCAGGCCAGCAGAGGGCTCATCGCAGAATAGAATCTCAGGATCCATAGCCAGGGCCCGCGCCAGTCCCGCCCGCTTTTTCATGCCCCCTGAAAGCTGCGAGGGCCGAAATTTTTCAAACCCCGCAAGCCCCACCATCCCCAGCTTCATGTTGGTCATGATTCTGATGGTGCTTTCTTCGAGCACCGTATGCTCCCTTAGAGGTAAGGCGACATTATCCCCAACCGTCATGGAGTTGAACAAGGCGGCGGACTGGAAGAGCATGCCGATTTTTTTCAGGACCTCGGTCTTCTCATCCTCCTGCATGAACGTGATGTCTATTCCCTTGATCAGAATTTGTCCTGCAGCGGGCCTGGACAGACCGATGATATGCCTGAGCAGCGTGCTCTTCCCGCAGCCAGATTTGCCCAGGATGGCGATGGACTCCCCCTTATGAATCGTCAAGTCGACCCCGTCCAAGACGGTTCGGGCGCCATACTTGACCACCAAATCCTTTATTTCGATAATCGGTTCTGCCATATCAAAACGTCGAGAAGAAGAGCGCAGTGAAAAAAACATCGGCCGCGATGATCAAGAAGATAGAGGCGACCACAGAGCGGGTGGTCGACTTTCCGACGCCCTCTGCCCCACCCTCCACATTAAACCCTTCATAGCAGCCAATCTTGGCAATGATGATGGCAAAGAAAAAACTTTTCACCAGGCCGCTTGCCAGATCTCGGAAAAAGAGTGCGGACATCGTCTGGTTGATGTATCGCACGCTGGTAATATCCAGGGTTGCCATCGAAATCATATACCCGCCAGAGATTCCGATGAAGTCGGCCATAATCGTCAAGGTCGGCAGCATGACAATCATCGCGATGGTTTTCGGCACCACCAGAAACCTGATCGGGTTGAACCCCATGGTTTTCAGGGCATCGATCTCCTCCGAAACCTTCATGGTGCCGATCTCAGCGGTGATTGCGGAGCCGCTGCGTCCGGCGATGACGATGGCGGTCAGCAACGGCGCCAGCTCGCGGGTGATCGAAACGGCCACCAGGTTGGCCACATAAATCGTGGCGCCCAGTTGCTCCAGTTGATACGCCGATTGCATGGCAATGATCAGACCCACAAAGAAAGAGATCAACGTCACGATGGGGATGGATTGATAGCCAATCCGCACCATCTGCTCGACCGTGCTTTGCCATCGCCAGCTTTTGCCTTTGAACGGCCCGACAAATATCCAATAGAACGTCTGTCCTGCCAGGTGTGCCACTCGGCTCAGTTGCGCCAATAAGTCCAGAGCGTAGCGTCCAATGTTGCCGAAGATTTTCGCAACGTACTCCATGCCCGATTAACCGGTCTGCTTTGCTTGTTGAACGGTTTCGAAGATGTCAAACACCTTGTCGAGGCGGCTCAGCTCGAAAACGTCTTTGACCGCATCGCGCAGATTGGCCAATTTCAACTTACCGCCATATTTGCCCACCTGCTGCAACGTTTCTACCAGGGTGGCGACGCCTGAACTGTCCATGTACCTGACTTTTCGCAGGTCGACCACGATCGCTTTCTCCTCGGCACCGGTTAATTCCATCAATTTCTTGCGCAGTTCAGGGGATGAATATAGATCCACTTCGCCCTCAATTTGTACAATAGAACAGTTATCTTCTTTGCGGACCTTAAGTAACAACATCAACTCGCCTCTTTTCTTCCGGGTAAGTACTTAGCCATAATTAATTGATTGCCTACCTCCAGAGAAGTATCATAATTGACCACATCCATGGTTGTCTTGATCAAATGCACCCCCAGTCCCCCGGGTCTGATGTCGTCCAGGTTGCGAGACTTGATGGTCTTTGGATCGACTTTTTTGCCAAAATCGCGCAGGACAACTTCCAGGCGGTCCTCCAGGAGCTTGAAATTCACCACGATGAGTTGCTCTCTGTCGCCGTTGTAGGTATGCTTGATGATATTGGAAATCGCCTCATCGACTGCTATCGTGACCGCATTGCACTCCTCGTCGGAGAATCCACATAGCTCGCCGAGGTGCGCAATGCCGCCTCGAACGATCTTCAGGAATCGAGGATCACTGGGCAGTTTGATGATGATCTCGTTCACGAATGCTCACTCCTAAATCGATGATATTGGATTGGGACTGCGCGAAAGGATGCCGGATTTCAGTTCCATTTCAAGGCTAAGATGGTTAAGTCATCATGCTGCGCGGTGTCCGCAGTGAAAGCCTGCACATCTTGTAGGAGACAGTCGACTACAGCGGCAGCGCGCGTCTGAGGTTTCGCCAGCACCTCCAAAGTGCGCCGCAGTGAGTAGGCCTCGCCTGAACTATTTTTGGCTTCAATGATGCCGTCTGTTATCGATACGATGCAGTCGCCCTTTTCTAGCACGACAGACGCTTCCTCGATATTCATGTCTGACATGATCCCGAGGGGAATGCC
Organism: bacterium; assembly: GCA_046757165.1. Lineage (GTDB taxonomy): Bacteria > Zhuqueibacterota > Zhuqueibacteria > Oceanimicrobiales > Oceanimicrobiaceae > JBHHXT01. Next base: position 49,564 of record JBHHXT010000003.1, on the reverse strand, counting down.
TTTCCCGCCGGTCAAGACTTCAACTCTGTCTTGCGATGAATGAATTCTAACAAAAGGGAGATGGCCAGCATTGGCAAACGTAAATCTCCGCTGTTCCGGGTCGAAAATGCCATATTGAAAAGTAACAAACATTCCCCGCCGACTGCGGTCAGCAAGCAGCTCGTTGAGCTCGTGCACCACCCTGGCCGGGTTCCTGTACTTTTGCGTAAACAAACGCAAATCGCTGACCAGCCTCGCCATATAAAGAGCGGCCGGGATGCCCTTGCCCGTCACGTCGCCAACGGCGATGCCGATAGAACCGTTGTCAAATTCATAAAAATCAAAAAAATCACCCCCGACGGAAGCCGCCGGAAGACTCTTGGCTGAAATCGAAAACTCGCGCTCGGGCGACGGAAATGCCTGTGGCATGAAGCTTTGCTGAATGATTCTTGCCGACTCGAGCTCCTGCTCCAGCTTCTGCTTCTCGAGCTCCAGCTTGTGCATGCGCGCGTTTTCGATCGCCATGGCGACCTGCCGGCAAAATGTGGAAAACAGCTCCAGATCTTCCTGATTGAATGCCAGCCCATCGATACGGTTGACCACCTCGGCCACACCGATAATCTTGTCTTTCACCACCAATGGGGCGGCCAGGATAGATTTCGTATGAAAGCCCGTCGAGTCGTCGGCTTTGGCAGAGAACCGGGAATCAACTGAGACGTCGGGAATGATGAGTGCTTCGCCGTGTTGTGCTACCCAGCCCGCAATGCCCTCACCCATCTGAAGCTGAATCTTCTTGACTTTGTCTCCGACTTTGCCGAGCGCCACTTCGCATTCCAGCACATGACTCTGCTCATTGATCAACATGACAGAGCTTGCTTCAGCTTTCATCACGCTCTGGGCTTTCTCCATGACCAGAGCCATTAAGCGTTCCAACTCCAGGGTCGTGTTGATAATGATGCTGACTTCGATCAGGCTGGATAGATCGGCGACTTTGGAGCGCAAATAAGCAAGTTCATCTTGTGGATCGTTGAGCGGGTCGCGTGCGGCCAGCGTGACGTCTTGCTTATCTTCAAGCATAGGTTGTTGCGTTGAAAAAGGGTGCCCAGGTTGAAAGTTTATTAAAAGATAGGACAAAAGCCCTTGAAATGCAAGAAAAAAAGCGCACCGGCAGCATTACTAATCTTAAATAAATTTATTATTTAGGTAAATTTTGACCTCATTCCTGTCCAGAGTGCTGTCCAGTAATCGTACACCTGAATCAAAAGGACACAGGCATTCCCTGCCTGATCTCCAGGAGCCCGGTGAAAGCAACCGGTTGAAATGCCGCAACATATCGCGATTTGAGCACATAACATTCGAGTGGCATACTAATTGCTAATGGTCACACAAATCAAGCGGTTTTTACAATGGATTTTCTTTCCTTCTGTCTATTAATCAGGAAAACTCTCCAAAAGGTCGACGGCTAGGATGACGCTTCATGGCAATCGGATGTTAGATGAGAAATACGAGATCGTTCGCGAGATTAAGAAAGGTGGCTTCGGAATTGTTTACTACGGAATGGACAGAAAGCTCAACAAACCCGTCGCCATCAAGGAGATCGCGCCAAACCTGTTAGATGATCCGAAGTACCTCGACATGTTCCAGGAAGAGGCGCTCAACATCGCCAAGCTGAGCCACAACAACATCGTTCACATCTACGAGCTCAAAAAGACCACCGACAGACATCTCTATATCATCATGGAGTATATCGACGGTATCGATTTGGAAAAAATCAACCGTCACGCCAGAAAATACAACCAGAAAATGCCGGCGCACCTCGGGATCTACATCGTGTCGGAAATCTGCATGGCGCTCGAATATGCGCATCAACGACGTGATGCCTTCACCAACAAGCCGCTAAACCTGGTGCATCAGGATATCTCTCCGTCCAACATCATGATTTCCCGCTATGGCGCGGTCAAACTCATCGACTTTGGCATTGCGTCGGTGCGGCGCCATCACAAGGCCAAAAAGGACAGCAAGCTGCGCGGCAAAATTCCTTACATGGCACCGGAACAGCTCATCATGGGCAATCACCCCGACCACCGCTCGGATTTGTTTTCCCTGGGCCTGGTGCTGTTCGAAGCCATTACCGGCGAACGGTTGTTTACCTCGCAGGAGGAGGTGATCGCAGCGGGCAAGAATCCGAAGTGGTTCAAAAAGGCCCTGAAAGGAAAGAGACTTCCCCACGCCCTGGTCAAGATTTTGTTGCGGGCCCTGGAAATCGACCTGTCGAAGCGCTACCAGAGCGCCAACCACATGTACATCGATTTGCTGCAGTACCTGATCGCCAGCAACGAGACGGGTGAGCTCATGGACGACCTGGCGGCACATCTCGCCGACCAGTTTACCGTGCAGACGCCTCCGATCACTCCGCCAAACTATAGCACGACCACACCAGAAAAGCTCGAATCCAGCCCGCTTACGTCACAGGACCCGGGCCTGGCCTCTTCGGTCAACTGGCAGATGGCCAACCCAACCCCTGTGCTGCCGCCAGAGGCTCGCCTGCAGCCAAAGCACGCGAGCCCATCGTATCCGGATAGAACGCGGCCGGCACAGCAACAATTTCCAACAGATTTTTCAACCATGGAATTCGAGGGCGAGGGCGAAGAGGATTTGAAGACCGTCATCGATGTCCTGCGAATCTCAGCGAGAAACAACAAAAAACGGATTGTGCAAGCCTGTATCGGCCTAATGATTGCCGTTGCCGGGTTCCTTGCTCTCGATACCATGAACCACTGGACCCGGGCTGGACTCTGGCTCTATGACGTTGTTTTTCCGCCCGCGATCGAAATCACCACCGTGCCCGAGAATGCCACGCTCTTTCTCGACGACAAGAAAGTAGCGGGCACGACACCGCTTGCTATCGATGAGATCGCTCCGGGGGTGCATAAACTGGAACTCAGTCTGGCCGGCTACAAACCCATTGTCAAATCCCTGTTCGTGCCGAGAGAGGGCGACATTCGCGTCCAGGGCGAAGCCGAAGGGGATAGGAATCAAACCTATTTGTTCCGGTTTACCACCGAGGTTGAAATTGCTTCCGAACCGCCGGGCGCTCAGGTCTATATCAACGGCATTCGCCTGAACCAGCGCACGCCGTGCGCCATTACCTGGGAAGTTGGCCACCCGCTCGCCATCGAACTGGAGCGTTCAGGGTTCGAAAAACTCGCCGAATATTCTCTCGACACAATTTCAGGACTCGATGAAGTCGATGACCGCAGATTGTGGGAGTTGATCGTATATAATGATACTTACAGGAAGTATGCTATCACCGGAATTTTCAGGAAACGGGTGTTCATCGAATCGGTGCCATCCGGGGTAGAGATCGTTGACCGCAAGACAGGCCAGATGATTGGCATGGCCGGAAATCGTGACGGGCTCTTGCTTCCAATGGGCCGTCACAAATTGGAAATGCGAAAGGACAACTTTATCAGCAAAACACTCACGGTGGTGGTGGATGAGGCTTCAAGTGAGCGCGTCAATGTCGTGCTTTCACGCAGCGTTCGATTCTCGGCTCGCGATAGCAGTACCCGCGAACGAGGGGATATCGGTGCGACGCTCATCAGCATTAGACATAACAACCGGGACCTGGGCAGGGGAGGCAAACAAACACCCTTCAAGATCGTTCTGCCGGCCTATTCCCTGACTGCGATTTTCTCGAAGCCGGGGTATGAACGAAAGCAAATCAGGGTTGGAGGAGCGGCCCACTCTGTGGTTGTCGAGATGCCCCCACTGAAGACGATGGTTGAAATATCGGTACGGGATGCCTTGACCGAAGTGCCCATCCCGGGGGCGGACATCTACTATACCGCCACAGAACCGATACGCTCAAAGGAGACGTTCCTCGACCAAACCGATGTCAACGGGGAAGGAATTGGCAGGCTGCCAGCGGGCAACTACGTGCTCAAAGTCAAGAAAGCGGGGTACAACGAACTGAGCCGGACGGTTATCGCGCGGGCTGGCGATACAACGAACTTAGTTTTTGAAATCTTTCCTTCAAACTAAGCTTTAAGTAAATGCCGAAATTGGTGATAAAAAAGGGGAGCCAGGTGGTAAAAAAACTGGCAGTTCCCGACGAGATGGAGGCATTCACTGTCGGATGTGAGAGAGGAAACGACATAATCATCAATGATGAAGTTATATCTTTTTTCCATCTTCAGTTTGAACAACAAAACGGACAATACTATGTGCGGGATCTGCAGAGCCAGTGGGGTACATTTGTCAATGGCCACAAAATCTCGCAGCGAACACCCCTTCACGATTACGACGAAGTCAAGTTAGGAAAACATACCATCGTCTTTTTGGGCTCGGAGACAGGCCCTGGTATCGAACTGCCGGTTGTTGGTGTTACACCGGCCGCTCAGCCTGCGCGCCCGGTGAGGAGCACGAGCAGTCCCCAGGGACCACGCCCCAATATCGCTGAGCGAATGGTCGGCGTGCCATCCCTGGTCCAGCTCAACGACTGGCTGGCAACCAACCGTGAACCGCCGGCGACTCAGCTCAAGCTATCGTCATGGCACACGGAGAATGGGGCAACGACCAGCCGGTCTGGCCAACCCGGGATGAGCGACCATCCGGCGACGTCACATGCTGAACAGTATCCGGCAAGCCATACCTCCGGCCAAAAAGGCGCTAACGGGTATGGCCACCCAGACGGTGTACTCGACTTGAAAGAACAGCCCGGCCCCGGATACCCGGACGGCGGCACGAGCCTGGCAGACGCTGCCGCGGAGGACTTTCTGATCGGCGGTGACCTCGTCCCTGAAACGCTGGAACCCGAAGGCACAAACAGCGGCATTACCGTCGACCTCTACACCGATACCGAAAAGCCCGAGGAAGCGGTGACCGGCAGCCCACTAGAAACGCAGGCCGCGTATCTTCTGGGCATTTACGGCTACTATTTGGGCCGGAAATTCAAAATAAAGGAACCCGAAACCCGAATTGGTCGCGACAGAAAACTCAACGATATCGTCCTCAAAAAGAATTCCAGGGGCAAGTTCGACCAATCGATCTCGAGACGACATGCGACGCTAAGATTCAAGAATAACCGCTGGTATCTTTCGGACAAGCGGAGCAAAAGTCGAACCTGGCTCAACCAGCGCATGCTCGAGATCAACCACGAGGTGCAAATCCGCGCGGGAGATGAAATTGAAATCAAGAGCGACGGCAAAAGTCATATTCTCAGGATGGTTGAAGAGGGGGACTGGGACTACTCCTTCCCGCGCAAGGCGGGGGGATGGACGGTACGCTACAGACTGCCGTTGTTCAACGCGGTCTCGGCTCTGCTGATCTTGCTGGCGCTTGTTGTCTTTGGAGAATCGTTTGCAAACAGACGTTTGATTACCAGTCGGCCGAGTGAATTGCAACTCTCTGAGGCCGTGTGGGGTGCGAGCGACATCGATTCAAAATTCGAGCCCCGGGAGAGGGTCAGTTTTGCCATTCATCCAGCCATTGCGGATGTCAACGGCGATGAAACTGTGGACTTGATCTACGTCAACAACAAGGGGCTTCTGAACTGCATCAACGGGCGGTCCAAGGACCCGTTGTGGACAAACTATGATTTCAAAGCCATTCAGGAGTTCCCGGTCGTGGTCGAAGACTTGTATGGCAAAGGACTGCCAGATCTCGTCGTCATATCAACCGACGACCGCGTGCACGCCATCGACGGCAAATGGGGGCTGGAAATCTGGAAAAGCCCAATCCTGGCAGGCCCCCTTACCGGGCCTCCGGTCGTCGCCGATTTCAACGGTGACGGTCTGAAAGATGTGGCGGTCGCCTCGGTCGAGAACGCGGTCTACATCGGGCTTTCCAATCTGGGAACCCTGCGCTGGGTCAAGATGGATTTGCAGGTGCCGGTTCTTTCGATCATCAGCGTCGCCGATAGAACAGGGGACGGGTTAACGACCCTGCTGATCGGCACCGAAACCGGCAAAGTGCTCCTGATCGACGCAGTCGAGCAAAAAATCACGAAAGAACTGAATGTGAACGAAGAACTCAACAAAGCCATTGGCAGTTTTGACCAGAACAACCAAGTTCGAGGCCCGGTTGCCGTGGCGGATCTCGATGGAGATACTCTCCCAGACCTGGCCATCCATTCTGAACAGGGAAATATTCTGGCGCTCGACGGCGCCAGTCTGCACAGAATGTGGTATTCGCTCAACGATAGTCTGGCAACTGAAGCCGGGGCCGGATCGCAGGGGATCGTGCTGGGAGATCTGGACGGCGACAACCTGGCGGACGTCGTGAGCCAGACTTCCGCGGGCAGGCTGATTGCTCTCGAGGGTACGGGTGCAGGCCGGGATAGGAAAATGGTCTGGTGGGAATTCCGGACCCCATCCAACGACCTCTTCATCGGCCAGCCCATTCTGGCCGATTTCGACAAAAACGGCACGCTGGATGTCCTGGTCACCGGCCAACGTGGCACGCTCTATATTCTCGACGGCGCCACCGGAAGAACGCTGATCACCCATCCGGCAGGTGAGTCAAAACTGGTTAGCCAGCCTCTGATCGGTGACCTTGATAATGACCACACCCTCGATATTTTGGTATTGAGAGAAGATGGGCGCTTCTATAAACTCAACAGCAACAGTCGCACGCCCGAACGGGTGGTCTGGGGACAGGCGTTTGGCAACAGCAAACACACGAACGCTGCCTCAGCCCTGAAACGAAACAGTGGCATTTATTTCGCTTACATGGCTTCGGCTTTGGTCGCCATTTTGTTGGTGGTGGGGTTGCAGTTCGGTGTCAGGCGAACCAGAAGCAAGCTGAGCTATTATTGAGCTGCGCTGATAAACCATGCTGAAAGAAAAACGGATCACAACCACAACAGCGGTCTACAGCGACGTCGGCAAAGTCCGGAAAGCCAACGAGGACAGCTATTACATCTCGAAGGACGAAAACCTGGTGATCGTTTGTGACGGCATGGGGGGACAAGTTGCCGGCGGTCTGGCCAGCAAGATCGCGGTCGAGACCATTCAGGACATTTACCAGCATATGGATGATGAGCTGGTCAAGCACTTCTTGTACGAGCAGGAGCTCACTCTGGCGCGTTCGTCCTGCCGGCTCATCGCAGCGGTACGCCTGGCCAACCGGAGAATCTACAATATCTCGACTCAGTTCAGCAAGTTGCGTGGCATGGGCACAACGGTGGTCGCACTCTCGCTCGATAAGTCATTTGCGACCATGGTGCACGTCGGGGACAGCAGAATCTTCCGCGTCAGCGACCAGGAGGTCTTTCAACTCACCGAAGACCACTCCTGGCTCAACGAGCTGATCGAAGACAAGGAAATCAATGAAGAGCAGATCGAAACATTTGCACAAAAAAATGTCATCACGCGCGCCTTGGGCACGGGGCCCACGGTGAAAATAGATATCCATTGTGAGAAGTACAAGAAAGACGACACCTATATTCTGTGCACCGATGGTCTGCACAATTCGGTAGGCCCCAGGGATATCAAGAGACTCTTCGAGCGCAACCACGGCTCGCTCGACGCCCTCACGCGCAAGCTGATACAGAAAGCGATGCGGCGAGACGGCTCGGACAACATTACTGTTGCCATCGCCCGCGTCAGCCAGGATAGCAAGGACACCAGGCGGCAGGGACTCTCGACCACCATTGCGGAAGAAGAGAATAAACTAAGTCAGAAAATAGACAGATTCATCCATGACAACTACAGTGAACCACAACTTCAAACCAATCAGCATTCGCTCATGACGACTATTCATCGACGTAGGTTTATGGTTCCCGGCCTGGTTTTGCTCACCGGGTTGCTCTGTTTTATGCTGGGCATGGCGTTACAAAACTTCAATCCCAAAGCACGGATGGCCGCTTCACGCTCCGGCGGGTCGCGCCAGACGAAAGTTGCGCTGCCGGCGAACGCTGCAAACTCGAGCAGCCTCATCGCTTCGCAGACGCAGCCAATTACTCGCTCCACACTGAGCGATGATGCCGTTCTGGCTGTGGTGTTTTTCAATAGCCTGAAAGACTATCAAACAGCACAGCTCGATGAAAGAGGGACCGTAATTGACAGAATTCATCCCTATCGCCTGGATGACACGCCACTCATCAGCGGGGACTTTTCGATTTTCTTAATTGATTCCTCCAACAATGTGATTCGCAAAGTGTCGGGAGTGCAGCTACCTGTTCTACAATAGGGGCTGCCTGGTGGTTGGACCTGCGCTGGAGGGGAGAATAATAAACGCCACTGAAAACTCTTCGGTGGAAACGGAATGACGAAGATGGAGCTGTTCGTTTTGCCCATTGTTTTGCTGGTCTCGAGCCTGATTTTCGGCATTATCTGGCTTTCGCCGGAATTGCGGGCGAGTATCTGGCTCTGGCGAGGCAATGACCGCAAAGCAGGCCGAATACTGGAATCTCTGGTGCAGCAGAGCCCGGAGAAGTTGCAGGTGTACCGAAAGTTGGCAAGAATCTATTATCTCGAGAATCGTCGCGACAGGCGCGCCATGAAAGTATTCGAGCTTATCCTGCGATTCAAGATCCCATTTGAGTGGCGGGACGAGCTGTACACGCTGGTCGCCAAGCACTACATCATCGAGGGCAGAAAGGATGCGGAGGCGATCAAGCTTATCGAACGGGCGGTAGACAAGGAGTTAAAACGAATGAAGAGCTTCGCTCTTTAACGAGCCGAATTTTGCAATGCCGACGATTGACGCAAGAAACAACAAGGATTTGCTGATCATGATCATGGCGCTGGGCGATGCCTATCTGGAGAAGGGGTTGTACGGCGAGGCCGTCAAGCGCTATAATCAATTGCTGCAGTTCAGGGTGGCAAACAAGCACATCTACACGCAGCTCAGCAAAGCGCTCATCGGCCTGAAAAAGTTCGACGAAAAAGCGCTTGCTATCTACCAGAAGGCGATCCAGTATGAGCCGAACAACGCAGAAATCTATGAGGTGCTGGCAAGATCATTCCTGAAGGAAGGGCGAGATGATGCGGGCGCCCTGCAGGTGTATGAAATGGCGCTCCGGAGCGAGAGCGCGCAGTTTGACAAAATCGCGCACCATCTCTCTATGGCTTATTTCCGCCAGCAGCAATATGACAAATGCCGACACGTGACGGCCAGGCTTCTCAACAAGTCCGGCTATGTCCCGCAAGCCGTGGACTTGCATCTGCGGTGCTCGTGGCAAACGGCGCAGTTCCACGAGACGATCAACTTGCTCAAGAAGCTCATCGACACAACGGAAAACCCTTATGTGCTGACGGGACAGCTTTGTATGACCTACTTGGAAAAGAAGTTCAATGGCGAGACCCGGAATCAACCGCAGCGGTTTAGCTTCATCGACCGCCACCTGGTGATGGAATACTTGCACCAAACAAAGAAATTCGACACCCTGCAAGATCTCAGCTTTTATCTGGAGCTGAAGCGGTTCCTGTTCGAGAAGGAGTACTGGGGCAGCTTTGAAAGCGCTGAAACCGTTGAAACCGAGAGTATCTACGCTTACCACTCCCTGGAAGAGACTCAGGAGCAGGGGGGACAAGCTCGTGGTGGCGCGCCACCTTTCAATCTCAGCGGCGAAGTCCTCAACCGGCTCAGCCCGTTTGAGACCATGAGCAGACGGGCCGGTGCATCGCGCTCTACGCTGACCTACGACGACTTTCAGAAAGAGGGCGCGGCCATCTTCTCCAGCGAGGAAGAGGCCAGCGAGCATTTAGACATTGCGGCGGACACAGAAATTCTGGTCACCATCGAGCTGAGCAATTTTGACCAGATATGTGAAGATTTTGGCATGGAGCAAGTCAATCAAATACGCAAAAAGTTCTTCGCGGTGCTCACCGATTGTCTCGAGAAGTACCAGGTCAATCACGTGTGGGCAACCGCCAACGGACTGCTGATTTTCACCAACGACATCATTCAGGGGGTATCTCTCTGTGTGGACCTGCTCAACATCTTGAATCGCTACAATTTTGTCAACGAACCGCAAGAGCAAGTCCATCTCGCCATCGGGGTTCATCATGCGCGCGAGGGGTTGCTTCACAACAGTGAACAGACGCTGCGCGACCTGAGTACGGGGCTGAAAATCGGAATCGTTAGTGAACCCGATCTCTCGGTACAGGACAAGCCCATGTACGGCAAAGTGTTCCAGAAAACCGACCGCATTTTTCTGAGCGCCAAAGCCTACCGTGAGATCAAGAGCTCCAACCGGTTCAAGGTCAATGCCATCGGGCAGTTCAAATTGAAATACTTGCAGGAGAATCTGAGCCTGTTTGAAGTGGCCTGGCGCAATCCAATTGATGAGCTCAAATTCGGGTACATCAAAAAATTGGGTCGGTTCGAGCTGCTGGCGGAACTGGGGGGTAAGGGCGCGATCAAAGTGTACAAAGCAAAGGATACCAACTTACAGCGATTTGTCATCTTGAAAGTCATCCAGTCGGAAGTCTTCAATTCGCTGCCGGTCAACAACCCGCAGAAACGGGAGTTTTATCAGATTGCATCAGCGCTCGGGCAGCTCAACCACCCGAATATTGTCACCATTTACGAAGTGGACGAAGACCAGGATCTGACTTATATCGCGCGTGAATTCGTCGAGGGGGTGCCCTTCACGGCCATGTTCAAGAATGGCAATTTCAATGGCGAGCGCTTCATCAAAGCCATCTACCAGGTGTTCAAGGGCCTGGTTTATAGCCACCGGTTGGGATTCTTTCATTTGAACCTGAAGCCAAACAACATCATGCTTGGAGGTAACGAGGAGCCCAAGCTGATGGACTTTCTCATTCCTGGGACGCTTTTTGATGAGTATGACAATTTACAGGACGAGAGCGAGCGCCTGTATTTGTCACCGGAGCAACTGCACGGACAACGCGGTGATAATCGCAGCGATATTTTTTCGCTGGGCGTCATCATGTACCAGGTGTTGACGCTCAAGCACCCGTTTATGGGGGGCAATTATCCGAGTCTGGCCGAGGCCATCCTGAACATCGTCCCGCCGCCGCCGTCGACACTCAACAGCCAGGTGCCGAGATTCTGTGATGCCCTGGTGCTGAAATGTCTGGAAAAGCAACCGGATAACCGTTTTCAAACAGCGGAGCAAGTGGTCAACCTTTTGAAGAAAAATTTTGAACGAATCTTGTTTTCGAATTTCAATTTTCAGATCGCGCAGGCGCGCGATTCATACTGACAACTACCATGAAACAGCGAACCAGCACCGGCACCCGCGGGCCGGAAAGGAGGTGACAGCCGAACAACCCGGGGGAATCTCATACAATTCGCCAACAAATTGGAGTAACGTCAAATTAAGGAGTAACATCTCATGGGACAACAGCAACTTTTACTCATCGTTCTCAGCACCATCATTGTTGGGATTTCAATCGCGGTTGGCATCAACATGGTCACCACCAGCGCCGGCCGGGCCAACCAGGACGCCGGCATGCAAGGCATCCTGACGCTTTCTGAAAGAGCACGTGACTGGTACCGCAAACCCGTGCTGGCGGGCGGCGGCGGCAACTCATTTGTGGCCCTGGCAACGGGCACTGACATGACCGCGCAATTGACCTGGCCCGCCACCACCGAGGATGGCACCTATTCAATCCAAACGGCCGGCACGGCGACGCAAGTGGTTTTTCGTTTTGTGGGCGTCGAAGACCAGGACGGAGATGCAGTCAACGTCACCATCGACGCGACCGTAACGCGAGACGGGGTCACCACCGCGATTACCAACAGATAAGCGACCATGGCAGGCTGGGGTTGGACGCAGTCCAACCCCAACTTGTGTAAATTGAATTCATAATCAGAGCGATTTTCATGCCCGAATACCGATACACCGGCGTCAACGTCACAGGAAAACCGATTCAAGGCGTCGTCTTCAGTCCGGACGACAAGACGGTCAAAGAAAAAGTCAAAAGGCTGGTCAAAAGCAAAGGCGTTCGCATTGATGCCATTGAAAAGAAAACGCTCTTTGCTTACAAAGTTCAGCGCGGACGGGAGAAGCCGCTTTTTGGTGAACAAAAAGCGTTTTCAAAAGAGGAGCTGCAGAATGCCCTGATCAAGATGGGCTACCGGGTTTTCTACGTCCGCAAGAAAGTGTTCAACTTCAAACTCAAGGTCCCGACCAAGGATTTGATCTTGTTCATTCGAATCTGCTCGGACCTGTTGCGGGAGAAATTTCCTTACGATGAGATTTTAACGCTCGTCGGCGATGACACCGAAAACAGGCGGCTGCGTGAGACCATTCGCGATGTCCAGAAGGACCTGAAAGCCGGCAATGAAGGTCACATGGTCTACAGCAAACACGTCGACGTGTTCGGCAAGTTTGCAGCACACATGATGGCCGTGGCCTCCACCAGCGGGAATATGGCAGCGATCTACGAAAGCACGGCAAGGTTCCTGGAGCGGGATGAAGAATTTCGAAGTAATCTGCGCACCATCCTGTTTATGCCCATGTTTGTCACTCTGGGAATGCTCGCGGCCGTGGTGTTCTATGTCATGTACATTTTTCCCAAAATGACAGACATTCTGACCAAGTATAGCATTGATATCCCGCCGATGACGCGTGCAACCATGGACTTGAGCCACTTTTTGCAGGACTACTACGGCATACTTTTCATCTTGTTCATCACCCCACTCGTGCTATTTTTCAATTGGCTCAGAACGGAAAAAGGCAGATATACTTTCGACCGGACTGTGATACGCGTACCCGTTGTAGGTTCGATCCTGCACAAGACGAGCATCGAGATTTTTGCGCGCGTCTTTTACTCGCTCTACAGCAGCTCGGGCGAGAACATCACCGCCATTCGTATTGCGGCAGAATCATGCCGGAACAAATACATTGAAAAGCAAATCACCGGGCACGTCATCCCGAGCATGTTGAGAGAGGGCAAGAGCTTCGTTGAATGTCTCATCCGCGCCAACTGCTTTACGATGACCGCCGTCCGACGACTGCGGTCCGGGGAGGAATCCGGAACCCTGCGGGAGACGGCGCTGCAACTGGCAAACTATTATGAAACAGAAACCAAACATAAAATGAGCAAGCTGGTCGACATGATCAATGTCATGGTTTCGATATTTATCACCTTACTGGTGGTCGGCTTGACCCTGGTGTCATCTGAAATCGGATTTGTGAGTCCTCCATCACCGCTATCGAAGTGAACTGAAGTGAACTATGGTTAGAAAAGCAGAAAAAACCACGATTACAGCAGAGATCAATCTCAGGCCGGGAACCAAAAGTCTCGGGCGTTTGTCACAGGCGCTGGTCGCCCGGGGCGTCGTCAACGAAGAGATGCTGCAAAAGGCGGCGGATATCCAGAGTCGTGAACCCCGAAATGCCAAACGCAAGCTCCTCGACATCCTGATCGACGAGTTGAAGGTCGACCGGCATCTCATCTATGTTGAAATATCCAAGTTATATGGCTTTCCCGTCATCGATCTCTCCCCGACCGGCATCGACCGCGACCGCATCGAGTTTATCAAAGAAATCGTCTACGGGATGCCTGAGGCGATTTCGAATGAACTTTTGGCCAACAAGATCCTGCCGTTCCAATGGCACGATTACAAGCGCGATGTGCTGGTTCTGGTCACCGGCGATCCGACCAATCAGGAGCTTTATGAGGCTGCCAGAAAGCTCGAGATCGCAGACATCGATATCGCCTACTCGAGACTGGAAGACATCGAGCGCCTGATTCACGAGATCTTTTATTCCAACAACGAATTCCTGCAGAAGGTCTTCGATGAGGCGGAAGAAATTGAGGTCTTTGAGGACGAAAATCGTAAGGTCGACGAAGAGGCCCTGGATGCTGAGATCAACAAGAGCCGCCTGGTGAACCTGGTGGAGGGCATGCTGGTGGAATCGGTGCGGCGCGGCGCCAGCGACGTCCACATGATTCCAAAAGACGGCAACAAGACCGACATTTACTTCCGCATCGACGGCAAGCTTCTGCACTGGTACACGCAAACCGAGATCAAGCCGGAAGCGCTGATAGCGGTCGTCAAGGACCGCGCCATCAACATCGACCGCTTTGACCGCTCCATTGCCCAGGACGGCTATATTCAGCGCAAGATCGACGGCTTCTACATTCGGTTCCGGGTGTCGGTCCTCCCCGTCGTCGGGGTCGAGTTCGATCGCCGGTTTGAGAGCGTGGTCGTCCGCATCCTGGACGACAGAAAAGTAATCACGGAGCTGGAGAAAATAGGGTTGCAGCAGCAAGCGCTCAACGATTTCAAGAAAGCGATCGAGCAGCCGCAAGGGATGGTCATCCTCACCGGACCAACCGGCAGCGGCAAAAGCACGACGCTGGTCGCAGCGCTGAGCCATGTGACGGACCCGAGCAAGAACGTTCTCACCGTCGAAGAGCCGGTGGAATATCTCATTGCCGGCGCCCGGCAGATCAAGCTCAATCCCAAGCTGAATTTTGACCAGGCGCTCAGATCCATCCTGCGGCACGACCCGGATATCGTGATGGTCGGTGAGATTCGCGACCTGAAGTCAGCCGAAATTGCCATTTCCCTGGCCAACACCGGGCACTTGACCTTTTCGACCTTGCATACTAACGACGCGCCCAGTGCCGTCTCACGGCTCTACATGCTTGGTGTCGAGCCCTTTCTCATCGCCAACGCCATCAACCTGGTGATGGCGCAGCGTCTGGTCAGAAAGCTGTGTGACCATTGCAAGGTGGCAAACGACGATCCCAATCCGGACCAGTTGCTCCGGCTGAATTTTTCCAAAGAGGAAGCCGCCAATACGCAGTTTTACACTCCGGTGGGCTGCGACCAATGCTTCGATGGCTATCGAGGCCGCGTGGCGATCAGCGAAGCGCTTCTGTTCAACCGGGAATTACGCAAGATCATTCTGGCCGCCAAAAACGACATCGACGATGAAGCCGTAAGAAGCCTGGCCGAAAGCACAGGCATGTTGTCCCTGCGAGACTCCGGCAGAAAACGAATCATGGCAGGGCAAACAACCATGAGTGAAATCATTGCAGCGACAGTAGAAACGTAAGAACGCTAAACAATCAAATAAAGACAAACCACAAAGTGTCATTCCGGCACAAGGCCGGAATCTCCCGAGCTTGAGCAACTCATGTGGTTCAGCAGCTTTTGGGACAGCCTCGGGTACCAGGACGGAAAAGGTTAGCCTCAGGAGTTTCAGAAGCTAACCTTTTTGGCACTATGACAAGAGACCGATGGATTTCAAAACAAGCAAAGAACTCGTCGCAAGTTTAGGCAGCCAAATCAAAGCGCATCCGGTCGCGCACAAGCGGTGGCAGTACATCTCCGACTTACTCGAAGACCAGCCGGAAGAGACCAAACTTGCGCTCAAAAATCATTTTGATGCCTTTCTCATGCGGATGAAGCAATTGCAGGCGTCGGACATCGACCTGGGCGGGCCGGGATGCCACAACCAGGTCTGGTTTCGGTGCTTTGGCACCAAAGGCCCGGACAACTCCCTGCCGGTCTATGAGGTCGAAGAAACGGATATGCTCATCCTGAACCTGCTGACCGATGAGGAGCGCAAGCAGCTTTTCATGCAGCGCAACATGGATTTTTCGTACCGTGTCTTCGATAAGGAGGTCAATAGCTGGACACGCTTTCGCGCCACCGTCTATTTCGACCTGACCCATCTGGCGGTCAACATGCGCCGGGTCAACAACAGTGTTATCAGTTTTCCAAAACTTGGCTTTCACGAAGAAGTGGCCAAAGTCCTCAGCCTGAAGTACCAGAAATCCGGCTTGATTCTGGTGACCGGTATCACCGGCTCGGGCAAAAGTACCACGCTGGATTCCATTATCGACGCCAACAATCGCACGATGGAGGCGCACATCGTCATCATCGCGGACCCGGTCGAGTACGTGCATCAACCCATCAAGTCGATTGTCAAGCACCGGGAGATCGGCCGTGACGTGCACACGTTCAAGGAAGGCACGATTCAAGCCTTGCGCCAGGATCCCGACATCATCATGATCGGTGAGATGCGCGACGCCGAGACCATCATGACCGTCCTGGAAGTGGTGGATAGCGGTCACAAAGTGTTCTCCACGTTGCACACCCCCTCGGCGGTCGAGAGCGTCGATCGCATTCTGGGCGAGGTCCCCTCCGGCGATCAGCACCGTATTCGCACAAGATTGGCCGATGTGCTAAGCTGCGTCATTTCACAAAAGCTGGTGGCAAGTGAAGATGGCAAACGGGTGCTGGCCAAGGAGGTTCTCCTGAGCAATAACGCGATCCGGACGGCGATTCGCAACGACAATCTCGGAGAAATTTATCAGGTCATTCAACAGTCCCGCGAGCAGGGCATGAACACCATGGAACAGGATTTAGCCAGGCTGTACTCTGAGAACAAGATCTCCTATTTTGAAGCGTACATCAACGCCAACAACAAGAAGCGATTTGAGGAACTGGTACAATACAATTACTAGCCGCTGATCATCAGGGGCATACAGGTAAAGAACAGAGACGGAATCGGAACTACGATCAACGGCAACGAGGGGCAAAACAGGTGAAGATCAGACACGCAATCGGCATTACGATCAACGGCAACGAGGTGAGAGCAGCGTTTCTCAGCCTGGTTCGCGGGAAGGCGCGCATCAAAGCGCTGGAGTCCATCAAGCTGGATGCCCCCCTGGACCGCATTCGCAACCCGGGCAAAACCGGGCCGGATTCTCTCAACGACCTGGAGAATGCCTTCGAGATTCAAGAGCCAAAACTCGACCCTGACGAGGCGCATAGCGAAGAGTCAAATGAGCCCGAACATGACAAGACTGTCAGCCAGATCTATTCCTTGCTCGACAAGTTTCAGCATATCAAGGCCAACGTGGCCATCAATTCACCGCACCTGACCGTCAAGTATGATGTTATCGAAGAAGAGCATGCGCCGCAAAACCGCAAGAAGCGCTTGAAAGAACGGATGGAAATCTGGCGCGGAGACAACGAGGAAGCCAGGCGCACGAATTATATCGATATCAGCGATAGCAAGATCCTGCAGGTCGATTACGAGCACCACCCACCCATTATCGATCTCATTGAGGAAGTCAACCAGTTCAGAGCGAGTAATCTCAATCTGGTGCTGATGGACACCAACGAGCTGGCGCTGGTAGACCTGGTCAAGGAAATTTACAAATTTGACAAGGACGAGATTACCGCCATCATCTACATCGAGCAGGATTTTTCTCGCGTCATCTTCTTAAAGGGTCGTGACATCTATCATATCACGCCCATCGTGCACAAGGGAAGCATGTCCAAAGACGTGCTGGAGGTCATCTACAGCAAGATGATCTTCGCACAGGACCACTACTTTATTCCGGAATTGAACAAGATTCTGGTGGCCGGCCATTCTTCCCGCCTGAAGGCGAAATACTACTTTCGGCAAAAATTCCCTTCGGCGGTCACCGGCTACCTGAACTCCAAGAAGATTCAGTCAGACCTGCGGTTCAAGGACCGGGGTCTGCTATTTTCGCGCTACGCTGTACCCATCGCGCTGGCCTGGAAAGCACTCCTCAAGCGTTCGTACAAGGCTAAAAACAAGAACCTGCTGCCCGAATACATTCTGGAGCGGCAAACCATGCCGAAGCTGGCGGTGCACGGCTATATCTTCATGTTTTTGTTGGCCGCATCAGCTTTCTCGTTCACGTGGGCCCTGGTGGTGAAAAACATCGAACTCAGAAAGATCACCACCCGCATCAAAAACATGCAAACTCAGATCGACGACAATAAGTCGCTGACAGAGAGAGTGCATTCCTTCGATGATCAAATCGTCGCCATGGAAAGAAAGATTGCTCTGGTCGACAGCTTCAGCACCGGCTACGATGAGACCATGAAGTTTCTCCAGCTCCTGAACCGCAACGTGCCAGCGACCGGCAGCATCTGGCTCACCGAGCTGAAGAAAAGCGACAATCAGATCAGCCTGACGGGCATGGCTAAACGGCGAGACAAGATCCCGCACCTGGCCACCTCCATCGGCGGCGCGAATTTGAAGAAGGTCACCCGCTCGGGGTACGAAGAAACAAATGTCTTTCTCTTCAACCTGGAAAAGGAGCTCGACGCGCCAGAAAAAAAAGAGGCCTTTGACCTCATGACTTTCCTGCGCAGCAGGAGCGGAAAATCGCAGCAGGAGCAACCGCCAGCTCAACAGGTGGCTCTGGCCGGCACCACAGCCGGCAACGGAGCCAGCAAGTCAACGAACGGGGTCGCGCACGTCAGGAGAGCTGCCACAAAGATGGCCCCGCAAGATTTGGTGACCAATGGCCAGCAAGGTGGCGCCAGCAAGAAACCCGAGAGCAAGATTGCCTCCGCTGCCAACGGTCGTGACAGCGTCTACGTCTTTGGTCTGCAAATCGGCTCGTTCGACTCGAGCAAAGCGGCCGCGCTCGAATCCAAGAAATTCAAGAAGAGAGGGTACGCCGTCAAGATTTCCAGGCGCAATCCACGCGCGAAAGAAAGCAAGTACGCGCTTGTGGTCGGAGCCTTCATCCGGTACAACGATGCGCAAAAGTTGTCGGAGCTGCTGGCAAGCGAGTCTGGCATCGATAACACGATCATCAAATACAAGAAACGTCCATAACCCTGACCCGGCAACCTAGAGGAAAACCGTGTTTGCAAGACGAAACAGCCTGACTTTAGCCATCATCTGGATCTTGATTTTGATCGTTGGCACGTTTATGTATTTGAGAGATGCCAATAAGCTCGTGAGCGCCATCGACCAGGAGAAAAAAGTGAGCGAGCTGCTGTCCCAGTCGCAAAACGAGGTGCGGCGCCTGACCGATGTCGAGAGCATCCACGAAGAGTTGAGCAAACACTGGCAGCAGTCTCCGAAACGAATCATCTCAGCAGACGAGCCGTCGTTCACGCTCTCCTACATCAACTGGATCGTCTCGACGTACAATCTGAATATCTACTATGATTTTGTGCTGAATTCGAAAGATAAAACAGACCTGGTCACCAAATTCACCTACACCCTGGCGGGCGAGGGACCGTACAACGATATCGTTCAATTGATCTGGCATCTGACCTATGAGCCTATCTTGTATATCATTGACACCATCACCCTGACCCGTCGACAAGATGATTTCGACTATGTCAAGTTCGCGATGAAGTTGAACGGGTTTTCTGTTGACAGCCAATCAGAGATGACTGAGGACCTGGCAGATTTCTCCGGAATGCAGACGAATGCACTGCCACGCCAGTACGATATTTTTAAAGCCCTGGTTGTGCCGAAGCCTATCGTTGAAGTCAAGAAAACACCGCCCAAACCCCGGCCTAAACCGCAGCTTCCCAAACGAAAGCCCGGGGAAATTGACGTCCAGAAAGCCTCTTTGAAGGCCGTGACGTCCGGCTCGGTCTTCATGGCAGATGAATCGGGCACCGTCAAGGAGTTGAAAGTTGGCGACTCTGTCTACCTCGGCCGACTGGTCAGGATCAATCAACAACGCAACGAGGCAGAATTTATGTTGACCAAATTCGGCAAGACGGAGAGAATCATTCTGACCATTAATGAGAGAAATTAGATTCGGAGAAGTCGCACAGATTCGGAAGTAGTCTTAATAATGACAGCAAAAAATCGTTTAAGCATCCTGATGATAGCCATGCTTTGTGTTTATTTCAACATAGAAAACACCCTGGCACAAGAGACCTTTCCGGCGCGCCTCATTCGTTCCGACGAGCGCGTCACCCTTGATCGCAGTCTGCCGCTAAAGACCGCGCTCGACATACTCAGTCAGTATTCCATGAAGTTCGAAGGCAAGACCATCATCGACACCGAAGAAAGCAGCAAGCCGATCAGCGTCATGGTCAACAACATGTACTGGAAACGGGCGCTGGAATACATTCTGCGCTCCAACCTGATGAAATATAACGAGAAACAGCGATACTACGAAGTCGTGCCCTTGCTCGAGTCTGCGACCGGTGCCGGCCAGAAGCCGGAACCGGAAGATCTGATCGACACCTCAACGCGCGAAATTGAAATCCACGCGGTGTTTTTCGAGGCGGATTATGCCACCCTGGCCGAGGCCGGCATCGACTGGTCTTTGCTCAAGGACGGGCGCGTGCGGGTCAATAGCAAATTTGCGAATGAAGTGACAAAGGATCTGTTCAACGTTGAATTACGCAACCGGGTGCAAACCTGGGATGTGTTTGCCCTGCTGCGCACCTTCGAGTCGCTGGACAAAGGGGAAGTCATCGCCAACCCACAGATCAAAGTGCTCGACGGCGAGGAAGGCAAGATCAAAGTGGGCACCAACTTCTTCTTGACCACGCGGGATTTTGCCGGCAACACGCGCTTTACCGAATATGAATCCGGCATCATCTTGACCGTGACCCCACAGGTCATCGGCCGGCCGGACTCGCTTTTTATTCATCTGGACATCGACGCAGAGCGCAGCAGCGTCAACCCCGACCCGGTTGCAGTGACCAAAGCGATCACCGAAAGCAACACCCAGGTCCTGCTGCTCAACGGTGAGGAGACGATTATCGCCGGGTTGTTTTCCAACCAGGTCAGCAGCACCCGGCGCGGCATCCCAATCTTGAAGGACCTGCCGCCGTGGTTTTTTGGCTTGCGCTATCTATTCGGGTACAACTCCAAACAGGTCACCAAACGGGAGCTGATCATTATCCTGCAAGCCAGCGTCCTGCCCACGGTTGCAGAACGAATCGCGGCGCGGGCAGCGAACAAAAGAGTCAACATTGAAAAAAAACGTCAGGAATTCAGGAGAAAAGTGCGACAGTTGAAATCGGCCAACGGCAACAAAGCCCGCAACGGCCGGAGCAGTCGTCGCAGGAGGTAATCATGGGACATCGTGAACTTTTGCTAACCATCGCAGCACTGATGACTTTTTCTCTAACCACCGTGACGGTCAATCGCCTCAGCATGACACATGCTGACGCTATCTATGGCCAACAGGCGGAGTTTGTCGCGCTCAGCTTAGCGCAGCGATTTGTCGAAGAAGCAAAGCTGAAAGCGTTTGATGAAAGTACGATCAACAGCACAGTCACCTCCCCGGCCCAACTCACGCTTTCCCTTGGCGCGGGAGGTGCCGAAGGCTATCCCAACGTGGATGACGTCGATGATTTTAATGGTCTGACCAGAACAGTCACGACTGCTATCGGGCCGATGGAGGTTTCTGTTCAGGTCAATTATGTCGACGAGGCAGATCTGAGCCTACCGGTGGCCTATCAGACCTTCTACAAAAAGTTGACCGTCCGGGTCGACACAGTGTATCTGCCCAATCTGGTGCAGGCGCAATACGTTTTTGCTTACAAAAAGAATTAGGGGGTGATGTCATGAACGATATGTTTGCCTTGACCGGCAGTATTGCCATCGGCGGCCTTTTCCTTCTGAGTGTGATGCGCTTTTACGGCGGGCTGGTCGAGCACGCGCAGGAAAAGACCTACGAGCTGATGGCGCAAGAATCCACCGCATCTTTGATGGAAATCATCGAGAGTGATTTCCGCAAGATGGGCTCCGGTCTGCCGGTGTCGCTACCGCCCATCGTCGCCAATCCGGACAGCTCGGACATCACGTTTTGGGCCGATCTCAATGAAGACGGCGCACCCGAGCTCGTGCGCTACTACACCAGTCTTCCATCTGATACTGATGCTGCTGCGACCCAGAACCCCAACGATTTCATTCTCTACCGCGTGGTCGACGGCGTCAACACCGTGGACACGCCCGCCGGCGTGGTCGGCTTTTCGGTCCGGCTGCTCGACGAGCTTGCCGCGGTCCCCGCAGACCTCTCGGAGGTGAGGATGCTGGACGTCTCGCTGACCGTGGAGAGTCTGTACGCCTACGACGAGAAGTATCCGCGGGTTGTTTGGAACAAACGGATTGTGCCGCAGAATCTGGTAAAGATCAGCGACACGGATTTTGATTAAACAATTAGGGGAATCGAAATGGGTAGAGCGCTTTTGATCATCGTTTTGGGCTTCTCCACCATTTTCGGCGGTATGATGTTCAATGTGACCTCCAGCCAGCAACGCTCCTCACGGGCGCTTGTGGAGCAATACAAGAAAATCATCGCTCGCAATGCCAAAGAAAGCATCAGCAACGTTGTCATTTCAAAGGCGATAAAGTCAACCAATGCTGCCGGAACCTTCTCATTCGGCGACGTCAGTTGCGAGTTGATGTTGCAAGACATTACCGCTGACTCGACGACCGAAGCCAAGAAGAGTCTCATGACCATCGTCTGTACCTATGACGGCGTCGCCGATTCTACCACAATTGTGATGATGCGGCCAGCCTATTCCTATTATTATTACTTTGTTGACGGCGCAACCTGGCTTTCGGATATCATTTACACCACGGGCGATACGCTGGTGGGAGCGATTCATGCCAATACCTCCATCACCATCGACGGCAATCCCGTTTTTTTCAGCAAAGTCTCCTCTACCGCCAGCGGCTTCAACATCGTCGACGTCATGACCACTGAAGCGAGGGCCTTCGGCGGCGTCGAATTCGGCATCGACGCAATCCATTTGCCGAACAACGCCGCCCTGGTGCCACTCGAGCAGGTCATCACTGCCGGCGGTCATCTCTTTGCCGGCGCCGACCTGCACCTGACTTTCAAAGCCGACAGCTCCTATGATTGGACGCAAGGCGCGGCCTCCGGCAACTCCCTGATCAGTGCTAGAAACGGGACGATCATGCTGACCGGGACCAACAATATTCACATCAAGGGCGTGGTTGGCGGGCAGGTCACCATCCTGGCCGAGCACGACATCGTAGTCGACAGCTCGATCGTTTACCTCAACGATCCCAGAAGCATGCAAGGCTCAAATGACTATCTTGGCTTGATCGCCAAGCACAACATCCGGGTGAAGAAGGATTTCACCAATGTTGAAATCGACGCGGCCATGATGGCCCTGAACGAGTTCAAGGTCGACGGGTACAGCACAGGAGGCCCCAAAGGCACTCTGACCATGTTCGGCTCGCTGGCCGTCTATCAGGACCGACCGTCCGGCGTGGTCGTCGGTGGCACGGTCGCAAATGGTTACCTGCGCAACCACGTCTATGATCTAAGGCTGAAAGAACGGACACCGCCTTATTTCCCGAGACTGCTGGACAGGAAAGAAGTGGCATATATCAACAACTAAGAGGTTAATCAGAGTGGAAGGGAATCGCAAATATATCACATCATCGAGGGTTAATTCAGCGTAATCTATGCAGGCGCTCAAGCTACTCAACAACCGCTATCAGCTCATCACGGTGATCAAGCGCGGGGGATTTGGCACCATCTACAAGGGCTACGACAGCGTGCTGGCCAAAGACATCGCCGTCAAGGAAATCAATCGCGATCTCTTGCAGGACGCCTGGTATATCGAGCAGTTCCAGAAGGAAGCCCGTCACGTCGCGAAGATGAACCACCAGAACATTGTTCACATTTTCGATCTGGTGCGGACGGACTCGGGACAATTCTACATCGTCATGGAGTACATCGATGGCCTGGACCTGAGCACCTTGTTAAAGCAAAGCAAAGCGAAGGAGCGCGCGTTGCCGCAACATCTGGCCGTCCACATCGTGGCAGAAATCTGTAAGGCGCTCGATTATGCCCACAACTGCAGCAATACGGAAAATCACGAGCCGCTCAACCTCGTGCACCAGGACGTCTCGCCGAGCAACATCATGATTTCCAAATCCGGCGGCGTCAAGCTCATCGACTTTGGCATTGCGGGCGCCCAGAAGGCGGCGATCGAGGAAAAAGATTCGCTCATGCTGCAAGGCAAAGTCCAGTACATGTCGCCGGAACATGTCAACGCGGCGTTGACGATGGACAGGCGCTCGGACATTTTTTCCCTCGGTCTGGTTTTGTACGAGCTGCTGGAAGGCAGACGGTTCTTCTCCCACCGGGAACAGCACATGATTATCGAAACGCTGCGGAATGGCCGACTCAAACTCAAACACTCAGCTCGAGTACCCAAACCGCTGCAGCAAGTCATGAGCAAGGCCCTGGAGAAATCTCCGCAAAAACGGTATCAAAATGCCAACCAGTTTTATATCGATCTGGTCACGTACCTGGTGTTGAACAGCGATGCCGCAGCCATCGACACGGAGCTTGGCACTTTTGTCCGGGTGTGCACAGAGCCTGTGGGCCCCCTCAGTCCGCCTGTGAAGAAATTTGGACTGGCACATTCCGATGAACTCTCTGATGTGGTGCTCGATGATGTGGGAAAAAAATCCCCGGCTCCACAGGGAGTTCAGAACAATTCCACCTCGCAAACCGAGGTCGCGAATGGCGAGCACACCAGCCGCTCTAAGCACGAAGTCAAAACAGAGAATCTGGCCTCCCTGCCACAACCCACGACTGCCACGTCTCTGGTCAAGCCACCGGATTACTTCGAGGTGGGGGATGAGATAAAGACGGTCATCGACGTCGTACGACTCTCCACACGCGAAAATCGCAGTGGCCTGAAGCGAACATTGTGGATCACCGGCGCAGTCGTGGCCTTGTTTCTGCTTCTGGATGTATTCTTTCAATGGACAGGGCTTGGCGCGGGCGTGTACGACTTCATCTTGCCCCCTGCCATAAAAGTCGTCTCTGTGCCAAATGGCGCCCGGGTCTACTTGAATGACAAGCTTATCAAAGGCGTCACCCCGTTGACCATCGACAAGATCGAGCCCGGGGTCTACGAGCTCAAGCTCAAGCTCGAGCCCTACCGGCCGATTGTGAAATCTTTGTTCGTTCCGGGAAAAGGCCAGGCGGAAGTCAAGGGGGAACAGATGCGCAACGGCAACGCTCCGTACACTTTTCGCTTCAAGACAACACTGGAGATTGCATCTGAGCCATCGGGCGCTCAGGTTTACATCAACAATGTCAAGTATGGCCAGACAACCCCCTGCTCGGTGACCTGGGAAGTCGGGGAGCGCTGCGAGCTCGAGCTCGCCAAAGCCGGCTTCAGCGAGCTGACCGGCTTTGCGCTCGATACCGAAGAGATGCTGGAGGAGATCGACGACCGGCGGTTGTGGTCGTTTGAAAAGGTCACGAACCCAACGCTACATTACAAAGTGCGCGGCCGTTTCGGGAAGTATGTCGTCATCCATTCGACGCCGGAGAACGCGGCCATTTACCTCGACAACAACCCGAATCCTGTCGGCACGACCGGCAAGAGTCGCGTTTTTTTGACCGCGGCCAGGCACAAAATTGTGCTCGAGAAAAAAGGCTACAACCCACGCACCCTCACGGTGATGGTCAATAACAAGACGCCTGAAAAGATGTTTGCGTCATTGACTCGCAAGGTCAGGTTTGTGGCCTATGACGCAACCGATGGCAAGAGCAAAGATTTGAAAGCCGCTGTCACCAGGTTGGTGCGCGGCAAGAAAACCGTCTTAGCCGGCAGGCGCACGCCTTTTGTGGTCAATCTCGCGCCACAGGAGTACTATGCGACCTTTTCAAAAGCGGGCTACAAAGATGTGCGCATCAAGGTTTCGGCCAGGGACAGGATTGTGACCGCCAGAATGGAGCCGGCCAACGGCCGCTACTCGGTTGTCATCCTCGACAAAGAAACACACGCCCCGCTCAGCAATGTCGAAGTCAGGCTCAAATCCCTGGACAATCCCGCGGCCACACCCGAGCGGTTTGACATTACCGATCAGGAAGGGACGGTCAACGGCAGCCTCGCACCCGGGCTCTATCTTTTTCGCACCAGCAAGAATGGCTATGAGTACCGGGAGCAGTCTGTAGTGATCAGCGCAGCGGCTTTGAATCTGATCGAGTTCAATCTACCCAAGAAATGATGAAGGTTCCCGCTATGCCAAAGCTTATCATCAAGAAAAAATCTGAAATCGTGCAAGTCATCGAACTCGAGAGGTCGAAGTCGGTTTACACGCTGGGGGCAGCGCCGGACAACGACATCGCTCTTCGGAGTCAACCCCTCGCCAGCAAGCAGCTCAGAATCGAACGGCAAAACAACAGTTTCTATCTGGAGCCTCTGAGCGAAACACCGCCCATTCTGATCAATGGTCGTCCGCTGCGCTATCGCTTGCAGTTTGTCCATGGGGATGAGCTGTCGGTGGGCGGGCTCACCATTACTTTCGACAACAAACCCTACACCTTCGATTCTCAGTCAGAGGAAATCGAGGTCATTGGCGAGGATGATTTCGGCAACGCCTACCACTACCCCTCGGCGAAGCCGGACGGGCGCAAGTCTTCCATCACCGACACCGTTTCGGTCGAAACCACGCCTGCTGAGGCGCAGACCAGCGAGTTTTATGAAATCGAGGCGTTGCCAGAGGCTCCCCCGCTCGATTCAGCGGCCCCGCAAACAAAACAGAACAGCCGCGCGCAATCCGCCTATTCCCTGGTCGCCGTCTATGGGCCCTACATCGGCAAAAAATATCCCCTCAACCTCGGAGACACCAAAATCGGCCGTGACAACACGCTCAATGACATTGTCATTCGCAACACCGAGAAAGGGGCGCTCGATCCCAGCATCTCACGCCGGCATGCCACGGTCAGCTACCGGAAGAACAAATTCTATGTCAGTGACAAACGCAGCAAGACCCGGACGTACGTCAACCAGGTCAAATTGCAGCCGGAGGACGAGTATCCGGTCTATGAGGGGGATGAAATCGAAATCGTCAGCGACCAGAAGAGCACGATCCTTCGCATGATCAGTCGGGCCAATCCGGATCTGAAACCGCCGAAAAAAGCCGGCACCTGGTGGGTCCGTCATGCCTACACACTCGCGATGATGTCATCCGTGGTGTTCGCGCTCTCGACGCTCGTTTTGCTGGGAATCTCCTGTCAAACCCGCCTGGCGGTCACCAACAAGCCGGACAAGCTCAAAGTCGTTGAGGAAACCTGGTACCAGGATGAAGCCGCGTCAAAGCAGCTCGCCTTTGCCCGCGACCGGAGCCACTCGCAGGCGAATCTTGCGGCCGCGGATCTCACCGGTGATGGCAGGGTCAACGTTGTTTTCACTGACGCCGCCGGTCGACTGAAGGCCCTGGAAGGGAGCACCAAGAACACGGTTTGGCAGAACGACCAGGTCCGCATCATGCCGCACATTCCGATCGTGCTGGCCGATCTGAACAAGAATCGCTTGCAGGACGTGGTTGTCGTCGGGCAGGACGGCCGTCTGCGCGCGCTCGATGGCAGCAACGGCGCGGAAATCTGGCTGAGTCCTATCCTGGGAGACATGGTCAGCGGGCCGGCCGTGGTCAATGACCTCAACGGCGATGACCTGCCCGATGTCGCCATCTGCACGCGCACGGGTCAGGTGCATATTGGTTACGGCGATGTCTTTCAGATGGTCTGGAAGCGCCTCGAGACCGGGCTGACCATCGACGCCGTGCCCTCCTCTATGGACTGGGATGGTGATGGCAGGGCCGAAGTATTTGTGGGGACCGATGAAGGCAAGCTGCTCATCATCGATGGCGGTGCCGGCGCGGTCCGAAGCGTGTTTGATTTCAACCAGGCGGTCAGCACGGCGACGGACGACGGCACGAAGGAGCACATGCTGCGCTATCCCATCGCGATGACAGACGTGAACGGAAATGGCCTGATCGACCTGGTGCTCGCCTCGACCAGCGGAAGCCACCTCGCCATCGAAAGCAACACGTTCAACCGGCTGTGGCATGAAAAGCTGCACAACGAATTCAATTTCATCGACGAGGCGCTTGCGCCGGTGTCTGGAAACTTGAACGATGACGAGTTTGAGGATATCGTCTTGATCTCCAATCGCTCCTTGAAGGTGTTGCATGGCGCAGCAGATTCCAGGCAACGCAAGAAAGTGGCCTGGGAGTACTACGCCGATGGCGATGACTTCTTCACCACGCCCACAACGCTCGTGGACCTGGATAAGGATGGCGGCAACGACGTGGTGATGGGCAGTGTTGGCGGCTCGGTTTTCATCTTCAACGGTCGCAGCGGCAAGATCATTGCTCGGTTTCAAAACGAGGGCAACCCGGTCGTTTCCCCATTCCTGGTGGCTGACCTGGAAGGCAACGGCCATCTCGATCTCATTTTCCGGCGTAAAGATGGGCACATCTACACGATCCAGAGCAACTCACGGATCAGCGAGAACCACGTGGTGTGGGGCCAGGCGTATGGCAACGCGCAGCACACGGGGTACGCAGCCTACGCCCCTCCAAGCTCTGCCGCATACAATATCCTGGCGGCTACCGTGGGATTGCTGTTCCTTGCGGTCGGGTTTATCACTTACAGAACCAAAAGTGCGCGTGAAAGGAAGATAGCACAAAACCAGGCTCGCGCAAGCAAAGCCTGATCACTGACTCGAGGGTCCACGATCGACCCTCAGGTATCTCGAGAAGCAACAATTAAGAAGGTGTCATGACAAACGGTCTATCACTGTTGAACCGGTTGAGTTCGGTCGCCGCTTTTGCTATCGTCACAGGGGTTTTCATCCCGTCCCTCCACAGCCAAACATCAGCATCCGACTGGTTTCAAAAAGGACTGGACGCAACCGCAGTCGACGATAGAATCGACGCATTTGAGCGCAGCACGCAGCTCGATCCGAACTACGTCGAAGCATATTTCTACCTGGGGCTGGCATACAAAACCAAGGGGTTGTATCCCGAAGCAGAAGTCGCCCTCAACAAAGCATACTTCACCAATCCCTATGCCCTGAACAACGATATCAAAACCAGGATCCTGTTTGAGCTCGGCACGCTGCATGCAACTGTGGGCAACATCGAGCGCGCCCGGGAGGCGCTCAAAGGAGCAAAAGATCTGGCGAACAACCGCGCTTTGAAAGGACGCATCGCCTACGAGCTCGGTCAAATCTATATGCTGCGCGGCCAGTTTGCCCAGGCCGTGATCGAGCTGGAGCAAGGCAGAGACCTTTGGCCTCAAAACGCACGCGAGTTCGACCGGTTGCTCAGGGAGGCGACAGACAAGAAATCACTCAACGAGGTCTACCACCGCGGCCTGTCCTATTTCAATAATGAACGCTATGAGCAGGCACTGGCGGCATTCAACGAAGTTATACAATCGGACCCGAGCTTCCGCGAGGTTCAGGCCAAAGTGCGGGAAGCAAAGACGGCTTTGCAGGCGAACCGGCAAAGCCGAAACACAAACGCGCTTTACGACCGCGCCGCAAAGCTTGCACAGGAGAAGAATTGGCAGGAAGCGATCAAATTGCTGGAACAAATCGTCAAAGCGGATGCCAACTTTCGCGATGCCCAGGCCAGGCTGCAGCGACTCCGCGACCTGGCAGACAACGCGGTTCAGGAGGATGAGCTGGAGCGCACCTACCAAAACGGTGTTGCCGCTCTGCGGAGCCAAAACTGGCGCCAGGCGCTCAACCACTTCGCCAGCGTTCAGAACATCGACCCCGGCTACAAGGATGTCGCCAGGCTGGTGCGCCAGGTCAAACAGGGACGGTCCAGGGCGCAAGCACGAGAATCGCAGCTAACCGAGCTCTATGAGCAGGGCACAGCTCAGATGGCGGCCAAAAGGTGGGACCAGGCGTTGGCATCTTTCAAGGAGCTGGAGACCCTGAGCCCGGGCTTCAGGGATATCGAAGCGCAGCTCATCAGCATCAGACACGCCTTGACGCAACAATCCACCGCGGTGGACACCCTGTATCGCGACGGGCTGTTCGCGCTCCAAAACGGCGACTGGCTGCAGGCAGTGCTGGCCTTTGAAAAAGTAAAGCTCCTGGATCCGGACTACGAGAATATCAACAATAAGCTGGCTGACGCACAATTCAACCTCCAGAAAAACAATAACCAAAGCCAAATCTCACAAGAGTCCGGAAGCAATGTCTTTTTATGGATCGGGGCGACGCTTTCTGTCTTGCTTCTGCCGGTGGCTGGCGCGCTCATATTTTCGCCAACGACCCGAGCACGCCTGTACTTATTACAGGGAAACTATGCCAAAGCCGCTGAAAATTATGAGAAATCTCTCGACAAGAAACCGGAAAAAGTCAAGCTCTACCCGGTCCTGGCCAACCTCTACTTACTCGAAGATCGCCGGGATAAGCAGGCGATCAAGATCTTCGAAATGGTTTTGAAGTTGCACCTCCTCACCCCCAAGCGGGCGGAGATCAATTCTATTGTCGCCAATTACTATCTCACAGAAGGGCGGACAGACGGCAATGCGATTGCGATTATGGAACGGGAGCTGAGTAACAAGATCAAGAAATTGCAAAGTGGCGCAGCGTCATGACCAATTCTGAACACCTGAAAGACAAAAAAGTCGTCGAGCTGGTCAAGGCCCTCGCCCGGGCCTATCTGGAAAACGGCGAAAACGAAAAGGCCGTGGAGAAGTTCTGGCAACTGGTCAGCCAACATTCCGATGACCGGGAATTGCTGCTGAACTACGCCATCGCTCTCGCCAGAACAGAGTGCACCTCCGAAGAGGCGCTCAAAGTCTATGGCAAAGCGATAAACAACGAGCCTGATGACGAGAATCTGCATCTGAACCTGGCAACGCTGTTCCTGAAAAAAGAAGTCACCACGGAACCCGCGTTGCGCGTCTTCCGCCGCTCGCTGAGTTTCTCACCGCCATTTGAAGACCAGATTCGGACGGCGTTAGAAAAGATCTTTCAGGAGACAACCGAGACCATCACGGTGCCGGAAATCCGGCAAACTCTGCTGGACTGTATCGACAACCCTGAGCTGCTCTCTCTGTTTCTGAGTACTGCCTGGCGTGACAAGAGATTTGATGAAACGCTGCAAATTCTCAGAGAGCTCTATCTCAAATCGAATAAGAACGCGCTCTACCTGGAAGCCATTTGTCATACGCTGCTTGAAAAAAAGGCGAGCGCAGAGGAAATTGGCCAGTACTTCATCCTCTCTCCAGCCTATGCACAATATTGTTTGAAACACAGAGATATCCAGGGGCCTATTGCCAGGATCAGAGAATTCGACTCCTATCTCGACACCAGAAACCTGTTTCTGGCCCTACGCAGAGGATCAGCAAAACCCCAGGATGACGAATACGAGTTCTTTCTGCTCGAAAAAACCATCGAGGAAATTGACGAAGTTACCGAAACAGCAAACCTGCCGCTGGAAATTCAACCCGGCTTCAGTTTGACAAGAGACTTGCTGGAGAGAATTCAGACGCCCTCGCGCACCACCGCAAACGAGACCCCGAACGCCAGCAAGACCCAACTGGAGCGTGAGACCAACACCCTTGCTATCTTCGAAATCAGCAATTTCGACCACAGCCCTGAGACCTCCAGGCTGCCTTTCCAAACATTCATCCAGCTCATCTCAAACGACCTCGTCAAAACCCATGGCATGACCCTGTACACCACCAGGGATGGCATGGTTGCCCTGGGCACCAATCCGGCAAAAATGCTGCACGAGGCGATCGACATTCTCGACAAGCTCGAGCGTTATAATCAGGTCGTGGAAGAATTCGAGCTGATCGAGCTGCGCGCCACCCTGCACTGCAGCCCCATCCCCTTCCAGGACCTGGAACATCAGGGCATACGCGAAATCCGGAAAGCCTTCAAGATTCACAATCTGACTCTGACACCGAACACCAATGGCACAGACAAGGCGGCAACCAGCGGGAACATCATCCGTGTTAGCGACGAAATCTCCAATCAAGTCAGCAAGGTCAAGCTGAATCGGCTGGGGGCGTTTCGATTGCCCTTTTTTCCGCACGAGCACGTTGTTTATGAAGTTATGACTAACGGGCCGGCCAAAGATACGCAGCCGTCGAGAAGCAAGCAGTACGGCAAATACGAAATCACCGAAACCCTGAAACAGAACTCTCTCGGAGCGACCTATCGGGGCTACGACCCTCAACTGGAACGTTCGGTGATCATCAAAACCTACCACACCAAGGCCCTGACGGCGTTCAAACAGTTCGCCACCCTCAAAAAGCAGTTCTACGAAGAGATCCGAAATCTGAACCGCATCAACCAACCCAACATCAGTGTGATTTATGACGCGGGTGAGCAAGCGGACTGCCTCTACTTCGTGCGGGAATATATCGAGGGCACAAGCCTGCGGCAGCATTTGTCAAAACAAAAACAGCTTCCTGCCGGGGAGATCCTGGAGTTGTTCATCCGGATTTGCAAAGTCCTGGCCACCTACCATCAAAGCCAGGTCTGGCACCGGAACCTCAGGCCGGACAACGTGTTCCTGATGGCGCACAACGACGTCAAGCTGGTAGACGGCGGGATGCTGCAACTGTGGTACACCGACGAAATCCGCATCGAGGAGGTCGAGGTGCTCGCCTATACCTCGCCGGAGCAGATCCAGAGAGTCAAGCTTACCCAAAGCTGCGACATTTTTCAACTCGCCACCTTGCTGTATGAAAGTCTAACCACCCTCAATCCATTCCGGGCAGACTCGGCAGCCACGGTCAGGATGAAAATCCTGGTCGACGATCCCAGGCCCGTCTGCACCGTCAGGTCAGACCTCCCTGCACAGTTGAACAACCTCCTTGCAAAGGCCCTTTCCAAGAATCCGGACAAACGGCATGCTTCGATCAAGGAATTCGAATCGGAGCTGAAGCAACTTATCTCCAGCCAGGAAACACAAAGCAAAGGCCGAATGTACGAGACAATCAAATGAAATGGAACAAAAGTGTTTTTTTGTTGTAATAAGAGAAGGTTGTTCGGGTATTCGTCTCCGCACACCCCTGGCTTTCTGAGTAGATGACTATGGTTGTGATAGCGGGAGGACGTTATCTCAATATGAAGTTTCAGAGGAAACAGCTGAAGGGTTCAGTCGATTCACATTTGATTTTCTCATAGGTTAGGTAATAGTCTCCTAACGGTTCTCCACTCTGGTTCAAGTTACATATTCTTCAGCGGCACAAGTAAAAAGACAAACTCCTTATCAGAATCGCAACGGAAGGAAGTTATTTTGGTTTTGGTACTTAATAACTTATTATTTTTGCGTATCTTGCTGCCCTGCTCTGTAGTTTGTTCATTGGATAGAAAGATTCGAGCTCATGACCGCGTCATCTTTCTAAGACACTCGCCAAGTCACTCGTTTTTGTCTAAGATAGTTCCTAACCGTAGAGGAGCCTGAAGATGCAAGCAAGACATGCAGCGACTGCGTTTCTCCACCTCTCGCTCGCCATCTGGGCGTGTTCCAGTCATCCGGGAGTCCAGACCGCCGGTCCCGCACGGATGACTGGAAAAGGGCCGCTCTTCGCTTCCACCCGGACATCCTCCGTGTTGCCCGAATATCGTCTGGGCTTTGGCGATGTGGTGGAAGTCAAGTTCTTTCGCAACCCGCAATTCAACGAGACTCTGGTGGTCCGGCCCGACGGCAGGGTCAGCCTGGCAAAAGTTGGCGAGATGCGGGTCGCCGGCATGACCCCGGCACAACTGGATAGTGTGATTACTCACACTTACGCAGAGTTTGTCATCGAACCGGAGGTGACCGTTATCGTGCGCGAATTTGGCGGCTACCAGGTTTATGTGCTCGGGGAAGTCACCTCGCCGGGCGGGTACGCGGTTCAGCGCAATATGACGGTCTTGCAGGCCCTGGCCACCGCCGGCGGCCCCAAACTCTCTGCCAGGCTCGGCAGCGTCATGGTGCTGCGACGTGGACAATCGGACAAGGTGGAGGCGCTCAAAGTAGACGTGCGGCAGCCGCTGAAGGCGAAGCAGGAGTCGGAGATTTACGGCAACGACGTTTATCTCCAGCCGCATGATATCGTCTATGTTCCCAAGACTTTTGTGGCCAGCGTTTCAGATTTCATGCGGCAGGTCTATTCTGGCTTTTTGCCGCCGCTCGATCTCTATCTTCGCGCTGTATTATTCTATGACCGTTAGGCGCGGACGAGTTATCTTCTGCCACTCCTGGGCAAGGCTTTTTGCAGGCCCAGTTCTTTTCGAATTTAGAGTTTAGGATTTCGAACCATGGAGCAACTCAAGGACAACGTCATTAACGGTGGTTTCGCCAGGCGGCGCGATTCTCTCAAGCATTTCATAGAAATTGCGTTCAAGCATCAACGCCTCATTGCCACTGCCTTCCTTGCGGTCGTGGTCATCGTCACTCTGGTCACCTTCCTGCTGACGCCGGTTTTCAGAGCAACGGCCACGATGCTGTTGGAACGGGAAAGCCACATAGACAAAGCGTTGCTTTTCCGCATGAATTTTCCGTCGCAATTCGAGAAGTATGATTGGCTGAAATCCGAGCTTGAAATACTCAACAGTTATCCGGTTGCGGCACGCGTGGTCAAAGAGCAGGGGCTGGCAGAAGTGAACGCTGAGGACGAATCAACCCTGAGCGAAAAGGATCGAAGGAAATTCAAGAAGGCGGTAGAGAAGTTCCAAAAAAGGCTCAGCATCGAAATCGCCAGGAACAGCAACGTCATCTCCGTTGGCTATGAGGACAAAAACCCCGGCTTTGCGGCAGCGACGGCCAACAAAGTCATCGACACCTACTTGACCTACCGTTCAGAAATCTACGACGAATCGGACACGTACCAATTCTTTGAAGAACAGATGCGCATCGCCGATGAGAAACTGCGCCAACTGGAGCAGAGCCAGGCCGAATTCAAGCACCGCGAGAACCTGATTTCGCCCAAAACCCAGCTAGAAATCCTCCTGAGCAAGCTCGCTGATTTTGAAAAAACGCTAACCTCGGTGCGCACGAAGCGAATCGGCAAGGAAGCCAAACTAAAAGTGGTCACGGAGCAATTGGACCTGGCGGCAAAGGATGTCAGCATCCCGTCGACTGAAGTCAGCGACAGCCCGAGCCGTGAAAAATACATCGCCAAACTGAAAGGCGAGCTGCTCGATATGGAGATACGCAGGGACCGATTGGCACAGCGCTTCAAGCCGACCTATCAAGAAATCGTCGACCTGGAAAAAAATATCACGGCCACCAAAAACAAGATCAAAAGCGAAATCTCCCAGATTATTCGCGAGGAGGAAACCGCCATCAAAGCATTGCGTGCCGAGGAAAACGCGCTGCAAAAATCCATCGACACCATCAACCAGGAGGTGGGGGAATTTGCCCAAAAAGAGTACGAGATGGCGCAGATCAGCCGCGGCATCGACGACAAGCGCGAAGTCTATTCCATGCTCTTGAAACAGCGCGAAGAAGCCCGCCTGTCGCTGGCAAAGTTGGAGCGTGGCGTCAAAATAAAAATCATCAGTCCGGCCGTGGTGCCCAGCAAGCCGGACCGCCCGCGCAAAGTGCTGAACCTTTCACTAGGCATGATCCTGGGGTTGATGACGGGATTCGGCCTCGCCTTTCTGGTGGAACTCAGCGACCGGTCGGTCAGCACCCCCCAGGAGCTGGAGGAAGTCACCGGTGTCCCAGCACTCGGCTCAGTCAGAGAATTGTAGCCTGGAGTGCGCCACGTATCAAAAAGGGAGCCATGAAGAACAGGCTCAAAATAAAACGATGGGAAATGGGGGTCAAACAGTATGAGCTGGCGAGTAAACTGAAGTGTAGCGCCCCTTATCTTTCTATGGTTGAAAACGGACGGGTGGAACCCACAGACGAATTCAAGGAAAAAGTCGCAGCGGTTCTCAAAGTCTCGGTTTATGAACTCTTTCCCGAGCAGAATTAGACCCGAATTGAAGAGCACGCGAAATAAGCTGAATACGGATACTCAACACGGACAAACTCGCGACCATGTATCTAGATTTTTATAGCATAAGGGAAAAGCCCTTTACTCTGTCTCCGAATCCGAGGTTCCTGTACTACAGCCAAAACCACAAAGAGGCACTTTCCCAGATCATTCTTGCTGTCACGCAGCAGTACGGCTACGTGGTGTTGACCGGAGACGTCGGTACGGGCAAGACAACGCTGATCAACGCGCTGCTCGAGTGCTTGCCAAAGGAGTTCGCTGTCGCGAAGATCTACCACACAGCTCTAAGTCCGAAAGGCCTGATTCAAAACATGTGCAAGGAGTTCAACATAGCGTTCGCTAACAACACCATGGCCGAGCTTATCTTCAAACTGCAAGAATTCCTGACCGAGAGCTACCGCGCGGGTCACAAATCGCTCTTGATTCTGGACGAAGCACAGAACCTGGGAGAAAACATTCTGGAGGAGATCCGGCTGCTCTCCAACTTCGAGGAAACTGAGCAGAAGTTCATTCAGATTCTGCTCGTCGGGCAGCCTGAGTTGGGAGACAAGCTCAACAGCCACAACCTTAGACAATTGCGTGAACGAATCAACTTGAAATATGACCTGAGCCGACTCGACCGGAAAGAGACAGCCGAATATATTCGCACCCGGCTTCACGTCGCCGGGTTCAGAAATGGCGAGCTCTTTACCGATGGTGCTGTGGCCCAAATCCAGACGATAAGCGACGGCGTGCCCAGGCGCATCAATATCGCCTGCGACAACGCGCTCTTGCTGGGTTACGCCAAAAACGTCAGCCGGATCGATGCTCAAATCGTGTGCGAAGCAAGCCTGGAGACTTCCAGGGACAGGGAGCCCGCGGCCAGCAGAGTCCACCGCCGGATGGCTGACGAGGTGCGCGAGAAAGTACACGTTGAAAGCTTCGAAGAGGCGATGCTCAGGTTCTTGTCAGACCGCCGATTGCTCGTCATGCGTCGGCCGTCCCTTGCCGGCCTGCTGTTCGGATTCTTTTTTATCCTTACCCTATTTGCAGTTGCGTTCGTGCTCGCGATGTTCATCAGCAGAAAGCTGGGCATCCTGAACTGAATCAGCACTTGGAGGAACATCATCATGCAGAACATTCACGAGGTCTTGAAAAAGGCAAAAGCGGAGGGGAAGATCGACACCGATTTGCTCCCCTGGGAAAAAGCAGAGACCGGCCGTTCCGAAATCTCCAATGCTGACAGCATTGCCGACGCGGAGCACACGATCTCCCCGGAGAACTTCGAAGTGCCGCCAGCTTTCCTGCGCGACATCGAGCGAACCGCCGAGAACATCAAACTTCTGACTTACGAAGAGGGCCAAAAGATCATCGGCTTTGCCAGCGCACAGCCGCAGGAGGGCACCTCCACCCTGCTGGCGATGATTGGGTACGTTCTCGCCAATCAACAAAGCAAAGTGCTCATGCTCGACACCCAGTCCCGCCATCCCTCTCTGCACCGGACGTTCGGAAAGGCTTTACAGCCCGGGCTGAGCGAGGCGTTACGGGGAGAAAGCCCATTTGAGAAAGTCTTCCAGCGCATTTCCGATTCCGAGCTCCATCTGGTCACCGCCGGTTCGCCGCTGGCAGAAGACAAAATGACGCCGAAGCTCGCCAAAACGCTTGCAACCAACCGGAGCAAATTCGACTGGATCTTCCTCGATTTACCACCGCTGGTGTCCTACACCGAGGGCCTTGCGCTCAGCACCCTGTGTGACGGGGTCATTCTGGTCGTGGGTGCCAACCAAACGCGCCGCGAAATCATCGAAACGGCCATCGACCAGCTCCAAAGATCGAATACGAATCTGCTGGGGTGCGTGTTGAACAGACGAAGATTCTATTTACCTCGAGGAGTCTATCAGAGATTATGATGGTCGACCTTCTGAAAAAGGGTGTGCATCGACATTGGCGTCTGCAGCCGATTTCAGACGAATATCATCTCTATTCCCGGAATCAACTGCTGCACATTCTTGCCCAGGAACGCGCGCGCGCAGATCGAAACGAGCAGCCCTTCTCGCTTGCTGTGTTCGATCTCACTTCCCTGCAACAGAACCATGGTCACCTGAAGCGGTTTGTAAAAACTGTGGCCAGGCGTGCACGGTTGACCGACCATCTCGGCTGGCTGAACAAACGCACGGTCGGTGTAGTGCTGCCTGAAACCTGTGCCAAAGGCGCATGGAAACTCGTGGACGAAGTTTGCGACAAATTGGGCGCATGTCCTTCCAGGCCCGACTGCACCGTCTATGCCTATCCGAACCAGGCCCTGCCACGCATCCTTGATGACGGGACGCCTGGCCGAGGTACTTCCTTCGAACCCCCTGCGAACAGCACGGAAACGCCACCAGGCTTGGACGGCGACAGCGCTGGCGGTTTGGACCAGCCCAATGGCAGGTTAGCCACTCACACCAGTTCCGA
The DNA here is from genome assembly GCA_046757165.1 of bacterium. Lineage (GTDB taxonomy): Bacteria > Zhuqueibacterota > Zhuqueibacteria > Oceanimicrobiales > Oceanimicrobiaceae > JBHHXT01. The sequence continues at coordinate 11,696 of JBHHXT010000003.1, read as the reverse complement.
AATGCGGCTGGAACCGTTGCTGATTCAGCCCATGACCGCGTGGAAACGCGCCCTGGATATCGTTGGCGCCACAGTAGCGTTGATCGTGTTTTCACCGCTTTTTGTGGTGATTTCACTGCTGATCAAGCTGAGCTCGGCCGGACCGATTCTGTACAGGCAAACACGGCTTGGCTACCTGGGTAAACCGTTCACCTTCCTGAAGTTTCGCACCATGCAAGCGGGGGCTGAAAAGGAGGTCCACAGCGAGTACCTCAAAGCGCTCATCGACGAAAACAAACCCATGACGAAGTTGGACCAGCGCCAGGATCCGCGCATCTTTCCCCTGGGTAGAATTCTGCGCCAGACCTGCCTGGACGAGCTGCCACAACTGTTCAATGTTTTGCGCGGAGACATGAGCCTGGTCGGGCCCCGGCCCTGTCTGCCTTACGAAGCGCAACACTTCCAGCGCTGGCAGCGTCGCCGGTTCGACTGCGTACCCGGCATGACGGGTCTCTGGCAAGTCAGCGGCAAGAACGAAACGACCTTCAAGGATATGATTCGAATGGACATTGCATACGCAAGCAAACGATCCTTCTTCTTAGATTTGAAGATTTTGCTCAAAACCATTTCACTGGTCGTCAAGGAAACGAGACTCACCCTTCGTGGAACGGACAAAACGCATAGCCAAGGGGAGCTAACATGATTGAAGTAGCAGTAGTGGGGTGCGGCCATTGGGGCCCGAATCTGATTCGGAATTTCAGGTCCTTGCCGGAAGTCCAGGTGAAGTACGTCTGCGATCTGGAGCCGGATCGGCTGGCACGAATGGCACAACTCTACCCTGAAGTGCAAGCCACGATCGACTTCGAAGACTTGGTCGCAGATGCTGAAATTGATGCGATTGCGCTGGCGGTGCCGGTGCATCTGCATTTTGAATATGCCCGAAAAAGTCTGCTGGCGAACAAGCACACCTTCATCGAAAAACCGATGGCGTCATCGGTGGCAGAGTGCCTGGAGCTGATCGAGATGGCGGACAGGCGCGATTTGCAGCTCATGGTCGGCCACACCTTCATCTATAGTCCGGCGGTCCAAAAGATAAAGACCATTGTCGACTCGGGCACTTTGGGCGAGGTTTTCTATATCAGCTCCCAGCGCCGCAATCTTGGTTTGTTTCAGAAGGACATCAACGTAGCCTGGGACCTGGCGCCACACGATTTGTCTATCATTCTGTACTTGTTCGGCGAGCTGCCCAAAACCGTGAACTGCCAGGGCAAGGCACACGTGTCCGCTGGCATCGAGGATGTGACCAACATTACGCTGGATTTCCCCAACGGCGGATACGCCACCATTCACAGCAGTTGGCTCGACCCGAACAAAATCCGCCACATGACGATCGTGGGCAGCAAGAAAATGGTCGTCTATGATGATACGGAGCCGCACGAGAAAATCAAAATCTTCGACAAGCGTGTCGAGGTGCCGCCGCACTACGACACCTTCGCTGAGTTTCATTACTCCTATCACTACGGCGATGTGCATGTTCCGCACATCAAACAGGTCGAGCCCTTGAAATTGCAGAGTCAGCATTTTATCGACTGCATCCGGTCCGGCAGCAAACCCTTCTCATGCGGACGGGAGGGCCTGAAGGTGGTGCAAGTGCTCGAGGCAGCTTCGGAATCCATGAAGCGCCATGGCGCCCAGGTGGCCATCCGTGGGACCGCAAACGAGGCGAAGAGGTGTAAAACCGGGGTGGTTTGCTAGCTAAGTTAGCAGTAATGAAATAAAGTGCTCATAATCACGGAATAAGTGGAAGAGCTGAACAGAATTAAACCACGAAGTACACGAAGGGCACGAAGTGGAATTTGATGAGCTTTCAAATCGTGTAATTGGCTGTGCGATTGAAGTACACCGTGCGCCAGGGCCAGTTCTATTGGAGTCGGCATATGAGCAGTGCTTGGCCAGAGAACTTGCCTTAACCGATATTGCGTTTCAAGTTCAGGCTCCCCTACCAGTTGAATATAAAGGGGTTCGTTTAGATTGTGGTTACAGAATAGACCTGTTTGTCGAGAAGCAACTCATCATCGAATTAAAAAGCGTAGAGAAATTTCTACCAATTCATGAAGCTCAGCTATTGACCTACATGAAATTAGCCAATGTTTCAGTAGGTCTTCTGATGAATTTTAATGTCGAGCTTCTCAAAAACGGTGGGATTAAAAGATTTGTACTTTAAAGTCTTCGTGTACTTCGTGCCCTTCGTGGTAGAAAAAAATGCTAACATTTGGCTTCAGTGAACGCTGACGCTGGAGCTAAGTTTCATGTCAGGAACTTCGTAGCAAGTTCTGTTTAAACAGCATGTTCAGTTGCCTGAAACCGCGCCACTGAGCCAGGCGCTAAGTGACATTTCTCACTTTCAGATGATACTGTGACTATGGCACTTACAGACAAAATATTAAAATATTCACTTAACGCCAAAACTTATTTTCCGGTTGAAGAAAGTGAAAAACAGGAGTGCAAAAATCAGCGAAGCGTATTTTTGCAATAATCAAGGCTAAATGTATGTAAAAATACGTTCGCTGCGCTCACTGATTTTTACACTCCTGCTCAGGCGAAGTGAGAAATGTTAGTTTAGCTATTGATTGACCGAAAACTCGTGTAACGCGCTGTCCCTTGCGAGGCGTTGTTGGCCGAAGCCATCTCCTGCCGTGCGTGAGACGGGGATTGCTTCGCTGAGAAACGCTCGCAATGACATCAAAAATCGGAGTTTTCGGCCAATCACTAGTGAGTTCCTGGAAACGGCCAGGTCATAGTTCATCTGAATCCATCTAAAACCTTGCGAAGGTTCGAAACCTTCGCAAGGTTGCCCGGTCACTTGCAGGAAAAACTCTGTACGCAATGCAAAAGAAACTAAACAAAGCTGAACAAGAGTCGGCTGCCGGCGAGCTGACGCGCGGCAGATTGCTGGCCCGCAACACGCTCCTCAATCTCGTTGGGCGGGGCGCCCCCATGATCGTCGCCATCTTCGCGATTCCACTGCTGATCCAACAACTGGGCCTCGACCGTTTTGGCGTGCTCACCCTGGCCTGGATGGTCATCGGCTACTTCAGCTTGTTCGACCTCGGGATTGGCCGGGCGCTCACCAAACTGGTCGCCGAGCACCTCGCGACCAAGCGTCAACCCGAGCTGCGGGGACTGGTGTGGACGGGATTGGGGCTCATGTGGCTGTTCGGGCTTCTCGGGACGCTGGTGATGGCGCTGCTCTCCCCCCCGCTCGTCACGCGCCTCTTGAAAATTCCCGTCGGGCTGCAGGCCGAGTGCTTGCAGGCGTTTTACCTGCTCGCCCTTTCGATTCCCATCGTCGTCAGCACCGCCGGACTGCGCGGCATTCTGGAAGCGAAGCAGCGCTTTGAGCTCATCAACGCGGTGCGAATCAATCTGGGGCTGCTGACTTATCTCGGTCCGCTGGCGGTCTTGCCCTTTTCAAACAAGCTCGTCCACATTGTTGCGGTTTTGGCTGCCGGAAGAATTGTGGCCTGGCTTGTCTATCTCGTGCTGTGCTTGCGGACCCTGCCCATCCTGCGCACCCACCTCGAGGTGCGGGGCGCGTACGTCGGGCCGATTCTCCGCTTTGGCGGCTGGCTGACGGTCAGCAATATCATCAGCCCGCTGATGGAGTATCTGGACCGTTTTCTGATCGGCATACTCGTCTCCGTCACAGCCGTCGCGTACTACGTCACCCCCTATGAAGTGGTGACACGCCTGTGGGTGATTCCCGGCGCGATCGTCGGCGTGATGTTCCCGGCGTTTTCCACCAGTTTTGCGCAAAACAAACGCCATACTGCCCGGCTCTTCTCCAGGAGCATGAAATGGATTCACCTTCTGGTCTTCCCGGTCGCCCTGGTTCTCACGACCCTGGCCCACGAGATCTTGCAGCTCTGGGTCGGGGAGGCGTTCGCGCGCAACAGCGCCATCGTGCTGCAGTGCCTGACGCTGGGCGTCTTCATCAACAGCGTCGCGCAGGTCTCGTACACGTTGATTCAAGGAATCGGCCGCCCGGATTTGACCGCAAAGTTTCATTTGGTCGAGCTGCCCTTTTATCTGCTCCTGCTGTGGTGGCTGGTCGGAAAACTCGGCATCACAGGCGCCGCGCTCGCGTGGCTCATCCGTGTGCTGCTGGACTCCGTGCTGCTGCTGGATTTCTCGCGCCGGCTCTTGCCCGCAGCCCGGAAGGAGGTGCAACGCATGGCCATGGTGCTCGGCGGCAGTCTGATTGTTCTTGCAGCAGCCATGCTCCCGTTGAATATGGCCGCAAAAGGGGTCTTTCTCACCCTCACGCTTGCGGGCTTCTTTTTTACTTCGTGGTTTCTCGTCCTCGACCGCGATGAGCGCTCGACTGTACGGCAGTGGCTGCACACCGGCTTGCCCGCCACTCCACCGGTCAAATGAGAGTTTGAGGAACATGGCAGCAACGCTTGCTAAAACAGAAAGGCACACGATCAAATCAACTCCGGTCCCGCACTGCAGGGTGTGCGGCGCAGAAGGCGAGCCGCTTTACACCGGCCTGCGAGACCGGCTCTTCGACGCCCCGGGCGAGTGGTCCATCTTTGGCTGCACGAACACGAGCTGTGACCTGCTCTGGCTCAATCCCATGCCGCTACCGGCCGAAATCGGCAAGGCCTATCTAGACTACTACACCCACGGCAACGGACAGCAGGGAGACAAAAACGGGGGCAAGAGACTCTACCAAAAGATCAAACGCAGCTACCTCGGTCTGAAATATGGTTATCCGGCCGCAGCCAGCCCCGGCCCATTGCACACCGCTGCCAACTTGCTTGGTTGGCTTATCACCCTGCATCCGCTGCAACGGAATGCCATCGATATGGACGTGATGTTCCTGCCGGCCCATGCTGGCGGCCGCTTGCTTGACATTGGCAGTGGCAGCGGCAGGCGGCTCCGGCTCATGCAAGCGCTCGGCTGGCAGGTGCAGGGCATCGAAGTGGATCCTGCGGCCGTGGCACGCTCCCGGGCAGCCGGTCTGGAGGTGTCGGCAGGCAGGCTCGGGGAGCAAAATTTTGCCGATGAGGTCTTCGATGCGATTACCATGAGCCATGTGATTGAGCATATGCACGACCCCGCGCGCGTCCTGCGGACCTGCTTTCGAATTCTGAAGCCCGGCGGTCTTCTGGTGCTGGCCACCCCCAATATCGAGAGCTGGGCCCACCGTCTCTACGGGCAGGATTGGGTCCACCTGGACCCGCCGCGACACTTGTTTTTGTTCTCCTCGAGGACGTTGGTAGAAATGGCCCGGCAATCCGGTTTTCGCGAGCTGCGCGCCTGGACAACTTTGCAGTGGAAAGACATCACCTTCAACGGCAGCGAGGCCATCAAAAGGACAGGCAGTTTTTGCCTCAATGGTCGGGAATCGAGGCGCATCCGATTTCTGGCGCGAGCGCTTGAACTTGTTGAGCTCCTGCTCACAAAAGTCCGACCCGGGTCAGGAGAAGAATTGGTTTTGGTTGCGAAGAAAAACGCGGAACCATGACGCGGCGAAGCCGCAAATTGTTTATAGAACAATAGAACAATAAATTGAACAAAAAGATCATTACATATTCCCTCGTGGCGGTCTATCTCTTCGTCTTCCTGACGATCGTCACCGTCATCTTCGACGGCGCCGTGGTGAATGTTTTCATCGCCGAACCCCTGTATGGCGCCTCGGCACTGCTGTTTTTGTTTACCTTCCTTCTGGTGCTCTGGATAGCGCGTAAAAGCACGGCGATTCCCCCATCAGCCGCTCTGTTCATGTTCTTCCTGGCCGGCCCCATTTTCGGTCCCCCGGGCTTGCGCGTGTTCGAGAAACTGTTTGGAGATCTGTCCAACGTGAACATTGCGCTGGCTTTCCCGCTTTTTGTGTGGGCTCTGGGCATGGCGACTCTGATGGTCGGGATCCTGGTGGCGCATTTCATTTTCAAGGGGCCGAAGAGAAATCGCCTGGTTCTCTGGGATGAGCAGCGCGCTTCGTTGCTGCTTTGGGGAATCATGGCACTGGCGGCCATTTTCACCGTGTTTGTGCTCTTCCGGCTGGGCTATGTCCCGATCCTTCATTCCAACATCGACGCTGTCCGGGGCTCTTTTCACAAGATCGTCGGGGAGTATCCGCTCAAGTTTTCCAGGTTGTGGTTGGTGGCCGTGCCGCTGGCAGTCACCTTTGCTGCGGTCAAAACCAACCGCAAAGTCTACCTGGTGCTCACGGCCATCTGTTGTTTGCTCCTGATGATATATGGTCAGAGAATCTATGCCTTCGTTGCCATAGCCACGGCAGTACTCCTGTCGTTGAAAATGCAGAAAGTGAGAATCAGACACCTGGCGACTTTTGGGCTGGGCCTGGTCGTTCTTTCTCTGCTGTACGCCGAATTCCGCGGTGGCCGCTCGTTCAAAGAGCTTTCGACCTCGGAGCTGGTGGTGATGAACATCTTCAGAGAGTGGCGCGAGTACACTTTTGTCGTCAACGAGGTGCGTGAAAGCGGCGACTTCTACGGCGAGCAATTCTTCACCGGCGCGCTCTTACCCATCCTGCCAAAACAGGTCTGGGCCGTAGTGGGCGTGGACAAAAACAAACTGATGACCGAAAAAAGCGCCGTCTACGTCCTGGGACGGCAGTTCGGAGACGAGCTCGGCATTCGCATCGGGACGATTGGCGAGGCGTACACCAGCTTCGGGCTCTTTTATGGCGTGTGCTTGCAACTGTTTGCCTTTGGTTTGCTGTTCGGCTGGCTGGAGGTGGCGTACCTGCGCCTGGACAAACGGGACGCGCGGCTGGCGTTGGTGTGCTTCGGGCTTGCGCTGCTGCTCTTCTTGCCCATCGCCACGCTCATCGCCACGCTGTCGACCGCGGTCTTTTTCGGCTTCTTTTTGCTGATGTTTCACTTTGCCGCGACATACAAGCTTCAGCTCGCCCCCTCGCACCGACACACCACGGGCGGACTGTGAGGAATCAAACAAAAACGACGGTGGAAACGGCACCGGTCAGCTCGCCCCAAAATGCCATCGCGACTCGCGTAGAGCTGGCTATCATTATCGTAAGCTGGAATGCAAAAACATTCCTGCAAACCTGTCTGCGCTCGATCTACGCCACCATGCCGGCCATTGACCATGAAATCTGGGTGGTCGACAATGCTTCATCTGACGGCACGCAGGAAATGCTCCACGACCAGTTCCCTGAGGTCAAGCTCATCTGCAATGACAGCAATCAGGGGTTTGCCCGGGCAAACAACCTCGCCATTCGGCAGTGTCAGGCGCGCACCCTGGCGCTCGTCAACTCCGATGTGGAGGTCCTGGAGGGCTGTTTCGAAACCTTGCGTGGTTATCTTGACGAGCACCCTGAGGCTGGCATGGTCGGGCCGCAGCTGCTCAATCCGGACCGCACGGTGCAGAGATCTTGCTACGGCCATCCGAACAGATGGAATAGCCTCTGTCACGCGTTCGGCCTGGCCCGGCTCTTTCCGGGCTCTGCGTTCTGGAACGGGTTGTACGGCAAATACGGGCGGCAGGACACGGTCCAGCCGGTGGAGGTCCTATCTGGCTGTTTTTGGGTCCTCCGGCGCGCGGCGTTGCAGCAGGTGGGGCTGCTGGACGAAGACTTTTTCATTTACTGGGAAGACTTCGACTACTGCAAGCGCATGAACGAGAGCGGCTGGCAGGTGGTGTACCACCCGCAAGCCCGGGCTATTCACTATGGCAGGGGGAGCTCCTCCAACGCGCCCGTCACGTTCATGATCGAAACCGAGCGGACGAGTTTGCACTACTGGCGCAAACACCACGGCCGCGGTGGCGTCTTGCATATCGGCGCGCTCATCTTTGTCCGCCATTTGCTCAGAGTGGTCGTGGCAGCAGCGGAGTACGTGCTCAGACCGGACACACGCGCGGAGACGCGCACGAAAATAGAACAGAGTCTTGCGGCCATTCGTTGGCTACTGACCGGTGCGAAGCGGTAGAGAATTAAGGACTGCGAACGCATGATCGCAAACATGCTCAAAGAATTGCTCGCCTTTTTCTTTCGCTTCTCATTTGCCCCGGCATTGCTGAGAAAGGTGAGAGGGCAAAACAGAGTGACCATCGTCGTCTACCACAATCCGGCGCCCGCTGTCTTCGAACGCCACCTGACCTACCTCGCCCGCCACTTCACTTTCGTCTCGCTCAGTGAGCTGGTGCACGCCATCCGCAACCGGGATTGGTCCCGCATGCCGCAAAACGGCCTGGTCTTCACGTTTGATGACGGGCACAAAGGCAATTACGAGCTTCGACATCTGCTGCGGCAGTTCGGGGTTCATGCCACCATCTTCCTTTGCAGCCACATCATCGATACCAAACGCCACTACTGGTGGAAAACCGGCGTGCGCGATCTGGAGAGACTCAAACAGACGCCGCACGACCAGTTTCTGGCAACCTTGAAAAAAGAAGTCGATTACGAGCCGGAAAAGGAGTACCCCACGCGGCAATCGCTCAATGCCGCCGAGATCGCAGAACTGTCCCCCTATGTTGAGTTTGGCTCGCACACCCGGTTTCATCCGATTCTGCCGCGCTGTCAGGCCAGCACCTGCCTGGAGGAATTGCGAGACTCCAGAACACACCTGGAAGCGATCTGCCACCAGCCCGTCAAACACTTTGCCTTCCCCAACGGGGACTACACCGAACGAGAGCTCGCCCTGCTGCAACAATGCGGCTATGACTCCGCACGCACGCTCGACTTCGGTTGGAATGATGTCAAAACCGATCCTTACCGGTTGAAGGTTCACGAAGTGGTGGACACCGCCTCCGTGAATGTGCTCTGTGCGCAAACCAGCGGGTTCTTCCCCCTGCTGAAGCACCTGCAGCGGAAAGCGACCCACCCGCGCAACGGCGTCAGGAGTAGAGAGAATGAGATGGCTACGAAACCGGAAATCCTGATGCTCGGCCCCTACCCCTTGAAAAATGCGCGCGGCGGCATTGCAGCGGTGATCGCCTGCTATGCCCACCAGGGCCTGTTTGAAGCACACAGAATCAAATACCTGCCGACTTCCTCGACTCGCAATTCACTCGTCAAGGCGATGGCGCTGGTCCTCGCCCTTCTGCGCTTCGTCGGCTTTGTGCTCGTTTCAGGCATCAAAATCGTGCATATTCATTCTGCCTCCTGGCGCAGCTTCTATCGCAAGTCCTTGTTTCTCTGGCTGGGTTGCGCATTGGGCAGAAAAGTCATCCTGCACGTGCACGGTGGCGAATTTCAGCAATTCTACACCACTGCCTCCGGCCGTCAAAAAACGTGGATTCGGGAAACGCTGGCGCGCCCGAACGTGGTGGTTGTGGTAGCGGAGAGCTGGAAAGCCAGGTTGCAAAAGATAGCCCGGATCGAGTCCATCACGGTCATCCCCAATCCTGTGAACACAAGCGACTTCACGCAGAAGGCAGGCCCGAACAAACGTGCCGGGTCCGGGCAGGTGGTCTTCATGGGCAAACTCTGCCGCGAGAAGGGCGTGTTTGACTTGCTCAACGCCGTGCCGCGGGTACTGCGTACCGTCCCGCAGGCAAGGTTCATCATTTGCGGCGATGGCGAGCTCGCTGCCTGCAAAACGCTTTGCCAGCAATTGCACATCTCGGGTCATGTCGACTTTCCCGGATGGGTAGATGAACGAACGAAGGTTGACATCTTGCGCCATGCCAGCGTCTTTGTCCTCACCTCCTACAACGAAGGATTGCCAGTCAGCATTCTGGAGGCGATGGCAGCCGGGCTGCCGGTCATCGCCAGCGCTGTCGGCGGCATTCCAGAACTGATCGAGCACGACCGAAACGGCACCCTGATTCAACCCGGAGATTCCGAAGCCGTCGCAGCGCATATCGTGCGACTGCTACGCGATGATAGGTTGCGTCATCGAATCGGCCGCACGAATCAAGAGAAGGTCAAGGGTCAGTACGACATTCAAATGGTTGGTGCACAGCTCGCTGAACTGTACCGCAGCTTGCTGTTGGGAGAGAAAGGGGTGGTGGAGCAGAACGATGACGCTAAATTGGCTGATATCGGAAACAAGAATGTGACTGAAGCGGCCTAAAAGTAAAACGTTAGCTGTGAGAAAGGATGCCGAAACATTGTGTTGAATTCTGAAAGTCATTTTGCTATATTCGTCAGCGTGCTTATGAATGAACTGCTTGTGGACACAAATATCCTGGTTTATGCCATAGACGAGGATTCAGAATTTTTTGCAAAATCTCGTTTTATACTCAGCAAGACCGACTGTCAACTGTGTACTACTTCAAAGAATTTTGCTGAATTCCTGGCTGTCACAACCCGTGGTCAAAATTCTCTTTCGATGGGTGACGCATTAGAAGTCATAGAAGACTATCTTTCCCTTCTTACCGTTTTGTTTCCTAACGACCACTCCTTTGAGGTCTTCCGAGAACTGCTCTCAAAATACCAACCAGCGGGACTAAAGGTTCACGACTTTGAAATCATTAGCATCGCTCTGGCACATAGACCGGAAAGCTTCAGACGTCTGAGTTGGTGTGACAGTTCGGTTTGGAGTTGCATGGTGCCTCCTTGAAATTATTTGATGAAATAACTCGGGTCGCGCACGAGTTGCCGGGTTTCATCAGAGATGAAAATAGGTTCCTGAGCGCCCGTGTTGTTGTTTTTGAGCAAGCGTTCGAATTGTTTGGGGGTATGAATGTTGTGTTTGAGTGCCAGCTTGGCCGCTTCATCGAGTTGTTCGGGATAATACTTTTTCCGCAGATTCACCAGCGCCAGGGCGCGGCGGTAGTTGAGTTTGGCATGCGGGGAGAGCACCTCGAGAATGAGCTGCTTGAAGTGTGTGCCGATGCCGGCCTTCAGATTGTCGATAATCAGACGCCTGGGCACGCCGTAGTCGATTTGAATTTCTTCACCCGGCTCGGTTTCGAACCGGCAGGTGGTTTGAGTTGTCACCTGCTCTAGATGAGGCCGGATGAAACGCTTAAACGAACTATAGCTGGCTGTAACGCCGTAGCGTTCACAAATGATTTCGTAGGCGGTCTTGGGCTTAACCGGGTCGGTCCTGGCGGTGACCATTGCTACAATTTCATCTGTGTAAGGAGAAAAAGCATCGCGGCTAGGTTGCCGGTATGCTTTGGGGCGAATAAAGGACTGCACCAGCTCCAGCACTTGTTGTTTCGGCGGTAACGCTCTGTCGCGGCAAAGCCCGGCTCGCTCAGCCGCTTGCAGGTACTGGCGAGCCGTCTTACGGTCCACGGTCAGGGAAGCACTGATCTGAGTGTTGTTATAACCGGCATGCCAACGGGTCAAAATCTCGTAAATATCCATCGCACTGATTTGTTTGTAAGCCATGATTCTCCGCTCCGTTAGTTAAATGGGGGAACGGAGAAAGGTAAAGCTTATCAACCGAAAAAAGTGGGGAATTAACTTGACCCTTGACAGAAGCCGGTGGAGACCCCGCGCCAACAAGCGGCTTGAGAAGGTCGCGGGGTTGCGATGCGACGGCGCGCTTGTGGTCGATTATTCTGGCGGATGCGGTTTCGGTAGCTTTGGGTGCGTTTTCGCCCGCGCCGTAAAGCGACAGTTGCATCATATCAGAATTTGTACTATATTACACGGTTTGTGTTTTTGAATCATAAATAGAAGTAGCGCACTAGATGAGAGCGTTAGTATATGATACTAAGACGCAAATTCATGAAAATTCCGAACGCAGATCGTGCGGTAGTTGACA
>JBHHXT010000002.1:0-104927 GCA_046757165.1 bacterium | reverse complement strand
AGTCCGTCATCGTCACCAGAGATTCATGTACGTGGCCCGATCCAGGATCTGGTCATCAATGGTGACCATAGCGGCGAAGTGACGGTGGCAGGCATCACGTTCGTTGTGACCAGCACAACGGAATTGGAAGACGCAGCAGACAACCACGTCACGTTGAATGAATTCAATGTGGGTGATTCGGTTGACGCCTGGGGACCTTCCCCGACTGACAACAGAACGCACGCAAAGAAAATTCGCAAACGATGAGCACAGACGAATAAGCAAAGTGACCGCCATCTGCAAAGATGGCGGTCAACTAACTGAAGGGAGGCCATTATGTACTCGGACACTTCAAATAACCTTGTCTTTCTGATCGATGTTGTTCTGCCGGTATACAATGAAGAGAAGGTACTGTCTGAAAGCGTTCATACGCTGACAAAATTCCTGTCTGAGAACTGTCCTTACGACTGGCGAATTGTTATCGCTGACAACGCGTCGACTGATTCAACACCAGACATCGCACAATCACTTGCTGCTCAATCTTCTAAGGTCACCTACCTACGCATTCCATTGAAAGGTCGTGGCCGGGCGCTTCGTGAAGCCTGGTTGCGCAGCAACGCCGACATTCTGAGCTACATGGACGTGGACTTGTCGACGGATTTGAGTTGTTTCATCCCGATGATTGAGGCGATAGCAACAGGACGAGCAGATATCGTCTCTGGCTCCCGATACAAAAAAGGGGCCGTGGTCAAACGAGGGGTGAAACGCGAAATCCTGTCACGCGGCTACATCGGCTTGCTCAAATTGTTTTTTCACTGTCATTTCACAGACTCGCAGTGCGGCTTCAAAGCAGTCTCACGAAAAGCCGTTCAGGCACTCGTTCCGCTCATCGAGAACCAGGGGTGGTTCTTTGACGCAGAGCTTCTCCTGTTGGCAGAGCATTTTGGATTTCCTCTTTTCGAGGTACCCGTGCTTTGGACAGACGATCCTGATTCCAGGGTCAAGATTGCCCAGACAGTTTCCGAACACTTTATGGGACTCTTGCGAATGAGACTGGCCTTTTCAACCGGTCTGACTCAAGAGCCACTCGACCCCATGGTTGTTCATGCGTCTGCGTGAACTCTCTGGCAAGTCCGTGATATGACGGGGACTGGCACCCTCTAAGCTTGTTGCAAGCCAATTATGGAAGTATTCCACACTGAGGTCGCCGGAGTTCATGTTCTGGGAGTCATTGGGCTCCTGGTCGCTCCAATGAGTCTGGGCTCTGTCTTGGCCTGGAGGTATCTCAAAGGTGCTTTTTTCACGGGCGAGCGAGCCTTGCTGGCCGCCACATTCGGGCTGGCGCTGTTTACTGCGAGCGGATTTCTGGCAAGCTACCTTCTCGAATTTCAAAGAGTTGTGTTGATCATCGTCCAGGCGTTCATGCTGGTTGCCGCGGGCGTGCTCCTGAATCATCGCCGGACAAAGTCCACTCCGATTTTTCGCTGGAGCAAGATCTCCGGCACTCGCCTGACGCCAGGCAAAACCGATGGTTATGGACTGCTGACGTTCCTGGTTTCCCTGCTTCTGTTCGGTTACTTGATGAAGCGCCTGATCGTCTGGCAGGATGGCGCACTCTCCACCGGTTTCATCGATGCCTGGGGGGACTTGCCGTTTCATCTCAGCCTGATCACCTCTTTTGTCGGCGATCCCGAATTGCACCTGAGAAGCACGATTCTCGCCGGAGAGCCGTTGACCTACCCTTTCATGTCTGACTTTCTCAGCGCCATCCTGATGCGTTTTGGGCTTCCGCTCGAAACCGCCGTTGAATGGCCCGGGGTTTTGTTGAACAGCATGACCCTGACGCTGCTTTACTATTTGAGCTATCGCCTCGTCCGAAATCATGCCGCCGCTCTGCTGGTGCCGGTGCTTTTCATTTTGGCTGGCGGGTTTGGCTTCCTGTGGTTTCTCAAAGATGTGTATCTTGCACCAGAGCCTATTTGGCAGCTCCTGCAACATTTGCCCCGTCGCTATACGAATCTTGCTGAAGTCAAAATACACTGGGTCAACCCAACTCTGGCGCATCTGATCCCGCAGCGTTCATTCTTGTTTGGGTTTCCAATTGGACTCTCGGTCATTTTGATCTGGTGGAATGGCTTTAAGAAGAACCGGCTCGAGAATGCCTGGGCCGCGGGTCTGCTCGTGGGCCTTCTTCCTTTGTTTCATACACATACTTTCCTGACGCTGGCGATGGTTGCCACCTACTGGATGGTCACCTTGCTGCTCCGCAGCAAATCCAGACATGCTCAGCTTCGCCCCTGGCTGATCTTTGGCGGCGTAGCCTTGACGCTCGCGGCCCCTCAGATCTGGTTTCTTTTGTTTTCGAAAGTCTCCTTGAAAGCCGTGCGCTACCATGCGGGTTGGATGGCAGATTCTGACAACCTTGTCTGGTTTTGGCTCAAGAATCTGGGTGTTTTTATTCCCTTGTTGGTGACAGCTTTGCTCCTGCACAAGCGACTGAACATTCGCAAACAGACGGTTCGTTTTTATCTTCCCTTTGGCTTGCTGTTCATTGTTGGCAATCTGTTTCTGTTCGCCCCTTTCGCCTATGATAACAATAAGATTTTGATCTTCTGGTATCTGCTCTCCTTGCCGGCTGTAGCGAGGCTGCTCGTCTTCTTGTACCAGTCCCGGTCATGGTGGCTTCATGCCATGGCCTTTCGCCTAGCCTTGCTGGCACTGGTTTTTTCAGGCAGCCTGAATCTGACTCACGAGCTTCAGGGCGGCGGCTGGCAAGAACTTTCTGCCGAGGAAGTCGCGCTCGCGCGTGAAGTCAGCAGCAAGACCCGAAACAGTGATGTCTTCTTGGCTGCGCCCATCCATAACAATTTTCTGACCCTGGCCGGACGCGCGGTTGTAATGGGGTATGCAGGTCACATCTATTCCCACGGCCTGGATTATGTCCCTATGCAAGAGGCTATAAGAACGATCTATACCGAAAAAGAGGGGGGACTGAAGTTATTGCAGGATATGGCAATTGACTACGTTGTGGTGGGGCCCAACGAGCGAAAAGAGTTTGGCGCACAAATCGACTGGTTCAGATCGGAATACCCCATCTTTCTGGCCAGCCAGACGTACGCCATTTACAAGATCGATAGAGTTGGCTTGTCGAACAAACCCATGCCATCTGACGATGGCACGAGTAAATAAACCCGTAAACCCGGATGTCTTTCTATCAAAACCAATTTCCCCAATTGATACACGAGCTTGATAGGAACCCTCTCTTGGCAAATATGCGCGAACGGCTCCTGCCATGGTTTTCAGCCAGGATTGACAAGCTCATTCTTTTGTGTCTGATGACGTTCAGTGGGTTTTTGCGCTTTTGGCGAATTGACCAGCCGGACAAATTCGTTTTTGATGAAGTTTACTTTCCGGTCCATGCACGAAACTATCTGCAAGGAACTCGTTTTTTTGACAGTCATCCGCCGCTGGGTAAGTATTTGATCGCCATCGGGATTCGTTTTTTTGGATTCAATCCTCTCGGCTATCGTGTGATGGCTGCGCTGGCAGGCATTCTTGTCATCCTGCTCATCTACCAACTGGGCAAGCGGCTCTTCAACAGCCGTCCGGTCGCATTCCTGGCGGCGCTCTTCGCTTCGCTCGACGGCTTGCTTTTGGTGGAGTCACGGGCAGGTCTGATCAACATTTTTGCCGTTCTATTTTCGTTGGCGGCGTATTCCCTTTTTCTGAAAAGCGGTGAGGAAATCGTTGAAAAACCGCGCTGGCTCTATCTGGCCGGCGCCGGTGTTTGCGTGGGCGCAGCAGCCGCGGTCAAGTGGATCGGTGTGGCGAGTTTCGGCGTCATCCTGGTTTGTTACGTGGCCACCCTGGTGAACAGAAAATGGTCCTGGCGCGCCCGGTTGCTGGCCCCAAGTGCGAACATGCGACGAATCTCGAACATTCACCCGTCTGTCATTCTGCTCTGCTGCATCATCTTGCCGATCGCACTCTATTGTTCAACTTTCGTGATTCATTTAAACCAAAACCCACAATTCCCATTTGTGGAGCTTCACAAACAGATGTTCGGATACCATGCGCATCTGAAGGATGGGCATGGTTACGCCTCGCCGTGGTGGAGCTGGCCACTTCTGCTGCGGCCGGTCAATTATTATTGGGAAGTGGACCCGGGCACACATCAAGTTCGAACGATTCTGAATCTCGGAAATCCAATCCTGTGGTGGCTGGCACTCCCGGCCATGATGTTTAGCCTGTGGTCCGCATTCTTTCGGCGTGAATTTGGCGCACAATTCGCACTTCTTGTTATGGCCGTGCACTATTTGCCTTTTGCGTTGATCTCAAGAGCGACGTTCTTGTATCATTTTATGGGAGCGCTACCGTTTGCCATCATTCTTACGGCCTCAGCGTTCCACAAACTCTGGTTGCTGCAAGGTTGGCGCAGAGAAACAGCCGCAGGGGCAATTCTTGCCATCATTCTTGCTGCCATTTATTTCTATCCGATTTGGACGGCGCTCCCCATTCCGGTCGGCGCGTTTTATCAGCGCATGTGGTTGACAAGCTGGATTTGATCCCAGCAGTCGGAGTCGGAAGGGAGCTTGTCGGCGCAACGTTGATATCCCGTATTGACAAAAATATCTTGACTGTCTTTGGGGGAAATGTTATATTTACCGCTGGTAAGATTTAGGGCCCTTAGCTCAGTTGGTTAGAGCAGCGGACTCATAATCCGTCGGTCCGGGGTTCGAGTCCCTGAGGGCCCACTTCTTTAAATTGAAGACCGTTATGAATGATCCGCGTTTTGTTTTGCTTTGCTTTAAGCGCATCACGTTTTCTGCTGTGATTTGAGCGCCCCTATAGCTCAGTCCGGATAGAGCAGTGGTTTCCTAAACCATGTGCCGCAGGTTCGAGTCCTGCTAGGGGCACATCAATCAATTATGTAAGTGAAAAAAGCTTGCATTTTAGCAACAATACCCCTACATTATAACCCCCTACAATATCACATCTACCTTTCTTACCTTTAGATGTGGGAGACTAGGAAAAGCCGGCTTTTGCCGGCTTTTCTGATTGCCCTCGCCGATGTGAATCAGAAGAACAATTCTTTTCTTGACTTTTGCATTAAGTTTTCGTAACAAGTCCTACTTCATCTCACCCTTCCTACCTTGGTGTAAGGAAAGGGCTTTTGAGTACGGGGGCTCGTTATTGGCAACGCGAGTCCCCGGTAAATCCGTATGCATTTTTCCCTTGCACCTTACACTGTGATCACATATATTCAGGCGAAATCATAGCTCAAACACATTCACGATCAAATCAGTTCTACATATTAGCACAATATAGGAGTTCGCGTAATGGCCGCAGGTACTGTAAAGTGGTTTAACCCCAGGAAAGGATTTGGGTTTATCACTTCCGAAGATGGTGGTGACATATTTGTTCACAAGAACGATGTTGACTATATTGGGCACCGAGACCATCTCGCAGAGGGATTGAAAGTGACGTATGAGGTTGAGGAATCACCCAAAGGCAAGAAAGCGATCAAAGTACGAATCGTATAGCAGAAGCTTATCCGGATCATAAGTAAGATTCATCCTTAGAATTCTGCCGTCAGAGCATCAATTGATAGGTCTCCCTCACGCGAGCGCTTTGAAGATCAGCGTGCGTCAACATGTTTTCAGTACAAGAAAGAGCTTGATTTACTTCAAATGAATGCTTATACTTGAATTTTGCATAGACAGGTACATTGGGGTATAATAGGAGATCACAATTCGATGCTCAAGGCACAAAAGAAGCTGACCAAGAAGCGAATCAAAGAAGACAAGTTAGTGACCTTTTATTTCAAGTCTCAGGACTTTTTGAAGCATAATGGTCGACAAATTCTATCTGGTGTAGGTGCCTTGATGCTCGTTTTTCTGCTGGCAGTCATCTACAAGAGTAAGCAGGGGGAAAAAGAGCATAACGCAATCGTTGAGCTAACCAAGGCCAAACTCAAATATTTTGAAAACGATTACTCTGCCGCAGTGCCAATTTTGAAGAACCTCATAGAGGAATATGGCGGGACTGAGAGTGGACAGGAGGGCAGATTCTACCTGGCAAATTCGTTCTTCAACCTGGGAACCTTTGCGCAGGCGGAGCAATATTTTAATGAATTCTTGAAGCACGACGGCGACGATATCCTGAGTGCTTCGGCCATGGCGGGAGTGGCCGCGTGTTTGGAAGAACAGAAAAACTATGAGAGAGCGGCGAAGTTATACCGGGAAGCAGCGGAGAAATATCGCAACAATTTTATGACGCCACAAAACCTTTACAATTGCGCCAGATGTTACCACCTTGCAGGCAATCCAGAAGAGGCGCGCCGGGCGCTCACCGAGTTGATCGAAAAGTACGCCGATGCGTCTATCAAGAATGAGGCAGAGCTGCTGCTATCCGAGCTAACCTCTTAGCCAGCACAATTTACCGCATGCGCAAAATTTACTTGCAAAAAGTAAATTAATTTCTTATATTTATCTTTTAAAGTGGGTCAAAAGACCCACTTTTTTATTGTATGGAGTAGCAAATGAACACCCTGAGCGAACGGCTCAGCAACCTGGTGGCGCCGATACTGCAGTCTGAGAAGATCGAACTGGTGGATTTGCAGATCAAAGGGAGAGAAGGGAGCCGAATCGTCAAAATATTTATCGACACCGAAAGCGGAATCAGTCTGGCTCAATGCACGGACATCAGCCGCAAGATATCTGAGCAACTGGACATTAACGACGTGATTGCCGGTAAATACAGGCTGGAGGTGTCATCCCCCGGCGTCGCCAGACCGTTGCAGAGCCCCCGAGACTTTGCACGGAATCTGAACAGGGAGGTAGAAGTCATTATCCAACATGACTGTGATGAGGAGCGGGTGCGAGGCAAAATTGCCGATATTCATGAGCAGGCGATTTGTATTGAGTGCAAGGATGAAGTCAAAAAAATACCGCTTTCTAAAATCAAGCATGGCAAATTGTGTCTGCCGTGGTAAACACCCCGGGCTAACAGGAGGTATCTTTGTCAAATGAAAAGCGAAATCGTTGAGGCCTTTTCGCAGATTGCGAAGGAAAAGAATATAGAAAAAGAGCAGCTCGGAGAGATTCTTGAGCACACGATTTTGTCGATCATCAAAAAGAAGTATGGCAAGGCAGACAACTTTAACATTTTCGTCAGCATGGATAAGGGTGAGATTGAAATTTATCAGAACAAAACGATTGTTGAAGACGTTGAGGATGAGGTTGAACAAATCGACCTCGAGTCCGCACGCGCCGTGGAACCAGATTTGGAAATCGGCGATGAATTTATCGAAATTGTTGACCCCCGGAGTTTTGGCCGACGCCTGATTGTCTCGGCAAAACAGAATCTCAACCAGAGACTCAAAGACGCCGAGCAGGAAAGGCTCTACGATGAATACAGCAAAAGGTTGGGCGAGATCATCATCGGCGACGTTCGCCAGATCAACCGAAATGAGATTTATTTGAATATCGATAAGACAGAGGTGATCTTACCCAAGAACGAGCAGATCCACAACGAAAAGTATAGAAGGGGGGACCACGTTCGCGCCATTATCAAATCAACTGAGAAAACAAACCGGGGGTTGGAAATCATCATTTCTCGCGCGGACCCACAGATATTGGTTCGACTCTTTGAACTCGAGGTGCCAGAAATATACGACGGAATTATCGAAGTCAAGAGCGTGGCGCGTGAACCGGGAGACCGCGCCAAAATCGCCGTTGTTTCAAACGACAAACGCATCGATGCCCTTGGGGCCTGCGTTGGCATGAAGGGCATCCGGATTCAATCCATCAGCAAAGAGTTGAACAATGAAAAAATCGATGTCATCAACTGGCACATGGACCCGGGGATCTACATATCTCGCTCCCTGAGTCCCGCCAAGGTATACAAAGTCATCGTCGACCAAAACAAAAGAAAAGCCATCGCTGTGCTGTCCGATGACCAAATTTCTCTCGCAATTGGAAGAGGTGGACAGAATCGACGGCTGGCGTCGCGTCTGACAGCCTATGACATAGAGATCATCAAGGAGTCAGAGTACAAAAAGATCATTGAAGAGCAAATGAGCGCAGAAAGCAAAGCCCTTTCCGAGGAACATGAAAATAACCAAACGGGCAAGATAAGAAGGTTAGAGGATCTTACGGATCTGACGCCGGCCTTGCTAAGAAAGCTCACCGAAGGGGGTTTTGAGACGGTTGATGAGGTCCAAAAGGCGGGCATTGATGGCCTGAAGCGCATACAGGGGGTCGGAGACAAGATTGCACAGAAGATTTTTGATGTCGTCAACGATAATTAGGCGTAGGCTTTCATAAATCGGAGCGAATCGATTTGAGTAAGAAGCGGAGAGTTTTTCAGGTCGCACGAGAATTGAATCTTTCCAACGAAGCAGTCATAACCTTCTTGGGAAAATTGGACAAATCTATTCGAACGCAAATGAGTGCGGTTTCGGAAGATCTGTACACAGAAATATGCAAGAAATACAGGACGGATACTGCCGCTTCTGAAACGGGGCAAAATTTCAGGCAACAATTGAGAGAAAAGCAAGTCCTGGAAGAGCTGCGCAGAAATAAGGCCAGGATGGAGTTGGAAGAGCGCATTCGCTTCGCGACCCAATTGGCTGAGCAAAGACCACATCGACTAAGAAAGGCAAAAGAAGAGGAGCAAAAACGGCTCGACGAACAAGAACGCAAAGCCAGCGAACTGGCGCACTTGTCTCCTGAAACACTCGCGAAAAAGGAGCTTGCTGACAAAGAACTGACGGGGGACGTGCCGGCAACACGCCTGCCTGTCTCCGATCAAGAGAAAGAGCCTCCACAGGAAGAACTCTCCGTTGTAGAATTGATTTCCAAGGCTAAGAAGGAAATTGATCAGCAAAAGAAAGCTGAAGCCAAGAAAGAGGACGGCAAGCCAGGCACGAAGAAGAAGGTTGAAGAAAAACCGAAAGACGCAGAAGCCAAACCTGATCAAACAACGACGATTAGTGCTGCGGCTGAGACGAAAGCAAAGGACAAGATTTCGCCTGAAGCGGCGGCAGCCGAAAAAGCAGTGCCAACCGAATCCGGACCAAAACGTGGAGAAAAAGCTGTAGCTGATGAAACTGGGGTCAAGCCGAAACCGGAAGCCCAGGAAGATAAAACCAAACGGAAAGGCAAAGGCAAGAAGAAAAGGAAACGGAAGATCAGCGAGGAGGAAATCCAGGAATCGATCAAGCAAACTCTCGCGGCCATGGATGAGGTCAAACCTAAACGCCGGCGGAAGAGAACCAGAGACTCGGGCGTAGAAGCCCCGGAAGACCAAGATAGCATCATCAAAGTAAGCGAGTTCATATCGGTAGCGGAATTGGCGGACTTGCTAGGGATCGATGCAGGTCAGGTGATTACAAAATGTCTCGAGCTGGGCGTCATGGTTTCGATCAATCAGCGCCTGACCATAGATACGATCGAGGCGGTGGCCGATGAATTTGGATTTGTGACCGAAAAAATCGAAGAGTATGGCGCTGAAATCATAGACAGGTATGGCGATACCGATGACGACCTGGCAGCCGCGGTAACCCGCCCGCCTGTCGTCACGATCATGGGCCACGTTGACCATGGCAAGACCTCGCTGTTAGATTTCGTCCGTAATAGCAGCATTATCTCCGGAGAATCTGGAGGCATCACTCAGCACATCGGTGCTTATGAGGTCTCGGTCAATGGCAAGGAGATCACTTTCCTGGACACCCCGGGCCATGAGGCATTCACTGCCATGCGCGCCAGGGGGGCTCAGGCAACTGATTTGGTCGTCCTGATCGTGGCGGCTGATGACGGTGTGCAGCCGCAAACGATCGAAGCTATCAGCCATGCTTTGGCCGCCCATGTTCCGATTGTCGTGGCCATCAACAAGATTGATAAGCCGTCTGCAAATCCGGACGTGATAAAAAAGCAGTTAGCGGAACACAACATCCTGATTGAGGAGTGGGGTGGAAAATACCAGTGTGTCGAAATGTCTGCCAAAACCGGCCAAGGGGTCGATCGGCTGCTCGATTTGATTCTTCTGGAGGCTGAAGTGCTGGAATTGAAAGCAAACCGCGACCGGACGGCACGCGGCGTGATCATTGAGGCCAAATTGGACAAAGGAAAGGGCGCCGTCGGCACCGTCTTGGTACAGAGTGGCACCTTGCGCGTCGGGAATCTATTTGTTGCCGGGCACCGTAGTGGCAAAGTACGCGCGATGTACGATGAACGAAGCCGAAAGGTCTCCGCTGCACCGCCTTCAACCCCGGTGCAAGTCATCGGCTTTGATGGCGTGCCGCAAGCAGGCGATAACTTCGTGGTGCTGACTACCGAGCGAGAAGTCCGGGAAATCAGTACGAAACGTCAACAACTGAGGCGCGAACAAGAATTTCGCACGCAACGCCATCTGACGCTCGACCAGATCGCTGAGCAGATTCAGCAAGGCAAGATCAAGGAACTCAACATTATCTTGAAGGCCGACGTAGATGGCTCGATTGAGGCCCTGAGCGATGCCCTGATGAAATTGTCAAATGCTGAAGTCTCTGTGAAAGTCATTCACAAAGCGGTTGGCGGCATCTCCGAGTCGGATATCTTGCTGGCCTCTGCTTCCAATGCGATCATCATCGGATTTCATGTCCGACCGACCATTCAGGCACGTGAGCTCGCCAAGCAGGAGGAGATCGATATCCGGCTCTATGATATCATTTACTCTGCCGTGGAAGAGGTCAAAGCGGCCCTCGAAGGCATGCTGGACCCAGAAATCACCGAGGAATTGACTTCCACTATCGAAGTTCGGGAGACCTTTAAAGTGCCCAAAATTGGCACCATTGCGGGCAGTTACGTCGTATCAGGCAAAGCCTCACGTAACGATTTCACGCGTGTCTACCGCAATGATAAGCTGATCCAGGAAACAAAAATCAGCTCATTGAAACGATTCAAGGAAGATGTTCGGGAAGTATCCTCAGGCTTTGAATGCGGTATTAACCTCGATGATTTTGACGACATCAAGGTCGGGGACATTATTGAAACCTACAGAAAGGTGGAAACTGCCCGAACACTTTAGGGTCAAGAAAACCCATGCTTGTCGGTGTCCTCAGAGTTGAACTTTTCCTCCCGGACAGCAACTCTCTAAAAGCAAAGAGAGGAGTCTTGGCCAGCTTGAAAACAAGGATTCGAAATAAGTTCAACGTCTCTGTCGCCGAAGTGGACAATCTCGACAAGTGGCAAAGAGTTTCACTGGGCATTTCGCTGGTGTCAAATGAAGAACGGTTCATCGATTTATCAATGAGCGAGATTATGAATCTAATCAACCAGGAAGGAAGAGTTGAGGTTCTGGACCACATACTGGAGTTTTATTAACGTAATATGGCAGACTTCAAACGCTCTCAGAGGGTGGCCGAGCTGTTACGGCAGGAAATAAGTCACATCATCGCTCGGGAACTCAAGGACCCGCTCATTGGCATGGCGTCGGTGACAAAAGTCACCCTCTCCGATGATCTCAGATTTGCAAAAGTGTATGTAAGCATCATAGGAAAAGATACGTCTGCGGAGAATAGCTTGCAGGGGTTGGACCGTGCAAAACGCTTCATCCGCTCGCAGTTAGGCAGTCGAACTGATTTGCGCTTTGTGCCCGACCTTTCTTTTGTCTATGACAAGTCTGCGGCCTATGCTCATGACATCGAAACACTTTTGAACCAGCTCAACCAGCAAGAGGGTGACGAATCTGCGCCGACAAATTCCTGACATTTCTCCTTCCTGCAATCTTTCGCACGCTGAATTTGAGAAGGGTGCCATTCTCAACATCAACAAGCCAGAAGGGTGGACGTCATTCGATGTCGTCCGCAAGGTGCGCAACTCGGTGCGGGTGAAGAAGGTCGGGCACGCTGGCACGCTCGACCCATTCGCAACCGGCGTCCTCCTGGTGTGCACCGGCAAAGCCACCAAGCGGGTGGATGAGCTCATGGCTTTTGAAAAGGAATACGTGGCTCAGGTGGAGCTGGGGAAGGAAACGGACACATTCGACTGTACCGGAACGGTAGTCGCTGAGCATGATACTGCGGCTTTGTCTTCACACGCCGTGGTGACGGTGTGCAAACAGTTTGAAGGAGAGATCTGGCAAACTCCCCCGATGTATTCTGCCGTGAAAGTAAACGGCGAGCGTCTCTACCGCCTGGCTCGCAAGGGTATGACGGTCGATCGCCCGCCCCGCAAAGTGACGGTTCACCGAATGGTGATACTGGATGTTGAGCTACCCATGGTCACGCTGAAAATCACGTGCTCAAAAGGCACCTACATCCGTTCGATTGCTCACGACATTGGTGCCAGGTTAAACTCAGGTGGACATCTAACGGCGCTAACACGCACCCGTGTTGGCCCGTACACACTTCAGGATGCGAGGCCGCTCGCCGAATTTGTGCAGAAAAACACCAACGTGCTGAACACAGTAGATAAGTAGATGGAAATCTATCGGGACCTCCAGAGTGTCCGAAGAGAAGAAAATGCCATATTGACCGTTGGAAGTTTTGACGGTGTCCACCTCGGTCATCAATATATCTTGAAGGAGTTGAGAAAGCAAGCCGAGGCGTTGGGAGCCGCCAGCACGCTTGTGACTTTCTCTCCGCATCCGAAACTCGTCTTGAATGTGTCGCCAAACAATGAGCTGAAGATCTTAACAACGGTTGAGGAAAAACTCGAGATCCTGCAGCAATTACAAATTGAGCGCGCCGTCATCATCACCTTTACTCAGGAGTTCTCTCATACACCTTCCGATGAATTCGTACGGAAAGTCCTGTTTGAGACGATCGGGTTCAAGAGAATCATCATTGGATATGACCACACATTTGGAAGGCATCGAGAAGGTGGCCTTCAAACGCTCAAAATCCTGGCTCGCGAGCTGCATTTTGATGTTGAGGAATTCCCCGAGCTCAGGACCGAGGACTATGTCCTCAACAGCACCACCATCAGGGAGTTTCTAAGAGAGGGGGATGTCAAGAAAGCCGCGAAGGCGTTGGGCAGAAATTACCGCATCAGTGGAATCGTCACCCGGGGGAGCGGCCGCGGACAGGTGCTAGAGTATCCAACCGCAAATATCTTGCTCGATTCGAAGAAGAAACTCGTTCCCGGAAATGGGGTTTATGCGGTTTACGTTTACTGTGGACAACGAAAGCTCAAGGGAATGATGAACATCGGGATTAGGCCGACGTTCAACGAATCTGAAGTCTCCCTGGAGGTCCATATTTTCGATTTCGAGCAGGATATTTACAATCATCAACTTCAGATTGAGTTTGTCGAGAGAATTCGGAATGAGGTGCGTTTTTCCTGCCCATCTGATCTCATTCGACAACTCCATGAAGATAGAAAACTAAGTATTGAAATACTAAATAATTCACAGGAGGCTAAATGTCATTAACAAAGGAGAAGAAAGGCGAGATCATAGAGAAATACGGAAACAGCGGGCATGACTCGGGCAAAACTGAGGTTCAAATCGCGATACTAACCGAGAACATCAACCAGTTGACGCCCCATTTCCAAACTCACAAAAAAGACCATCACTCCAGACGCGGTTTGCTCAAGATGGTTGGTAAGAGGAGGCGCCTGCTGGACTACCTGGCTAAGAAGGACATCGAGAGATATCGTGTTCTCATCAAACAATTAGGCATCAGACGCTGAGACAGCACTGGTATCCGATATCTGGACATTTAGCCCGCAAAACACTGTTGGTATTGCGATGATCACTGCCGCAGTCCCAATCTGATAGCTATGCAATTTCAATGTTTAAGGAGTTGATTGTGACATGGTATTTGTAGAACAACTTGAGTTAGATGGCAAGAACTATTCTATTGAAACTGGCAGGTTAGCCAAACAGGCAGATGGTGCCGTTCTGGTGAGACTGGGAGACACCATTGTTCTGGTTGCTGTCGTTGGGTCCGAAGAGCCGACAGAAGGCCTTACTTTTTTCCCCTTAACAGTGGATTACCGCGAAAAAGCCTACTCGGCCGGCAAAATACCGGGAGGGTTTTTCAAGCGGGAGGGCCGACCGAGCGAAAATGAGATTCTCAGCGCAAGGTTGGTCGACCGGTCTATTCGGCCTTTGTTTGAAGATGGCTACAGATGTGAGGTGCAAATTCTTATCTCGGTTCTGTCCGCAGACAAGGAGAATGACCCTGATATCATCGCCATAACGGGAGCATCCGCCGCTCTGCTGATCTCGGACATTCCCTTCACCAGCACCATCGCCGGCGTTCGGGTTGGGAGGGTAGATGGTCAATTCGTTCTCAACCCCGCCTATAGCGATCTGGAAAAAAGCGATCTCGACCTTGTCATCGCTGGTACGTTGGAATCAATCGTGATGGTGGAAGGCGAGGCAAAGGAGGTTGCCGAAGAGGACATGGTGAGCGCACTGCAATTCGGCCATGAGAAGATTCGGAATCTGATCGAACTACAAACAAAACTTGCTGAGCAGGCTGGCAAACCCAAGCGCGAGTTTATCCCTGAGCCTGTTCCGGTGGACTTAACCGAGAAAGTCATGGCTCATGCCCGGCCGAAATTAGAAGAAGTCATCGCACTCTCGGATACAAATCTGCGCAAACGGGCCCTCAAGCAACTCGTGGATGAAACAATCGAGCACCTGTCCGAGGAATACCCTGAATCAGAAGACACGATCGCCAATATTATTCATGAGTGCGAAAAGGAATTGGTTCGTCAAAAGATCGTGCAAGAGGGCACGCGTATCGATGGCCGCAGCCTGGACGATGTTCGCGACATAACCTGTGAGGTCAAGGTGCTACCTCGAACACACGGTTCTGCCCTGTTCACGCGGGGGCAGACACAGGCACTCGCCACCACCACACTGGGTACGAAGATAGATGAGCAGAAAATGGATGAGCTGGAAGGCCAGTTCTGGAAGAGCTATATGCTGCACTACAATTTCCCTCCGTTTTGCGTTGGAGACATTCGCCCGCTTCGCGGCACAACTCGCCGAGAAGTCGGCCACGGAAACCTGGCGGAGAGGTCCATAAAGCCGGCGATGCCGTCCGAAAACGTGTTCCCCTACACAGTACGCGTCGTTTCCGAAATACTGGAATCGAATGGCTCGTCTTCCATGGCCACTGTTTGTGCCGGGACGTTGTCTCTTATGGATGCGGGTGTTCCTCTAAAGACGTCAATCGCTGGTATTGCTATGGGACTCATCAAGGAGAATGGTGAATATCATATTCTGACCGATATTCTCGGAGACGAGGACCATTTGGGTGATATGGATTTCAAGGTTGCTGGCTCTGCAGCGGGTATCACAGGGTTCCAGATGGATATTAAGATCAAGGGTATTCCGGCTGAGGTACTGGGGACAGCACTGGAAAAAGCGAAGGCCGCCCGCCTGAAAATCCTGGAAGTCATGGGCCGGACACTGAGTGCACCTAGAGACGAGATGTCCCCGTTCGCGCCACGGATCACCACCATGAAGGTGAACCCTGATTATATCGGGAGTATCATCGGGCCGGGTGGCAAAACCATCCGCGAAATCACCGACAAATCAGGTGCGACGATCAATATTGAGGATGATGGCACCATCACCATTGCCTCAGCCGAACCTGAGAGTAGCCAGATGGCTCAAGACATGATTAGCCATCTGGTCCAGGAGCCTGAGCGAGGTAAGACATATATGGGCAAGGTCAAAAAGATAACAAACTTCGGTGCTTTCGTCGAAATTCTGCCTGGCAAAGAAGGTTTGTTGCACATATCGCAGATCGCCCATGAAAGAATAAACAAGGTTGAGGATGTGCTAAAACTCGGGGATGAAGTGGAGGTCAAATTGTTGGACATTGACGCTCAAGGAAAACTCGATCTCAGCCGAAAAGTGCTCCTCCCAAAAAACTCCAACTAATTGCTGGAGAGGACATATAAGTGGTAGTGTACACATGAGCGAGACACAGTACAAGAAAACGGAATTGAGCAACGGCATACGCGTCGTAACGGAGCGAATCCCTCATGTCAGGTCCATTTCGATTGGCACGTGGGTCGCTGTCGGCTCTCGAGATGAACACCCAGGAAACCATGGGATTTCTCATTACATAGAGCATATGATGTTCAAGGGAACATCGAATCAGACAGCTTCTGATATTGCCCGAAGTCTCGAGTCCGTTGGAGGCCACTTGAACGCCTTCACCGGAAAGGAACTCACCTGTTACTATGCCCATGTTCTTGATGAGCATCTTTGCAAAGCCGTTGAAGTTATCGCTGATATTCTCACCAATTCCATCTTTGATGAAGATGAAATGGAGAAAGAGAAACGCGTCATCCTTGATGAGTTGAACAACATCGAGGAGACGCCGGAGGAGCTCATTCATGATTTGTTCTGGGAGGACTTGTTCCCCAACCACCCTCTGGGCTTCTCAATCGTCGGCAAGCGCGATTCCATATTGAACCTCAAGCGAGATGCCATCCTGAGTTTTCTGAGACAGAACTATACCACCACAAGGATGGTGGTCGCGGCGGCCGGCAATGTTGACCATTCTCACCTCGTCGACTTGCTCCAGGCTAACTTTGGCCCGCTGGGGGACGGCCACTCCGCGACGTACCCGCTGCCGCGAAATCCGGAACATGGCACAAACGTGGTTGAAAACGGAGCCATTCAAGCCCACCTTTGCCTCGGCACGCAGGCCTATCCCTACAGAGAGAGAAAGAAGTTTGGCCTGTTGGTGCTCAACACGTTGCTCGGCGCTGGCATGAGTTCTCGATTGTTTCAGAACATTCGGGAAAAACAGGGTATCGCTTACTCGGTCTATTCTTTTATCGATTTTCTATTTGATGCTGGTATTTTTGGTGTCTACCTGGGAACAGACAAAGAAAATGTCGAAAAATCTCTCGAGCTCATCACGCGTGAGTTAGAGGGACTGAGAAAAAATCCTGTCTCCTCAGAAGAATTAGACCGAACAAAGTCTCAACTGAAAGGCAACTTAATGCTGGGTCTGGAAGGCACCTCGAGCAGAATGAACCGTCTGGCGAAAATGGAAATCTATTTGCAGGATTACTTTACCCTCGACCACACACTGGCAGAAATCGATGCTGTCACCAGAACGGAGGTCCTGGAGACCGCCCAAGAGCTTTTTGACACCAACAGAATTTACACGACGATTCTTAAACCGAAGTCCAGAGCCGCTTAGGAGGGAGAAGCACAAATGAGAATTGGCGTGCCAAAAGAAATCAAGGCGAATGAAAACAGAGTGGCGGTCATTCCGGCTGGCGTGGAATTGTTGAAAAGCACGGGGCATTCTGTGCTGGTTCAGACTGGAGCTGGAGTGGGCAGCGGATTCACCGACAAAGATTACCGTGAGGCCGGCGCGGAAATCATCTCCGCGCTACAAGAAATATATGAGAGATCGGAGATGATAATCAAGGTGAAGGAACCGCTTCCATCCGAATACCCTCTGATCCGACAGGGACAGATCATGTTTACTTATTTCCATTTCGCAGCCTCCTTGAAGCTGACGCAGGCGATGATGCAATCAAAGTGCATTGCGATTGCTTATGAAACTGTCCAGGATGCTGCCGGGAATCTGCCTCTACTGGTTCCGATGAGCGAGGTGGCTGGCCGCATGGCCATTCAAGAGGGGGCCCGGTACCTGGAAAAAATGCACGGTGGAAAAGGGATTCTGCTGGGCGGGGTACCCGGCGTCGAGCCTGCACGAGTCGTTATTCTCGGCGGAGGCGTTGTCGGCACGAATGCCGCAAAAATTGCGGCCGGCCTTGGCGCACGGGTCGCGATTCTCGACATCAACCTCGATCGTCTCAGATACCTGGATGATGTCATGCCTAAGAATGTCATGACGATCATGTCCAATCCCTCAAACATCAGGCAAGCCATCTCCGAAGCGGATTTGGTCGTTGGCGCGGTTCTCATTCCTGGTGCAAAGGCCCCGAGCCTGATCACAAAGAATATGTTGCGGCTGATGAAGAAAGGCTCTGTCCTGGTCGACGTTGCGGTGGACCAGGGCGGATGTGTTGAGACCATCAAACCCACGACCCATGAAGATCCAATCTATGAGATCGACGGCGTCATTCACTATGGCGTAGCCAATATGCCAGGAGCCGTGCCCATGACTTCGACCAAAGCATTGACAAATGCGACTCTCCCGTACGCCATCGAAATCGCAAATCACGGCTTCCCGGCAATCATTCACAGAAATGAGGAAATCGCGAAAGGTATCAACATGGTTGACGGACAGATTACCTTTAAGGGGGTCGCCGATGCCTTCGGTCTGCCATATAAGAACTTGTATGAAATATAACTGCGTTCTGACATGTTTGTCCCCATTCTCGCATACCACAAAGTGCAGAACGAATTTGAATTAGGCGCATCCTACACCACACCCAGACAATTCGAACGGCAAATCAAGTTCCTCTATGAAAATGGCTTCAAGTCCATTTCACTCGAAGAGTATGTTCAAAACAACAATCATGGCCCCAGGGACGTGATCATCACGTTCGACGATGCGTACGCCTCTGTTTTTGAAAACGCCTTCCCAATTCTAAGACAATATGACTTCACAGCCACGATTTTCGTGATAACGAAATATGTTGGTGACTGGAATAGTTGGGACTATCATGGTAATCGATTTAGATTTGAACATTGCACCTGGCAGCAAATCGAAATCCTGGCAAAAGAAGGGTGGGAGATAGGTTCTCACACCGTTTCCCATCCCAACTTGAGATCACTTTCATTGAAGACGCTCTGGTTTGAGTTGAGATACTCCAAAGACGTGTTGGAGAATCAGCTCAACCAACCGATCAAAGTCATGTCTTATCCTTTTGGCTCCTTCAATTCGAATGTCATTGGGCTGGTCAAGAAAGCAGGGTATGAAGCCGCCTGTACTCTTGGCTGCAACTATCCCTACGATCAGATTTTTCCATATGCGTTGTTTCGAAGGGGAGTTTATCGCTTTGAACCTTTTTGGGTGTTCAAGACTAAACTAACGAACAACTATTGGTCACACTGTGATGACATAAAGCAAAAACTAATATCCGGTCTGGCACAAAGTACACTATTCTTGCGATTGTTAAGAACCAGCATAAAAACCACTTGATTAATAACGCAATAGTTCTATATTGTGCTTGACAAACTCAGGAACGGTTCATTCTGCTTATGAAAGACTTTGCGATCAAAAAGTTGTATTACTCTATCAGCGAAGTCAGCAAAATGACATCGATCAAACCGTATGTTCTGCGATACTGGGAAAGCGAATTCCCAGAACTCAAGCCATCAAAGAACAGGGCAGGAAAGCGAATTTATCGAAATAATGATATCAAAACCGTCCTTTTGATTAAGAAACTGCTTTACATGGACAGATTTACGATCGAAGGGGCTAAGCAAAGAATCAAAGAGTTATATGATCAGGATGATCATGACCAGCATGACTCAGCACCAGACAACAAGAAACGTCAGGACATCCTCAATGACATAAGACGAGGCTTGCATGACATCATCCGCATGATCGACACATGATCGACAATTGAGGCAAACTAAATATCGGGGCGTAGCGCAGTCCGGTTAGCGCACTTGACTGGGGGTCAAGGGGTCGCTGGTTCAAATCCAGTCGCCCCGACTAATTTCAACAAGAAGGGTAGAGACATCACTCTCTACTCTTTTTCAATATTTGACGCCAGTGGAAAGAATCTATGCAGTCATTCCGGCCTATAATGCCGCAATGACGTTGAGGCGCATCGTCAAGCGTTTGAAAAGCAGCATACCGAGTGCTACCATCATCGTCGTCAATGACGGTTCTATAGATGCAACTGAGAAGACCATCGCCGGTATCGATGACATAATCTACCTGAAGCACGACCATAACCTTGGCAAGGGCACGACTCTCAGAAGCGGCTTCAAAAAAGCGCTTGCCGAGGGCGCAACATTGATACTGACGCTTGACGCTGATGGACAGCATGACCCCGCGGATGCCGAAGGCCTGCTTGATGAGCTCTACCGGCAAAACGCGGACGTCATGATCGGCTCGAGAATGACTCACACCGAGAGAATGCCACTGCCAAGAGTCATGAGCAATAAGATTACATCAAAGCTGATCTCATGGCGTCTCGGTGCCAAGATAGAAGACTCGCAATCAGGATTCAGGCTTTACCGAAGTAGAGTATTTGAGGCCTTGCCTCTACACGGAAAATTCTTTGACCTTGAAACTGAATTGCTCATAAAAATCGGGCAAAGAGGCTCTCGCATCGGCACCGCCACAATCGAGACAATCTATCAAAAGGATCAGCCAAGTGCTATGAGAATAATCGATATTTTCCGCTTTGTCAAAGTGTATATGCACAGCTTTTTTTGGCGCATTTAAGAAGACTTAATCTTCCCTTAGCAAGACATCAGTGTCAGAAAAGGAAACACCAAAACCTAATCTAATCCGACAGTTATATGACTGGGTTCTATCGTGGGCAGAGTCGCCGTACGGTTCTTGGGCTCTGTTTGGGCTGTCTTTTGCTGAGTCGTCGTTTTTTCCAATTCCGCCAGATGTTCTGCTGATTGCATTGGCGATTTCACAACGAACAAGAGCGCTGAAGTTTGCCCTGGTATGCTCGGTCGGCTCGTTGCTTGGCGGAGTATTCGGCTACATCATCGGCTATCAATTTTGGAGTGTAGCCGGAGATTTCTTTTTCAGTTATGTTCCGGGCTTTACACAGACGAGGTTTGAGCAGGTAAAGGCACTTTACCAACAGCATGACTTCTTGGTTGTTTTTACGGCTGGATTCACATTTATTCCATACAAGATCTTCACGATATCAAGCGGCGTCTTTGACATTAATTTTGTCGGGTTCTTACTGGCATCCGCCGTCGGGAGGGCGGCAAGGTTCTTCATCGTTGCGGGATTGATCTGGAAATTTGGAGAGCCGATCAAAGATTTCATCGATAAATACTTCAATCTACTTGCTTTTTTGTTCATTATTTTGTTAATTTTCGGGTTCTTCTTGGTGAGACATATATTGTAGCTAGATGCTTGCGGGGCGTAGCGCAGCCCGGTTAGCGCGCCACGTTCGGGACGTGGAGGCCCCCGGTTCGAATCCGGGCGCCCCGACTGTAAGAAAAAAAACGGGCAGAGCGTCTTGTGTAAGCTGCTATGTGAAAAGCAACCTAATAGCAAAAGGCTTCGGCCGTTCGATCTCGGCTGGAAGTTTACATAACATATATTATACACCCGATCGCGTGCTCGCTGGCTATGTGCGCGCAATAAGATTTTCTGCCTCCATTTTGATCGGACTGTTGATCGGCGTGCGGATAATCTCCTGAAGATGGCTGATGGCCGCGTCGACTTCATTGTTCTTCATAGCAGCTATTGCCAGATTGTACTTGGCAAACAGGTTAGTCGGGTTCAGCCTCACGGCCTCTTCCAGTTTGCGAAGTGCGTCGTCATAGTTGCCTTGCTGAATCAGTGCTTTCCCCCAGATTGTGTTGGAAACGCTGTCAACTTTGCCTAGTTTCGTGGCCTGTTCCAGGCATTTGATAGTTCGCTCTGTATCATCAAGATAGACGAATGTTAGAGCTAATTCCTTATAATACAAACCTTTACTTCTATTAATAGCGATGGCTTTTTCAAAGGCTTCAGCAGCCTTTTGCAAATAGCCGGCTCTTAAGCTTGCTTCACCAAGGGAGTACCAAACGAAATCATCATCAGGTTTTTGTCGCAGATAGATGGTGTACATCTGGACAGCTTTTTCATAATCGGAAAAAAGAAAGGCGTTATACCCCTCCTGGTAATACTTTTCTATGTTCTTCGTGTCAATATTCGACAGTTCAATATTGCCTGCCATAGGTGTCGAAATCATCGCTCGTTTCGCGTGATTTGTGAGCTGGTGATTCCTCCCGATATCTATGACGTTCTTGAAATAACGATTGGCTTTGTCTACCTCTCCTCTGAGTGAGTAGATTTTTGCCAGGCCGAAGTGCGCCCTCACCTCGTTGGAGGATAGTTCGATACTCCTCAAGAACATCCTGATGCCATCATCATATCTTTTCAGGATACTGTAGACAGCACCCAGGTTTAGATAGGCTAGCGGGTGATTTGGATAAAATATGAGACTTTCCTGCAGATATTTTTCAGCCTTCTGAAATTTTCTAATTTTTAGATAGACAGTACCAAGGATCAAATGAGCCTTGTAGTAGATGGGACAAAGATCCAACGCCTTATTGAAGTTCTCGATCGCTTCGATGAAGTTTTTCAATTCAAAAAAAGCGATTCCAAGATTAAAATAGTAATCTGGGTCAGCCGGGTTCAATGAGATGGCCTTCACCCAGTTTTGAATCGCCTCTTTATAGTCCTTTAGCCTTGCAGCGGCTAGCGCCCGTTCATGCGCCCCTTCAGCGTTCTCGTCAAACCTTGGTTGTATCCAGGTCAATTTCACCTTGGATTGCTTTTGTGCAACCCTCAGTTTTCCCCCTCCGTGTCCATACTTGTTGAGGAAAAAATGCTTGACGAATTCTTGCCGCTGGTCCTCGCGTTCAAAATTCGATAGTTGGCCATTCAAACTTGCGAACTCTGAC
Source organism: bacterium (assembly GCA_046757165.1). GTDB lineage: Bacteria > Zhuqueibacterota > Zhuqueibacteria > Oceanimicrobiales > Oceanimicrobiaceae > JBHHXT01. Next base: position 82,403 of record JBHHXT010000002.1, on the reverse strand, counting down.
AGCCTGATGACCACAGAGAACTCTTTGTCTTGTTGTGCTTTCACCGGATTCTAAGACGTTGCTCTCTGGCTATTTAATTGACATAATGCGCGCTCTAAAACCAAAAGACAAAAGAATCAGGACAATGTCTAAGCACTACAACGTTGTTAGAAAATGCCCTCATCACTATCGATTATTTAGGATAACAGTACGGAAGGTGTTGGGCAAAAAATGGAAGATAAGATCTGCAGCAAACACTTTGTTTGACTCAGAAGGTCGAGAACTACTCCAGCTTTTCCTGGTCTTCGTTATTGTTATTGGACAGGGCTCTCTTGTTTTCCTCCTGGATTCGCTCGTAAATTTCCCCTCGAAAGATGCTGATCTCAGTAGGTGCTTCTATGCCCAACCTGATTTGTTTGCCGTGAATGTCAACAACTTTTATGATGATATCGTCTCCAATGACAATCGTTTCACCTAACTTCCGTGTCAGGACTAGCATATCATATTCCTCAAATTGGTTTCTTGGCAGTCAATTTTGATATCCATAGTGGTAGCTGTGGTTGTGCACGTGAAAATTTGGTAACTATTATAAGTAAATTTATAAAAATATACAAGATAAATAATAAAAATATTATGCTCCCGATGATTTGTGCGTCTGAAGCCAGCGACAGCCACCGGAGCGACTTGCGAGCGCTTCCCGCAGGAAGGCCTTGTCAATTTCCTTCTGTGCTGTGACCACTCGTATGGTCCTCGGACCTTTTAGCGCCGAAAGATATTTCTCAAAGCCGGCGGTCTTGAGTCGCCTCATGATGTGTCGCATGGAAATTTCGGTCGTTTCGCCAGGTGGCGGTGCGTCACTGATCTTGACGGAACTCAAGAGTGTTCGCTGTAAACTGTCAGGGATTACGATGTGACCAATGTCGCCTAGCGTAACGACCGGACCCAACACGAGAGACTTTGCCCTCAGGACGATCGAGAATTTCGGCTCATCCTTCTTACCAAGCTTCAAGTGGAGAGCGTAACTTCCATGTGCAAAAGCGAGAATCGCAATGAAGATTAGAGACCTGACTAATTTCCTTTCAGCTATCATATCAACTACCCTGTTGCATTATGAAAACTCAATTAGATTTGAATCCCGGTAATATTTTGTTGAAATTGGATTTGTGAGTTGATTGAAGCTTTTTATTACTTCACATATTTTTCGTGCGTTCGTCTCGATGATTTCTAGCTTTTCTTTGTGACTTTCCTGGAACTGCGCTTCATCTTGCCGGATCAACTGAATGTTTCCCAGGATCGGTGTGAGTGGGTTGTTGATCTTGTGGTTGATGGTCGCAATGGACTCTGTGATGGCTGCCAGCCTTTCCTTTTCCAGAAGTTCTTTTTCCAATTGCTTTTGGGCGGACAGGTCCTGGCCAACGGCCAACAGCCCCTGAAGCTCACCGTGGTAATCTCTCAGATGAGAATATGTGAAGCCAACAGGCACAAACTTGCCGCCTTTACACGCAATGTCATAGACAACCGTTTTCTGCTGGTCACCAGGCTGGAAAATCGAGAAGACATCCTCTCCCACGAAATCCGAGAGTCGGCTGCCAACAAGCTCATCAGCTTCGTAGTCAAGTATGGATTCAACCGTCTTGTTGACATACTTAATGATTCCATGATGGTCTGAGGTCAAGATTACGACAGGACAACTCTCAATCAGATTCTCCAAGAAGTTTCTGCTGGTTTCAAGGGTTTTCCTTAACTCTTTGTTTTTTAAATTGATTTCGTTAGTAACCAGCACATTCTGAATAACGCTCAAAAGTTCAGTGGGTCCGAACGGCTTTCGCAAATAGGCATTCAAACCGCTTTCGAGTAGTTTCTTGACTTCAAGGTCCGAATGGTCCGCGCTGGTGAACATTACGACTGGAACATCTTGCAGTTGAGTTTCTTGCCGAAGCTCCAGGTACACATGCAGACCGTTCTTGTCCGGCATGAAATAGTCCAAAATAACAAGCTCTGGCGTTCTCTTGCCAGCCTTCTTTATGCCGTCATCGCCACCAAAGGCCGATATTAACCGGTACCCCGCCTTTTCGATGACAGCCCGGGCCTGGACGTGAATATCCTTGTCATCATCAATTAGCAAAATGGTCTTCATGTGCTATGAAACTCAAATACCTATGATTGTAAATTTTGCGGGTGATTTCCTTTGCGGCGGCATATATCCTTTCCTGCTCGCGGTCGTTGAAGGCGTTAGGGACAACGTGGCCAAGATTTAGCACGCCTATGATTCTGTTGTTGATTTCCAGAGGCATGGACAAGTAGGACCGTACAGGATTCAACCCGTGACGGCTACCGCGATGAATGTCCGGCAGATAAACCATCTTACCCTTTTGCGCAACCCACGCAGACAAGCCATTACCCAGTGGGAAATTAATTGAACTGATAAAATCGATTCCCTCTCCTTTTTTGGCCACTTCCTTTAGCGTTTGTGATTTATTTTCAAAAACAAAAAGGCTGCCGGAGTCATAATCAACGCTTTGCTTCAACTCATCCATGAAGTTGTTAAGAATCCTGGCCCAAGTTCTCTCTGTGTGGGAATTGCTCTGGGACATACCAAATCCGTGCGGCTAATTCAATACCTCTGACTCCAAGGAACTCTTGAGCGTCTCGAGAGCCTTGCTATGAATCTGTGAAACTCTGGATTCCGTGATATTTAGAACCTGCCCGATCTCCTTTAGAGTTAGTTCCTCATAATAGTACAAGGCCATCACGATCTTTTCCTGCTCATTGAGATGCTCGATGGCCTTGATCAACAATCCCTTCAACTCGGTGTTTTCCAGACTTCGCAGCGGGTTGTCAGATTGTGGATTTTCTAGTAGATCGTACATGGAGGTCAACTGCTCACTTTCCTCCACCCTGCTGCCGTCCAGGGAAAGTAGCGAGGCTTTAGATAGCTCCATCAAAACCCCACCATACTCTCCGACGTCCATGTTTAGCTTGTTTGCAATTTCATAACTGCTTGCCGTGCGTCCTAAGTCTTTCTCCAACTGCTCACTTACCTTTTCAACCAACCTCGCCTTAGAGCGCAATGAGCGTGGCGCCCAATCTAGCGTTCTGAGTTCATCGAGGATGGCGCCCTTTATCCTGGGAAGAACAAAAGTCTCGAACTTAACCCCTTGCTCGGGCTTGAATCGTTCCAGGGCGCCGATCAACCCCATCACACCGGCACTGAGTAAATCGTTGTAATCAACACAAGTGGGCAACGAAAACATCATCTTTCCTGCCACATATTTGACTAGTGGCAAGTATTGAACCAGCAGTTTTTCTCTTATCTTGGGACTTCGGTGAGTTGTGTACTCTTTCCATAGGTTGTAGTTGTACGAGGATGCCTTCATGCCACTCACTCCAATTAATTCTGGGAACACCCAGGACTCAGGACGCCATCCACGATTTGCAACATCCATGCCATGCAAGGGTTCCGCCTTTGTCCACCGGTTTCGCATCTCTATGTTAGCGGTCGGAGTGAAGAGCAGTGCATCTTTAGATGTCATCAAAACAACTACTTATGAACATGTTGAACCCCCGAGTCGTTGACACGCGCGTGACTCAGGGCTGATTCGATGGGACTCTGTGGGAGCACTCGTAGGCGGAAAGAATTGCCTAATCAGGCACAGATTTTCCTACCCACTGCCGTTCTCATTAGAGGAATTCTTCTTTCTGTATTCCTGCAGTTTGTTCCGGAGAGTCCGCACGCTTATCCCAAGTTTTTGAGATGTCCACGTACGGTTCCCATTTTGCTCATTCAAGGTCTGTAGAATGAGCTGTCTTTCCATTTCTTTCAAAGTCATCCCGCTGGGCAGCGTGACGGCAGGTTTGCGGTTCTTGTTGATACTTCTTTCCTGATCTCCGAAATAGAGATGTCTTAGCTGTATGTATTTGTCTTTGCAAATCACCACAGCGCGCTCTATGGTGTTTTCAAGTTCTCTAACGTTGCCTGGCCAGTCATATTGCAGCAAATGACTCAGCGCATTATCCTCTATGCCGATTATGGGACGAGTGTTTTCTTTCGCATATTTTTCAATGAAGTGCTCCACCAGCAGCGGTATATCCTCTTTCCGTTCCCTCAAACTTGGCAGATGTATCGGGACAACGTTCAGCCGGTAAAACAAATCTTCCCTGAAGGTTCCCTTTTCCACCTCCTGTTTCAGGTCACGGTTTGTGGTGGCGATGATTCTGACATTGACGTGCATACTTTCTGGATTGCCTACCTTCTCAAACTCCTTTTCCTGCAGAACTCGCAACAACTTGGCCTGCAGAGTAAGCTTGACTTCGCTAATCTCATCGAGCAGCAGCGTGCCGCCGTCGGCCAGTTCGAACCGTCCCTTTGTCGTGCGGAGAGCTCCTGTAAAGGCCCCCTTTTCGTGGCCAAACAGTTCGCTTTCCATCAGGCCTTCCGGGATTGCCGCGCAATTTGTCTTCACCAGAGATCTTTGGCGTCGCGGGCTCTTCTGGTGAATTGCTTTTGCAATGAGCTCTTTTCCCGTGCCGCTAGCGCCCTGGACCAGTACCGTCGCATTTGTCGGCGCCACCATTTCCACAATCTCAAAGACGTTTTGCATCTCACCGCTGTTGCCTATGATGTTTTCGATCCCATACCGTGAACCCAATTCGGACCGCAACAGTTCGTTTTCTTTAACAAGACGCTGGTACTTAAAAAACTTTTCCACGGTGACTTCGATTTCAGCCAGGGAGAATCCCTTCGTGAGGTAGTCATAGGCACCTATTTTCATCGCCTTGACCGCGCTTTCCACAGAACTGTGAGCAGTGATGACAATCACCCCGGTGCTAGGCTCGATCTGTTTGGCTCGCTTGAGGATTTCGATACCGTTCAAATCCGGCAAATACACGTCTGTGATGACCAAATCAAACTGCCGTTCTTTCAGCGCGGCCACAGCAGCCTTGCCAGTACCGGCGACACGGACCTCGTAGTTTTTCTTGCTCAAGGCGTCCTGCAACATCCCACTTATCATGGGTTCGTCATCAACGACAAGAATGCTGGGTATGTACATGGCATCACGCTTGTGATTTCAAAAGGGCACAACTCCGCATCTTTTCTAACTGCAACGAACGTGCCTACCTTTGCTGCTTAGCAACATGACATTGTGTTTATTGGCGTTATCCGAACTCGTGTCGGGTGACACATCGCGCTGAGGCCTGCAAGAGTGGCTGAAAAATGGCCATCGAGGTGGAAAATTTACCGTATTGCCTCCATGTTGCGGAGGAGTATATCGCCCACGCTGAGAACGATAGTTCTTTCAGATGGCAGGCGGAGACAAAGTCTGCCAAATTCATCGATATCTTCCAATAGGCCTTCGACTCGGCCACCATCCGTGGCGACTGAAATCGTCCTTTGAAAGAAAGGGCAGCCATCCCTCCATTTTCTTAGGATCAAGTCGAATCGACGTTGCAGAAAATTGAGATAGCACTTCTCGAGCGCACGCAATACGGCGATAAGGAGTCTGCGGCGGTCGACCAGCACTCCGGTTTCCATTCTGAGGGATGTCGCCGTGTCCATCAGTTCTTCAGGAAAATCCGCCGCCATTTGGTTCACATTTATGCCTATCCCTAAGACCAGATGCGACAATTTCTGACTGGTGAACTCTGTCTCAATGAGGATACCGCACACTTTCCTGGAGTGGCTCAGGAGATCATTTGGCCATTTGTGAGCCAGGCGGAGACCCAACTCTGATTTCACGGCATCGGAGACCGCGACACAGGCTAGCAATGAGATAAGTCCCAGTCGGTCAAGATGGCACTGAGGTTTGAGAATAACAGAGAACCAGAGCCCGGTGGACGGAGGGGAGAACCATTTTTTTTGTTGCCGTCCTCTCCCGCCAGTTTGTTGCTCAGCCAGGATAGTCGTCCCCTCGGATGCTTGCTTTTTGGCCAGTCTCTTGGCGACCTCGTTGCTCGAACCTAACTTGTTGAAAGCAAGGAGCGTCCTGCCGATCAACTTGTTCCCCAGCAAAGGCTCAATCTCCTCACGAAGAATCGGACGACTTGTCGGTGTTGCAGGCATCTAAACCTGAATCTCCATATTTTTCTCTTGGATGAAAACTGCGATGCACTTCCTTCAAATATTCCCTGTCGAGATGCGTGTAGATTTGCGTTGTTGAGATGTCAGCATGACCGAGCATTTCCTGCACGGCCCTGAGGTCCGCCCCCCCTTCTATCAAGTGCGTCGCGAATGAGTGGCGAAACGTGTGGGGGGAAATCCTTCTGTCAGTTCCAGTCATTGCCACGTACTGTTTGAGGATCTTCCAGAACCCCATCCGACTCAGTTGCCCACCACGCCAATTCAGGAAGACGAAGCTCGAACTTTTCGACGGTCTTGCAATGACCGGTCTCACCTTGCTCAGGTACAGTTTGGTGCAATCGATAGCCTGCTGCCCAATGGGGACGATTCGCTCTTTGCTCCCTTTGCCCAGAACTCGAATGAATCCTTCGTCAAAGAATAGATTGGGCAGCCGCATGGCCAACAACTCCGAGATTCTGAGGCCTGCGGCATACAGAAATTCCAGCATGGCTTTGTCTCGCAGCCCTTTGGGTGTCGACACATCTGGCTGATTGAGAATCGATTCTATTTCATGCTGGTTGAGGGCGTGTGGCAGATATTTCTTCAACCTGGGAAAATTGACCAAGCTCGCCGGATTTGTTTCTGCAAGCCCTTCCCGTACCAGGAATTGATGGAACATTCTAATTGCGGATAAGTTTCTGGCTTGAGTCGTTGCCGCCAACTGCTTGTCACTCAGTCTTGCGAGCGCATCAAGGATGTGGTGCGGCTCGACATCCTCGAAACGTTCGAGACTTTGCTCTTGCAATAACTGAATGTAGCGCTTCAGGTCGTGACGGTAGGAGTTTATGGTATTGCTGGCGGCATTTTTTTCTATGCGAAGAAAACTCAGGAACTCCTGCAGAGTGTCTTTCATGATCGGGTCGCAAGGCGAATCCATGACGTTGCTGCTAACTGCTTCCAGGAAGAATTCCCTCAGTCAATGACAATGCAATACCTGAGAGCATGACTTCAGGGCCGAGCTTCGTAAAATCACCGGACAATAAGCTTGCGTTCACGTTGGCGTAGAGTGAACAGCCGGCTTCCTTCTCAATGATGAGGCCGGATAAACGTCCTTGATGCTCTCCAATGAACGTCACTTCCCCCAGCATTTCGCTGACAACATAGCCGCTGCAAAAGTGGAGCTGCAGATGGCTGTTGTGTGTATAAACGCTGATCAAATTGCCTGTCTCATTTCCAATTGGAATATCGGGATAAATTTCCAGGGAAAGTTTCCGGCCGTCTTCCTTGTTTTCCAGAACCAATCGATAATTGTTGCCCATCGACTTAGCTTCTACACCTAACGCACTGGCTATTTTGTCAATGTCCTTTTTGGTGATTTTCACAGTTTTTACTCCTCAAAAATCAAACTGAATAAACAAAACCCCGATGGTTATCGGGGTTAGGCTGTTGTTCTGTTTTGCTTTTGTCGGTTACTGGGTGCCAAGCATCTAAGCTTGAACAACTTTGGTTGCCTGCAACCCTTTTTCGCCTGAAACACATTCAAACTCGACCTCTGCTCCTTCTTGAAGTGTCTTGTAACCTTCCATCTCTATCACAGAAAAGTGCACAAACACATCTTCGCCAGACTCCTGTTCGATGAAGCCATAGCCCTTATGGTCATTAAACCACTTTACACGACCTTTAGCCATTTTTACTTCCTCCTCCTAGAAAACAGAATTACATAATTTATGAAAAGATAACTATTTGATTGATTTATGTCAAGTCATTTTCCGTAAGCCTTCTGAAAAATCAGATCTCTTGACCGCTATAACTCTTTTTCAAATCAGCAATTGCTTTGCCAATGTTGGGGGCACCAAACACAGCCGAACCTGCTACGAGAACGTTCCCTCCGGCCTGAACCACCCCCGGAGCGGTTGTGACGTCCACCCCTCCATCTACTTCAAGGTATATTTCGCGACCCGATTGTGCGATGGCCACTGCGATCCTTCCAATCTTTTGCAGCACCCCTCTGATGAATGTTTGCCCTCCGAAGCCGGGATTTACGCTCATGACCAGGACCAGATCGACTCGATCGATGATCGGCGCAAGAAAAGAAACCGGCGTGGCGGGATTGAACGCGATACCGGCTTTCACGCCATGCTCCCGGATCAAGGAGACCGTTCGGTGGAGATGCCGGGTGGCTTCAACATGCACGGTCAGGATATCCGCTCCCGCATCAACGAATTGAGGAATGTGTGCATCTGGATTCTCCACCATCAAATGCACGTCGACGCATTTCTCAGTCATTTTTCGAACAGCTTCGACCACCAGGGGACCAAAGGATATGTTTGGCACAAAGTGGCCGTCCATAATGTCGAGATGGAACCAGTCTGCTCCAGCCTCTTCGGCGACCTGGAGTTGATCTTTTAGACAGGCAAAATCAGCGGCAAGGATGGATGGGGCAAGAATGATCATGGCGACGACTACTCCGGCTGCGAGACGACGGTGACGACCAAATTGAGGGTGTCACCATGCTCAACCACCTGGCCCGCGGCGATGGATTGATCAATGATCGTGTTGGGCAGAACCTGATCGCTCACCCTGTATGCAATCGCTCCCATGGTCAGGCCGGCCTTTTTGATTTCGCGTTCTGCGACTTCGAGGTTTTTTCCCAACACGGAAGGCACGGTCACGTTTTCAGTCGGTTCCCCAAGGCTGACTGTCAGATCAATCGCAGAGCTCGCAGTGACCAGGGCGTTTGCCTCCGGGGACTGCGCGAGAACAACGTCCTTGACCTCGTTCGGCTTGTAAACATAGTCGATCTCCCCAAAACGCAGACCGAGACTCTTCAGCCGTTCTCCGGCATTCTTTTCAGACAAGCCAACCAGGTTCGGGACCAGCACCTCTCGCTCGCCAACACTGATGGTCAGGTAGACGCGCCGCCCCTTCTTGACCAGCCGGTTCGGGGCCGGATTCTGCTCGATGACGTATCCGAAAGGCAGGTTGGGATCCGTTTTTTCCCCGGCTTTCACAGCCTCCAGACCCTGCATTTCCAGCACCTCCTGGGCAACTTCATACCGTTTGGCCACGATGTTCGGGACCTCGAGTGCCTCACCATGTTTGGTGTACCACGGCATGATCACCTCATCCAGCAGGAGGCCCAAGCCCACAAGAATACCAAAGAGGATAGATGCGACAAACACTCGTTTTCGTGTGAAAATCTTCCTTAGAATAACTCTAGCTGTAGCCATGGCGTTGTCCTAATCCTGTCCAACTAATATTCTCTTACCAAACGCACTGAAAAGGTGCCATCCATATCGTGCAAGAAAGGCAGGGAGCGCCAGCACCCGTCCTGCGACTTGAAGCAGATTTTGTCTAACTCATACTCGCTGTCGACCCGAAACCCGGGATGATCGACGAGAAATGCCTCGATTGCCAGGCTGGTTTCTTCCGGTTCCAGCGTGCATGTGCTGTAGACCAGGACGCCCCCGCGCCGCAGGATTTGACTTGCATTCTCCAGCAGAGCTCGCTGCAGTTGGCTCACCTTCCCTATCTCCTCTAAATTGCGGCGCCAACGCAGGTCCGACCGACGCGACAGAACACCCAGGCCGGAGCAAGGGACATCCAAGAGGATTCTGTCAACCTTCGTCCCTTTCAAACGACGGGCGTCCTGGTGCAAAGGTTGTACACCCGATAAGCCAAAGCGACTCGTGTTCTGCTTTAACTTCTTCAGACGTTCCACGTTCGTATCGACCGCGAGGATTGTAGCTCTATCATTCGTCAGGTGTGCCAGATAACACGTTTTGCCACCTGGAGCGGCGCACAGATCCACGACCACCTCACCTTCTTGAGGCGCAAGTAATTTGCAGGAGATTGCCGTACTCTCATCCTGGATGGAAAAATACCCTTGCGTAAAAAGTTGACTCGAAGTGAGATCATACAACCGGTCTAGTCGCACAAACTCCTCAAAATTCTCAGATGGATTCGCCTCGAGACCCAAATCGTGCAATTGCTCGATGAGTCCGTCTCTGTCGATCCGGCTGGTGTTTACACGCAAGCAAATCTTTGGGCGACGATTATTGTACTCACAGTACCTGACGGTGTCTTCTGTGCCGTAGCGTGCCAACCACCGCCGGACCATCCATTCCGGATGCGAATAGCGTGTTGCAATGGCATGCACGGGATCGTCCGCGACAGATGGCAGCGTCAAGGACTTTTTTTCCCTCAGATAACTCCGGAGTATGCCGTTTACCAGCCCCGCCCAACTGGCGCCACCCTTCCGCCTGGCGAGGTCGACGCCTTCGGACACGGCGGCATATCCTGGCACCTTATCCAGAAACTCGAGCTGATACAGGCTCAGCTCGAGAATACTCTTGAGCTCTACGGAGCACCTGGCAAAATCTCCCCGGTAAAGTTGCGACAGGACCCAATCGAGATAGCCTCGCTGTCTAATGGTGCCATGGACCAGCTCCGACAGAAGCGATTTATCTGTCTGGCTCAGGCGCCCTTGCCGCAGCGCTTTCTCCAGCAACGTATCTGCATAGTGGCCATTCCGGCGAACTTGACTCACGATTCTGACGCCAAGTTGCCGGACAGATGGTCTACTTTGAGCCAAAACAGTCACCGTTTTCGAGTTTGTGACCCAGGAGAAATTCACGTGCTGTCATTTTTCTCTTGCCCTCTGGCTGCACCGTCTCCAGTCTCAAGTTCCCGGAGCCAGTCGCCACAACCAGGCTTCCTTTCCTGGGTTCGACTTCAATTATCTGACCGGGTCGACCTCCGCCGTGATTCTCTTCCAGGCTGGTTCGGTAAAGTTTGATCACCTTGCCATGCAGATACGTATACGCACCCGGGACCGGGCTCAACCCACGGATAAGGTTCCTTATCTCGACATTCGATTTACGCCAATCCACGTTGCCGAGCTCTCTGGTCAGCTTGGGAGCTCGCGTCATCACCCCTGTTTGCTTGATGCTCAGGCCCTTGCCCTTCGCGATCAGGTCCACCGTTTCCAACAACAGCTTCGCCCCTTCAACGGCGAGCTTGTCGTGCAACTCTCCCGCTGTTTCATCCTGGCCGATAGCTATTCTCTTTTGCAGAATCAAGTCGCCGGCATCGATGTCCTTCTGGATGAAAATGGTCGACACCCCCGTTTCGGTCTCGCCGTTGATGATCGCCCAATTGATGGGGGCGGCACCGCGATACCTGGGCAGCAAAGAAGAATGAAGATTGATGGTACCCTTAGGAGGCATTTCAAACACCTCTGGCGGCAGAATTCGAAACGCCACGACTACGAACAGATCTGCAGCGAGATGCCGTAACCCGGTCAGGAAATCCGGCTCTCTCAGATCTTGCGGTTGAAAGACTGGCAAGCCCAAGTCCAGGGCCAGCTCCTTCACCGGCGAACACTTGATTTTCAGGCCCCGGCCAACAGGCTTATCGGGCGCCGTGACCACACCAGCAATGTCATGCTGACTGTCACTAAGCGCCCGCAAACTCTGAACTGAGAATGCCGGTGTTCCCATGTACACAATTTTCATTGCTGCGCCGTGCTTGTCTTGAATTAGGCTCTGAGCGTCAGACATCGACAAAGTATTGTCGATAGTTTTTTTGGGTCAATCGTCTACCGAAAAAACCGTCATTTGAGCTTAGCTCGTCATTTGTTGTCACTTGCCCTGCGGGCGTCACTGAGCAGGCAAGGACCAAATGAGGCCCGCAGGGCAAATGACGGCGCGGAGCGCTAAATGACTTTTTTCGCAGCGAAGTCTGCGAAAAAAATTAGACTCCGTGCATTTCTGTCTTGCCCTCCGCCGCGATTCGCTTCAGTTTTTTAGAAAGAAGCTTCCTTTTCATGGGGCTGATCCGGTCGACAAAAAGCACGCCATTGAGATGGTCGATTTCATGCTGAAGCACGCGGGCCAACATGCCCTCGCAGCGCTCATCATGCAGGACCCCATTGAGATCCTGGTACCGCACGCGTATGGACTCCGGCCTTTCCACGTCTTCTCTTATGTCAGGAATGCTCAGGCACCCTTCTTCCATTTTGGTCGAGCCTTCCTCATCTGTGAGGACCGGATTGATGTAAACCCGCGCTGCTGTACCTTCCTCGATCATGCCATAGTTGACAACACACACCGCAAGAGGTTCAGCAACCTGGGGCGCGGCCAGGCCGATGCCTTCCGCCTCGTACATGGTCTCGACCATATCCTCAGCCAGGGTGCGGATGGTGTCGTCAACAACTTCGATGGCATGCGCTTTCATTCTGAGCGAGGGATGCCCATACTTCACGATGTACCGTAGTGCCATGTCCTAATCCAGCTTCCTGGCAATCGATGCCTTGCTCAGCTTCACTTTCACATTGTCGGCTATCTTGACAATCAATGTGTCATCCTTTTCCTTGACGCCGGCGACGGTGCCGTGAATGCCCCCAGCCGTGACGACCCGGTCACCCTGTTTGATCGCCTGAATCATGGCCTGGTGCTGTTTCTGCTTCTTGGCTTGCGGGCGCAGGATCAGGAAGTACATGATGGCGAAAATCAGCAGCATGGGAACAATCAAACCGCCCAGGCCACTTCCACCCGGCTGGCCACCTTCTTGCAGCAACATGAAAACAGATAAAAGGTGATTCACTTCTCCCTCCATAAAGTTACAGGTTCAGGCTTAACCATCGTTTTTGCACGCATAGTTTCGATAGAACTCTTTTCGCCAGGTTGAAAAACATCCTTGACTGATGCATTTGCGGCATGTTTGCACCAATTTGTGATAGAAATGGAGGTTGTGCAAACTGGCCAGACGCATGCCCAGTATCTCCCCCGACTGGAAGAGGTGCCTGAGGTACGCCCTGGTAAAATTGCGACAGGCGAAACATTCGCACGTTTCATCGATAGGCCGGAAGTCTTCTCTGTAGCTGGCGTTTCTCACATTCATCTGTCCCGCCCAGGTGAACACCTGCCCTTTGCGACCGTTTCGGGTCGGAAGGACACAGTCGAACATGTCGATGCCCAGGGCAATGCCCTCGACCAAATCTTCTGGTTTGCCCATCCCCATCAGGTACCTGGGCTTGTCAACCGGTAACAGTTCTGTGCAAACCTCAACCATTTCAAACAGGACAGGCTTCGGTTCGCCGATGGACAAGCCTCCGATGGCGTAGCCGGGAAAATCGAGCGCTATCAGGGCCTCGGCGCTCTCCCTGCGCAATTCAGGGACGGTACTCCCTTGCACGATTGCAAAAATGGTCTGCTCGAAATCGAAAAGCGGTTCGCTCTCTCTGAATCGGCTAAGGCATCTTTTGGCCCAGGCTGTTGTTCTTCTGACCGCGCCGGCGGCATATTCTTCCGTGCACGGGTAAGGCGGGCATTCGTCGAGAACCATGATGATGTCGGACCCGAAGCACCCCTGAATGTCTACGGCCAATTCCGGGCTGAATTCATGACAGGAGCCATCGAGATGCGATTTGAACACGACGCCATCTTCTGTGACTTTTCGCAAATCTGTCAGACTGTAGACCTGGTAGCCGCCACTGTCGGTCAGGATGGGTTTGCTCCAGCCAGAGAAGGCGTGCAGTCCGCCAGCCTTTTTAATGATTTCCGCTCCCGGCCGCAAGTAAAGATGGTAAGTGTTGCCCAGGATGATTTGGCTTCCAGTCTCGTGCAACTCTTGTGGCGATACCCCTTTCACCGTGCCCTGGGTCCCCACGGGCATGAACACCGGGGTCCGAAGCTCGCCATGTGCGGTCACCAACCTGGCCGTTCTTGCCCGTGAATCAGAGTCCTGCTTCAAAACCTCGAATCGTTTGGTCAATTCAAAACCTCGTCCAGGACATCCTGCGCTCGTTCGATGGCGATTATTTTCAAAGAGCCTTTTTTGTGCAACCCTCTTGAATTGAACCCTGGAATAACGGCCTTTTTGAACCCCAATTTTTGTGCTTCTTCAATTCTCTTGTCGATCTGCGGCACAGCGCGGATTTCTCCACCCAGGCCGATTTCGCCAACAATGACGGCGTGCGGATCGACCACCTGGTCTCTGAAACTCGATGCGATGGCCACCAGAATGCCCAAATCAGCAGAGGGGTCGTCAATTCTCACCCCGCCGGCGGCATTGACAAAGACATCGCTGCTGCCCAGCCGCATTCCAATCCGCTTCTCCAGCACGGCGAGCAGTAACGAAAGGCGCCTGCTGTCAACTCCGGTGGCAGTTCTTTGCGCCACGCCATAATTCGAGGGGCTGGCCAGGGCCTGAATTTCGACCAGGAAAGGGCGTGTCCCCTCCAGGGTGCAAACCACGGTCGAGCCTGAGATGTTTTCCTTTCTCTGCTCCAAAAAAAGAGCAGAGGGATTGGCAACCTCATGCAACCCGTCCTGCTTCATCTCGAAAACACCAAATTCTCTTGTCGACCCGAACCGGTTTTTGGCAGCCCGCAATATCCTGTAAAAATGCTGGCCGTCTCCTTCAAAATTCAACAAAACATCGACCATGTGTTCCAACACCTTTGGACCGGCAATGTACCCCTCCTTGGTCACGTGCCCAACAAGAAATACAGGGATGTTTCTGCTCTTGGCCATCTGAGAAAACGCCAGCGCGCATTCTCTGACCTGACTGATGCTGCCGGGCGAACTCTCCAACCCCGGATGAAAAACCGTCTGAATCGAATCAACGATGACAAGACCCGGATTGATTTGTTCGATGCCGTGCATGATTTGATGCAAATTTGTTTCGGCAAAAATGTACAAATGTTCAGGTTCGAGACCCAGCCGATGCGCTCTCAGTTTAGTCTGTTGCGCGGATTCCTCGCCTGAAACGTAAAGCACCGGGCATTGCGCCGCTGCCAGAGCAGCGCCTTCTTGCAGCATGAGGGTCGATTTCCCGATCCCGGGATCGCCACCGAGCAACATCAGGGAACCCGAGACCATCCCCCCACCCAGAACACGGTTGAATTCATTGGAACGAACAAGAATGCGTTGGTGAGTACCAAAACTTACTCGAGAGAGCTTTACGGGTGTGGAAACTGCCTTCTGAAGGGTTCCATGAGATGACGTTTTCTGCGGTCGAACCTCCTCAACAAAACTGTTCCAGCTCTGACATTCGGGACACCGCCCGATCCACCTCAGCGACATATGGCCGCATGTCTGACAAACAAACTCGCTCTTTTCCCTTTTTCCTCTCAAAGACACATCAAATGCTCTTTGCCTCCTCAAACATGACGGAAAGCAAATTATCAAATAATCCCTAAAAAGTCAACATTTTATTGACTCCCTTGTAGTGTTTTCATATATTTAGAGCTTGCATCAACGTGGTCACAGTGGTGGAGGCAAATGAATCGAATCCCAAATTCAAGAGCGACTTCCAAACATCTTTTTGTGTTTCAGCTTTTCCTCGTTCTTCAACTTGCCGGAACAGAATCGGTCTGTCATCGGCAGACGGATCCCGATCCCCTGGCACCTGACAAGTTTGTTCGGGTCTACTCTGAAATGCTTTTCCTCTCCCTTGACACATTACAAGCGGATTCCAGCCAGGATTTTCAAGCGCTATTGGATAGTCTCAGAATTTCGCGCGACGACTTCGAGCGCAGTATCGCGGCTTACGAAGAGGAGCCCGAGCGGTGGCTGGAAATCTTGACCAAAACGACTGAGCAGTTGAAAAAGAAACAATCTGCGCAGGATTCTCTCGCCGCTGAAAAATAGACGCCTGTTTCAAATCAAAACACTTGTTCCATATTCTACCAGGGCTTTCCCAACTAAGCCCGGCCAGGTGCACCGATATGAAACATTGATTTAACAGGACTTATATCGCGGTGTACACACTGGCATCCCATTTGCCGCAACCTTGTCCGATCTTTTGGGGGAACACGGATGTCGGTGACAAGCTTCTATTGAACCTAAGATCTCACTCTCAGATTCAATCCATGCTTAGCAGGAAACGGAATTCCACAAAGATTAATTTTTGATCTCCACTTCCAACCTTTCGGCATAGCATCTTTCGAGGAGATCAAGCACCCCGGGGACTGGCAATTGCAACTGAGCGCTGCTACATCGGATTTTGCCAGTCCCTTCTTTTTTTGCCCCTCCGCTGCGTTCACTTCGGGCAGGCAGCCGTCACCTCAATTCATCTTTCAGCAACTGGACTGCTTCTGGCTGCGACACCGTCCTTTGTTCCTGGGTGTCCATATTCTTGAGCGTGACGAGACCGTCCGTTTGCTCATCCGGTCCGATTAAAGCAACAAACGGGATCTGCTTTTTGTTTGCATACGAGAACTGTTTCTTGAGCTTGCTTTTGTCCAGATAGGTCTCGGTTTTCAACCCGCTGTTCCTCAACGCTTGCCCAAAGGCCAGGCTGGCTTGTAACGTCGTTTCGTCGAAATAGGCCACCAGCACCTCGGTTTTGGTCCTGGTTCCCGGGAACATGTCCAGCTCGCTCATCACGTCGATGATTCTCTCAATCCCAAAAGCGGTGCCCGTGGCTGGAATGTCCCGGCCTAAGAACGTTCCGATGAGCCGGTCGTACCTTCCCCCTCCGCTCAAGCTCCCCATCTTCGGCTCGGTCACGACAGATTCGTGAATCGGTCCGGTGTAGTAGCCCAACCCTCTGACCAGATAGAGGTCGACTTGCAGACGCTCAGGAACAACCTGCAGCCCATCCAGATGGGACATCAGGAGCATCAGCTCTTCCACGCCCTGGCGCAGGGAGTTGAGCTCGCCATACGCATCGGCCAGATGCGACAGGACCTGGTCGGGCTTCCCCTCGAGCGCCAGAATCGAGAGAATCTTTTTGATGGCCTCCTGCGGGTGCCCCTGAGCAGTCAGCTCACGCTTCACACCGTCGAGGCCGACCTTGTCCAGCTTGTCAATTGCGACCAAAACGCCACCGCCCCGCGCGGCTTCGATACCCGCATACTCGAGAATACCGGTTAGGATCTTGCGATTGTTGATACGAATGGTGAACTTGTCGAATCCCAGGGTCGACAAGACATCATGGACGATGGCGATCGTCTCCGCGTCAGCCAGCATGGAGGGGGTGCCCACGGTGTCTACATCACACTGATAGAACTCGCGGTACCTCCCCCGCTGCGGGCGGTCGGCGCGCCAGACGGGTTGAATCTGGTATCGTTTGAACGGAAAGGTCAGCTCGTTCTGGTACATGGCGACGACGCGGCTCAACGGCACGGTCAGGTCGTAGCGCAGCGCTTCCTCCACCAGGTCGCCGTAGTGTTTGACGACGAACTCTTCCTGTCCTCTTTGCAGCTGCTCCAATCCGGTGCCGCGGCGCAGCACTTTGAAAATGAGTTTCTCCCCCTCATCACCATATTTCCCGGACAGGACATTCAGCTTCTCAATCGACGGCGTCTCGAGAGGTTGGTAACCGTATGTCTCAAAAATATCTCTGACGGAATCGATGACAAATTGCCGCTTCACCATCTGCTCAGGCAAGAAATCGCGCGTTCCTTTTGGTAAACTCGGTTTGATGGCTGCCATGTCTTCCTTCCTGTTTGTACCTGAATTGTTCCGCACGGGGCTGTCCAAAGAGTCAAATCGGATAGTGTGTCGGAGTTAAGCGAAGCGATCTCCGACACTGCCCTGATGGCGGCAACCGCTGTGCTAATTTCTTCAACCAAGCAGGACACACCGCATTTTTCCCCTCGGCATGAGACCTTCTTATCCCCCAGTCCTGACTTGAGAGAAGGAGATCAGATCTTCAGACTCGAGCGCTCTTCCACTTGCTCAACGATCCTGCCCGTTGAACATAGCCTTGTCATCAGCACGATCCTTCGGTGCAGATACTCATCGTCGTGCTGCACCTGGAATGGCTTCTCTTTGTTTGAATCTTCAAAACTGCGAATGACATTGAAGGCGACCGCTGTGCCTTTTCCCAAAGCGAATTTCGCAAGCGAGACGGCCGGGTCCTTCGAGCTGAGATGCACGCCCTGCACGCCGCACAGCAGCTCGATGGCGAGAATGTTCTCCACATTATGTAGAACACTCCGCGCCTTGCGGGCGGCCGTGAACCCCATACTGACATGGTCCTCCTGATTGTCCGAGGTCGGAATCGTGTCCACAGAAGCGGGATGGGACAGGATTTTGTTCTCGGACGCGATCTGCGCGGCGGTATATTGCAGCATCATGAATCCTGAATTCAGTCCGACTTCGCCATCCGTCAGATTATTTGGCAGGCCAAAGCTCATGCGTGGACTGAGTAATCGAAACGTCCGGCGCTCTGAAATGCTGCCAATCTCTGCCAGTGCAATTGTCAAGAAATCCATGGCCAGAGCGAGCGGCTCTCCATGAAAATTGCCGCCGCTCTTTGATTCGAAACCCTCATCTGTCTCGAAGATGACGGGATTGTCAGTTACGGCTTCCATTTCCCTGGTGACGATGGTTTTCACAAAGTTGAACGCATCTTTGCACGCGCCATGGACTTGTGGTACACATCGCAGAGAATAAGCGTCCTGCACGCGGTGCTTCTCGAATTCGTGCTCCACCTTGTATCTGGTTATCAACTGAATTGTCTCTTGGTCTTCCTGTCCGGACAGGGTTGTCTTCAGCTGCCGGGCAGTGCTGGTTTCAAAATAAGCCTGCCGGGCCTCCGGCGTCATTCGGTGACTGCCGTCGGTCAAGTTGCGCAGGTTGGCCGCCGTATTGATTTGCCCCGTCTGGTTTCGCAGGTCGTGCAGCGGTTCGCAGAAAGCGTCTTTTTTGCACATCATAGCCTCCAGGGAGAGGGCGGCCGCGATGTCGGCGCTCTTGAGCAGAATCTCTGCATCATGCGTCAGCAACACGCCGAGTGCCAACATGAAGGTCGTCGCATTCGTCAAAGAGATGGCTTCCTTGCCCTGCAATCGAATCGGTTGAAACTCAACCGTCTCTCCGCCCAGCTCGAGGTGCAAGTCCTGACTCGAATCCTTGATATCTTTCAGCCGCATGCGCTGCTCGCCCTGCCAGAGCTCGGCCTCGTCCTCCCCGACCAGAACAGAAGCGATGTGAGTAAGTGGGGCGAGATCGCCACTGGCGCCCAGGGAGCCGTGCTCGGGCACAACTGGATGGATTCTCTTGTTGAGCATTTCAATCAGTTTATCGACGATGATCGGCCGGATTCCGGAATAGCCCCTGGACAGGGCATTTGCCTGCAGTAACATGGCCGCCCGAACGATTTCAGTATCCAAAGGTCTGCCGACTCCCACGCAATGCGATTTGATGTAAAGTTCCTGAAACTTCTCGATCTTGTTGCGAGCGATCCGGACACTCTTCAAAGAGCCGATTCCGGTGTTGAATCCATACCGTGGTGGCGCGGAATCGCTAAACCAATGTTCCTCCACGAAACGTCTGACTTTCTCAGTTTTTTTTCTTCGAGGCCCCCGAAAGGGCTCGACGCCAGCAAAGTGGCGTGCGACATCGACGATGTCCTGAATCGTCAGCTTTCCTTGATTGATTGAGACCGTTTGAATGGGGTCGGGTGCAGATTTCGAACGTGGTTGCAAAGTACCTCCTCAGTTGAACGCAGTTGTTACGAAGCGGATGTGCTACCCCTCCATTTTCGATCGTATTGCATGACCGTAGATGAATTCCAGCTCTTCCACGCTGGCCTCTACCAACCTGTTTATGCGTAGAGAACTATCTTCTGTCACATGCCCGAGAATAGTCATGCGGATTCCATGGTCGTTGGCCAGGTCCTGCAGGCGGGTCACATCTTTTTGTTCGAGCGAAACCAGGATTCGAGATTGATCCTCTCCGTACAGGACAAAATCGCTTCGCGCTGTCATCGCCAGCTCGACTTTGGCGCCCCAATTTCGTTCTGGGTCGAGAAAACAGCTTTCAGCCAGGGCCACGGCTATCCCGCCCTCCGAGAGGTCATGTGCCGACTGGAGCAGACCGGCCGTGATTGCCGCCAGGCAGCAGGTCTGTAGCCGTTTCTCCAGGTCCAGATCGAGCGAAGGACACGCGCCGCCAACCTGGTCATGTTGCACGGCGAGGTACTCACTGGCTCCGATTTCGCCCTTGTTTTGTCCGAGCAGAACGATGACATGGCCTGCCCTTTTGAACCAGGCCGTGGTCACATGTTTGATATCATCGACCACGCCAAGCATGCCGATGACAGGCGTCGGATAGACCGCACCTTTTGGGTTTTCATTGTAAAAGCTGACGTTGCCACCTGTGACGGGTGTGCCCAAAGCGTTGCATGCAGCTGCGATGCCCAGCACGGCTTCTTTGAATTGCCAATAGATTTCAGGCTTGTATGGATTGCCAAAGTTGAGACAATTGGTAATCGCCACGGGTCTCGCGCCAGCGCAGACCACATTGCGTGCGGATTCGGCAACGGCGATGCTGGCGCCTGTTCTGGGGTTGAGATAGACGTATCTTCCGTTACAATCTGTCTTCATCGCCAGCGCACGGTTTGTTCCCTTAATGCGAATCACCGCGGCATCCGAGCCTGGAAGGACGACCGTGTTTGAACGCACCATGTGGTCGTATTGCTGAAACACCCAGGCTTTGCTGGAAATGTTTGGCGAGGCCAGGAGCTTTTTCAGAACCACGAGATGGTCGTCGGGTTCGGGCAGGCGGCCCACGTCCAACGCATGCAGCCGGTCAAGATACGCTGGTTTGCGGCTCTCGCGCTCGTAGACCGGGGCGCCTCCTCCCAACACGAGCGTCCCGGCTGGAATGTCAACCACGGTTTCGCCTTTCCAGGTGATCGTCAGATTCGCTCCTTCGACCACCCTGCCGATCTCTTCGCAGGCCAAATCCCATTTGTGACAAGTCGCCTTGACCGCCTGTTCCTTGCCTTTCTGCACCACCACCAGCATGCGTTCTTGCGACTCTGAAAGGAGAATCTCGTAAGGCGTCATCCCTGCTTCGCGCGTTGACACGCGATCGAGATCAACGACCATGCCGCAGTTGCCCTTTGCCGTCATCTCGCTGGTTGAACACGTGATTCCGGCTGCGCCCATGTCCTGAATTCCGATCAAGAGCCCCTTTTTGATCATCTCCAAAGAGGCTTCAAGTAACAGTTTTTCAGTGAACGGGTCCCCCACTTGCACTTGCGGGCGACGCTCCTCGGAGGCGTCACTGATTTCTTCAGAGGCGAAGGTCGCGCCGTGAATGCCGTCCCGGCCTGTCGACGCGCCAACCAGCATCACCACAGCCCCCGGGTCTGTGGCGATCGCTTTGGCGATGCGGCCATGCTTGACAATGCCCACCGCCATGCAGTTCACCAGGGGATTGCCCTCGTAGCTCTCGTCAAAATAGACCTCCCCCGCGACGGTCGGAACACCGAAACAGTTGCCATAATCTCCAATTCCTTTGACCACACCATTGAAGAGATATCGCACCCTGGCATCGTCCAGGCTGCCGAATCTCAGAGAATTCAGCGCCGCAATGGGCCGCGCTCCCATGCTGAAAATGTCGCGCAGGATTCCGCCGACGCCGGTGGCGGCCCCCTGGTACGGCTCGACTGCGGAGGGATGATTGTGGCTTTCAATCTTGAACGCCACGGCGAGGCCATCCCCGATATCGATCAGGCCGGCGTTCTCCTCGCCTGCTTTCACAAGCAGATGCTGGCCCTCTCTGGGAAGCTTACGCAGCATCGCGATGGAGTTCTTGTAACTACAATGCTCAGACCACATCACCGAGAAAATACCGAGCTCCGTGAAGGTTGGCGTGCGTCCCAAAATTTCCAGGATGCGTTGATATTCTGCCTGCGTCAACCCGTGGTCTTTGGCTAACTCGAGGTTTACTTCTGGCTCGGGCATGACAAAAATCTAAGGAATTGCTAGTGAAGTTTCAACATTTTTGGCGAAATAGTTGATTGACGAATAGGTCGGTTCCACCTTCAGCTCGAGGCGATATCGTCCTGACTTCATGGGTTCCAAATCAGGTCCGCTGCCGTCGTGAGGTTGGGTCCCTGAGCTGCTCATTCGTTGCCAGTTGCCGCCGAGCAAAACAGATTGTTGGCCGGTGAAAAACTTCGCCCGTTTGAAAACCGTTATCTCTCCTTTGTTTTTTTCATCCCGCACCGTCAAGGTGAGATATGAAGGTTCAGTGAGAAAAAAACTGAGCTCAACCCACCGGGCCACTGTATCCTGTTTGGCCTCAAAATCGAGAATGTCGGTTCCAATCCAATAATATTGGGCTGACTCTTTCTCTGCGACAAAGACCTGCCCAAATCGTTTGTAGATCGCCATGCCACGCGGCTCGTCAAATTCCTTGTCCCCATGGCCTTTGCGCCCGAAGGTGGTCAGGTAGTTCAGCTCGCGGTCAAATTTGTGGATGCAGTGGTTGACCGTGTCGGTCACCCAGACGTTACTGTAATAATCGAGGGCGAGGTAGGCAAATCTGCCCTCGTCAAGCTTCAAATCCGACAGGCGCACACCGCGGACAAACATGCCGTCGAGGGTGAACTTCTGCAGCCGCTTGCCATCCAAATCCACCACCACGATGAACGCATCCTTGAAGTGAGACCACCTTTCTTTGCCGTTGGTGACCGCGATACCTGCTGGGTGCCACAACTGCCCATCCTCGACGCCCTGATCTCCGAACCAGAGATGGAGCTGGTCATCCGGTCTCAGAACCTGGATCCGTTGGTTGCCCGTGTCACTCACATAAACCATATCGTGGGAATCCATAGCAATCCCCTGCGGTGCCATGAACTGGCCTGGCAGCGCTCCCCTCCCTCCGATCGCCCGCACGAAATTCAGCGCTTGCTTCGGGTTGAAGAGCCGGACAATTCGATGATTGCCGGTGTCGGCGACGTAGACATCTCCGCGGGCATTCGCCGTGATGCCAGTCGGATGGTTGAGTTTCTTGATGCCAGTCTCATTCTTGCCGTAAAAGCCGAGCGAGGTCATCGATTTGTTGTACACGATGATGTTTTCACCGGCATTCACGCCATAGCCGGTCACCTCGTCATCATCCTTCTTCTTGTTGGGATCATCCCAGCTCGTAAGACGCACGACAGCGATGCCCTGCGGATTCCTGACCTTTACCCGGTTTCGGGTGTAGATCATCAAGTGCATCTTTGTGGCTTTTCGAATCCCCATCGTGTGCAAGAAGGAAGGAAACACCAGGGTGGTGGGGTCATAATCTTTATCGCCCAAGGCGAACAGCGAGGCCGGCATGAGGAGCATCGACAGATACAATAAGAGGCGGTGTGACATAGTATGTGGTGTCCCTGGCCCTTGCTATATTCGTTTCTTCAGGATATGAAAATGCTCCCAGATTCTCCGGGCCATTTCTGTCGGAATGCTCTCCACCATCTCGAGCTCGTCTACGGTCGCCTCTTTGATCTGCTTCACTGAGCCAAAGTACTTCAGCAAAGCCGTTCTCCTTGCAGGGCCGACCCCAGCAACGGTATCAAGCTCGGACTGCAGGGTGCGCTTTTTTCGCAGCGTGCGATGGTAGGTGACGGCAAACCGGTGCGCCTCATCCCGAATCTGCTGCAGAAGCTTGAGACCGGATGAGGTCTTCGGGATGTTTTGAGCGTCAGGTGACCCGGGGATGAAGACTTCATCCAAACGCTTCGCCAGTGCTGCGATCGGCTGGTCATGGAGGCTCAATTCCCGCAGAACCCCCACCGCCGTGGACAGTTGTCCTTTGCCGCCATCGACCAGAATCAAATCCGGGTTCGCCATCTTTTCAGTCAACGATCCGCTATACCGTCTGCGAATGGCTTCAGCCATCATGGCAAAATCATCTGGTGTGTCTTTGCCGTGAATTTTGAATTTGCGGTAG
Organism: bacterium; assembly: GCA_046757165.1. Taxonomy (GTDB): domain Bacteria; phylum Zhuqueibacterota; class Zhuqueibacteria; order Oceanimicrobiales; family Oceanimicrobiaceae; genus JBHHXT01. The sequence continues at coordinate 58,676 of JBHHXT010000002.1, read as the reverse complement.
TCGCTCTTTTTCGGTTTGCCATTGACGAACGTAACCATTGAAGCGACCGGGTCCGTGCCCTGGATGTTCGAGATGTCAAAACATTCGATTCTTCGTGGGGGGTGCCGCAGACGTAAGTCCCTCTGCAAGGCTTTCACGTTATGCTCGAGGGCATCCCGCGCTTTCACCTTCTGCAGTCGTAACTCGTTGAGCAGCCAATTCGCGTTCTGCAAAGCCATCTCAACGATTTTGGCTTTTTGTCCCCTTTGCGGAATCACCAGTTTGACTTTCTTGCCGCGTTTCTCTGAAAGCCAGCTCTGCACCTCCTCACCGTCATGGATGGCGACCGGGAGATAGATCTCCTGCGGAACGAATTCGGATTTGAGATAGAAGTGCTTGACAAAAGCGGAAACGACGTGCTCAAAGGGCTCCTCCTCCACCCCGTTCAGGTAGAAATGCTGTCGCCCTATAATCTTCCCGTCGCGCACTTTGAAGACCACGCCGCAGGCATCGGCATCTTCCATAGCAAGCGCGATGATGTCGCGATCGGTCAATTCGTCTGTGACAACTTTCTGCCTGTACTGAAAGTTCTCGATGAAGCGGATTTGGTCGCGAACCCTGCCCGCCTGTTCATATCGTAGTGTTGTCGAGAGATTGAGCATTTTCTCTTTTAGCTCGGTGACAACCTGGTTGTTTTTTCCGTTGATGAACCCCACAATCTGGTTGACCATTTTGTCGTAGTCTTGCACGCTCACCAGATCCTCACACGGGCCATCACATTTCTTGATATGATAATCGAGGCAGAGTTTATGTTTCTTGCACGCGACGGCTTCTTCCGTGAGATCATAATTACAGCTCCGCACCGGAAATATCCGTTTTACGGATTTCAGCAGGGTGCGCATGGCCCCGACATCGGTGTACGGCCCAAAATAGCGAGACCCATCCTGAACAATTTTTCTGGTTGGAAAGATGCGCGGAAAACGCTCGTTAGTGACCCGAATATAGGGGTAACTTTTGTCATCCTTTAAATTAACATTGTAGCGAGGTTTATATTCCTTGATCAGATTCATCTCGAGGATCAAGGCTTCCATTTCGGTATCGGTCACAATGGTCTCGAGGTCCGCAATCCTGGATTTCAGCCGGTACAACTTCGGTCCTTCCAGCCGCCCTCCCTGGAAATACGACCGCACGCGATGCCGGAGCACCTTGGCCTTGCCGATGTAGATAATCCTCTGGTTGCTATCTTTGAACAAGTAACACCCGGGATTCCTGGGAAGCGTATCGAGTTTTTTTTGCAGTGACGCTGATGCTAGGGACGTCATACTACGTTTGCGGGGCTTGCGGGTATTCCACTAACTCCACCAGAACACCGCTGGTGCTTTTGGGATGGATAAAGGCCACTTTACTCCCCCCTGCACCACGGCTGGAAACATTCTCGACAAATTGCATGCCGGCAGCGGTCAAGGCCACTCTGGTTTTCTCCAGGTCTTCGACCTCAAAGCAAATGTGGTGCACGCCTTCCCCCCTTTTTTCCACAAATCTCGAGATGATCGAGTTCGGCGAGATGCCCTTCAAAAGTTCAAGTCGGACTTCACCGACGGCAACGAATGCAGTAATGACTTGTTGTTCTACGACGGTCTCTTTGTGAGCACTGCCCTTGCCGGTCAGCTGCTCATACGTTTTCATCGCCGCCTCGAGGTCGGCAACAGCGATTCCAATGTGGTCGATTTTTTTGATCATTCCGACCCATTTCCTTCTGTCAGGAGCAGAGACAAATCCAAAGCCGGTGCCGAGTGCGTCAACGCCCCGACCGATATGTAATCGACGCCGGTCTCAGCAATGTGTCGAACGGTTTCCAATGTCACGCCGCCGGAGACCTCGGTCTCAATTCTGCCATCGATGATGTTTACTGCCTCCCGAATCTGTTCGAGGGACATGTTGTCGAGCATCACACGGTCAATGGCCAGCCGCAGGGCTTCTCTGACTTGCTCTGGATTTGACACCTCTACCTCGATCTTCACCTGCACCTCTTTCTCACTCAGACTGTCCGTTATTTTGCGAACAGCATTTGTTAGCCCTCCTGCCGCCAGGATGTGATTCTCCTTGATCAAAACCATGTCGAACAACCCGACTCTGTGGTTCTTCCCACCCCCCATGCGCACGGCGTGTTTTTCCAGCAATCGCAATCCGGGCGTGGTTTTTCTCGTATCCAGGATCGTCGCTCCGGTGCCCTCCACCCTGCCAACGAAGCGAGCTGTCAACGTGGCCACGCCGCAAAGTCTCTGCAAAAAATTCAAGACCGTTCGTTCCGCACTCAAGATGCTGACGACACTCCCTTCAACGGTCAACAGCCGCTCCGCCTTCTTGACGATGTCGCCATCTGAGACAGCCAACCGAACCGACAGTTGCGGGTCGAGTTTTTCGAATACCCGCCTGGCGACCTGGCCGCCGGCAAACACCCCCTCCTGCCTGGCAATAATGATCGCGCGGCCTCGCACCTTTGAATCCAGGAGAGACTGAGAGGTCAAATCCCCGATCTGCGCGAGGTCCTCTTCCAACGCGAGGGCTACGCTCTTTTCGATGCACACAGACGGGGCGTCTGGCGTGTTGTGGTATACGGTCATCTCTCTGAGCATCCGAAGGTCTTGCACGTACTTTACTCAAAAATTCGCACAAAATCAACTGCAAAAATGAAAAAGCCGCGATGGCTATCACGGCTTTTTCATGGCTAAAAGGAGGAGGGATTAACGAGGAACTTGTATTTTTTCGACAAAGTTCAGGTTAGTACGACAAAATCTCCCTTAATTCTGTCTTACTAATCTCGTCCAATCCATGTTCATCAATTCTTATGAAACTCTTGTAAAGTCTAAAATACACTTTTTCGCCCAGGGCAAGATAGAGCGCGGCTTCGTTGTAGAAATTGAGGAGGGCAAAATACGCGTCACTGCCATATTTGATATTGAGAGCCTTCCGGTCCAGCTCGACCCCACTTTCGACCCAGTACCCCTCGTTGTTCCAGTGGAACAGCTTTCCGCCCACGTACCGAATTGTGCGTTTGCTGCCCGGACTGACAATTTCAGCTTCTTTTAATCGTCTCAGAAGCTTACTCTCTCTGACTGCCTTTTCACCCGTACTGTTTTTTTCAGCCTCTTCAATCATAGGCGAACGAAGAATATTTGCATAGCCAGACCAGCCCGGAAAACCGGCATTTTTGCGGCTTAGCGTCTCATAGGTCACCCTGTATGCCTCTGCGTGCTCATTGAAACGGATCTCCTCTAACAAGAATCCGATTCTCCGGCTGAGCCACAGCCGTGGCAAGAAAGCGTTTTCACTATTTTCGCTCTCAAAGGTAATTGGAACCATGAGGCGAAGCGTTTGGTCGTTGTGGCCACGGCAGGTCACGGTCAACGTTGTCGGTCCGACTCCTTTGTACCGTCCCAGCAAACTCAGTTGAACTCCTTCAAAGAGTTGGTACACCCCTTCCGGATACATCTCGTGCACGTCAATTTCGCCAAAGTCCAATTCGATCGAACCAACAACGGGGGTCTTCGTGCTGCGATAAAAGTCAACAATTCGTGTTTCGATCTCTTCGGCATGCTCGACATAGTCGCTGGTGCCGCCGTTGTCATAGGCGAGTCCATCCAATAAGCTGGTATCGATTTCGTAGCCAAGGCCAAAACTGTGGACACTGTATCCTCGACGATTCAGCGTCCTGACATTCCTGCGGATTGCGGAGACGTCGGTCACGCCGACGGTTGGCCTGCCATCGGTCACAAAAACGATGCGGCGAGGCCCGCCGTTGCCACCTTTCAGATTGAGAGCCGTTAGCAGTGCTTCGTTGATGTTTGTTCCGCCACCGGCCGCGATTTGATTGATGAACTCAACCGCCTCCTGCCGAAATTCCGAAGCCCTCACCAGCTCCTTCTTGAAGATTCTTGACTCCGTGCTGAAGACAATCACATTAAAGTAGTCATCCTTGTTCAGGCTGGTGATGCAGTACCTCAGGGCAGACTTGACTTGCTTGATTTTCTCCCCCTTCATGCTTGCCGAAGCATCCAAAACATAGACGAGATTCTTGCTGGCCTTGAAGCCAGGAATGTCCGTCCTGGGCGTCAACAAAACCATAAAATAGCCGTCTTCGGAAGTGCTCACGCGGTGAGTCAACACGTCGACGCCAACCTCGGCATTCGTGAGGCCGTAGTAGAGCACGAAGCGTTTTCTGTTCTCGAATTGGCGACCGGTGTAAGTGATTTGGGCTGAATGTTCCCCCCGGCGATCGATCTCAATATCATGGCTGGGCGAATAAACATTCTTGATGGCAACATCGCAGGACAATTCCACTGAGATGTTTTGCCTGGTGGCCGTCGCCGGTATCGGGGTGAAACTTGTTCCAGCCGGCAGTAGCCTCGATTCGATGGACACATAGGCCTGGTTTTCCGACAGGATGGAAGAGGTCGCAACCTCCGGGCCCGAGCTACACCGCAATGGATGGACCAGCCTGACGAGCCCGTTGTCCTGATGCAGTTTTTGCTTGTACGTAAGTGTTATCGCCTGCCTCCCGCGCGTAAAGATGGGATACATGCGGGCACGGAAAAGCTCATTGCCGACCATCTCGAGAAATCCATGCTCATGTCTCTGGCGAAAAGCGTCCAGATAGACCGCATTTGCCATCTCCTCCTTCAGGACATCGCCCTTGAAGGCAGCCTGCTTTATGGTCAGCTCGAGATCGTAAGTCTCTGCTCCAGACGGCAAGGAGTAATTATAATACCCCTGAATGTCACGGTTGTGCGGATTGAAGTAGGTCTCCCGCACCGTAATCTCAGCAATGTCGTTGCTGATGAAAATATCGATATCCTGCCGCTCGAGCGTGGGAAGGACATCCGCCTGCTCAAACGGGGTGACAAATCCCTGCGCACCTACCCTTTGATTTGACCAGCCCAGCAATAGAAAAAGAAAGAAAAAACCTGCTCCCCATCGAATAGTTGACATCAGACTTCTCTAATCAAACAGGATTCAAAGACTCCATTCCCCCCCCGAGGAACATTTCAACAGTTAATTGTAGTCATAGATGAGTTGCAAGGCACGAAGCTTCATCTCGTATCTCTTGTCACCCATTTGCTGCCGCAACGACGAACCATACTTTTCGAAGAATTCAATAGCTTCCTTCGCCTCATCCGGATCTTTGGTGTTCCCGGCGATTTTGGCCAGGACAACTGCGAGATTGTAGACGCCCATCGCGCGGTAGGTGCTGTTTTTTTCACGTGCGATGTAGGACAGCCAAATGCTCTTCTTCTCTCTGAGCGTTACGCTTTCCTGTACAATCCACAAAGTCTCCGCGAAATCGCTCTGCTCTTCGGTGAACTTCAGTGACGGGCCGGGAACGTCTATCTCCGTTGCAGACCCGCTGACCGTCCCTCCCCTCGCCGCTATTGTGGGCCTGAGTGTGACATCGTCACTAGAGACATCGTCTTCATCGATACCTGTGAGCAGAAACTCCGGATTCGGCTGTGGCGCGAGTTCGCCCTGCTGCGTTGGAGAAATGGTCAACAATCCTCGAGCGGGTATCTCGGCCGGAGGCTCAAAACGAATCTTGCCGCCAGGGATTCCTCTGTCTGGCGGGACCGTCTGCGACTCGTTTTCAGCAAGCACGGCTACCGTCCGCTCGAGGTCAGCGTGCTTTGAAGATTCGTCCATTTCAGCGCCGGGCGCAGCGCTGCTTTCCGGTGGAGCGTCGTGGCCGAGTCCGGAAATCGTCGATTCCTCCTGTCCCGGCCCTGCGGCGGTAGCGAGGATCTTGGACCGCCCCACTTCAGATTGTCGCAAGGCCAGAAAAAGAACCATGGCGACAACCGCGCCCGCGAAACCCACTTGGAAAATCCTGACGTGGAACAGCTTCGTGGTTTGTTGCAGAAACGTCTGCAGAGTGAATCTTTCGCGCCCCAGTCCCAATCGTCCCATCACGACCCGGGGAAGAGTCTCCCAGTAATCGTCCGGGGGCAGCGGATAAAGCGCGTCGACATTGCGCCGGAACAGAGAGTCACAGTGAGTCAGGCGCTGCAGTTCGGGCAGGCAGTGTGGACAATCATTGAAATGGTCCGCAACCTCTTCCATTTCCTTTACAGACAGTGCCTGATCCAAATATGGCTCTAACTTGGATTTGTACAGACAAGAGTTCATGGCTTAAACCTCTATATCTTTGGTCTCCAGGTAGGCCTGTAAAAGGCTTTTTAGTTTCTCGCGTGCACGTGACAACCGGGACATGACAGTGCCAATGGAAATTTCAAGCGTGTCGCTAATCTCCTGGTAACTCAACCCTTCATTTACTCTCAAAACAAAAACCGTTCGCTGTTCATAAGGTATCCTGTCCAACGCTTCCCGCAACTTGTGAACCAGCTCATTTCCCTCCATGTTGTCTATTTGCTGAGGCGACTCGGCCAGCTCAGCATGATGGTTGTTGTTATCCAAATCATCGAGAGACAGGGCGCGCGAACGGGCTTTTTTCTTTTGATGATTGAGAGCCGTGTTGACGGCGATCCGGTACAACCACGGGTAAAATGGATATTTCTCATCAAAAGTACTGAGTTTGGTGTACGCCTTGATGAAGGTATCTTGCACCACATCGTTGGCGTCTTCATGGTTCATCACCATTTGCAAAATCGTGAAGTAAACACGTTTTTGATACCTGCTGATGATGCGTTCAAAAGCTCTCGAATCACCCGCCAGCGTTTTTTCGACGTACCTCAATACATCTTTGTCCCTGGTAGAATCCATCTTTGCACGGCTTTGGAGCATAAATGATAACGATTAAGTCCTGACACATAATACTGCGATAGAGAGAATTTATTCCGTTTTTCGGCAAATAAAGAATCTACTGAAAATGCGTCTGAATTTATCTTCTCTTTTCTGAAGTTCTTACAGGGTTGGTCAAAATATTTCACGTCACCAGCTCAAAAAGGAAGTACTATCATCTTCTTAGGCTACTCGAAAAAATAGGATTGGTCAGAGTTCCGCCACAAATCCATGAAATTGCCGACTCGGATTCATTTGTCGGAATCAGCAAATACATTCCTTCAATATCCGTTCGACCAGGAGAATGTGATTGTAAGGTTGTATATCTTCAACCCTTTGGTGATGGAAAAGATATAATAGGTTTTACTGAGTTCAGTGAGTATATTTCAACTCATAATGACGACCTTACGAGAAGGTTTAGAGAGTCGTTATCTATTTGGTCAGCTCAACGGGCGGGTTACAATCACATCTAACGGTCAATTCTCCATCTCACGGCGCTACCGTGGCGGAAGATCTCCGTTGGAAGAAGTGGCGGTGTGGTTGCTTTCGAGCTCCTGCAACTGTTTGACGGCGAACCGGCCAAAATTGCTCCCGGTCCCCTGCTCTCTCACAATCCTCCGGAATATCTTCTTCGCTTGCTCGACTTCTTTCAATTTCAAGAAACACCTGCCGGTTTCGAACAACGCGGTGACGTGCCATGGCAACTTCGACGGCTGGGTCAAGTATTTGACTTTTAGAAATTCAGCGGTCGCGCGCGTGAAATCGCCCATCTCTTTGTAACATTGCGCAATGTAGAATTGAATCTCCGCCTCAAACTCATCAGGGGCATAGGGGAGCAACAACTCGAGCTGGTCTATCGCCCGGTTGTATTCTTTCACTTTCATCAGGAGCTGCGCCAAATCGATCTTCTTGCGAAACGCGTGCTCCGACTCCGGGTATTTGCGCAAGTACTCGCGTGTCCTGGCAATGGCCTGATCCCAGAGACTCGCATCACGGTAGCAATCGATCAAATAAAGCAGCGCCTTTGAATGGTATTCGCCCGCTTTTTGATGCTCGAGCGTCTTCTTGAAGGCATGAATCGCGTTTTCGACCTGTTGCGATTTGTAATAAAAGTCCCCCAGGTTGAAATAGGCCAGGGGAGTCACCGCACTATCCGGATAGCGTAACGGGATATCCGTAAGAATCTCGAGCGCCTCCTCGGTGTGATTGGTGATCAAATCGACGGCCCCAAGCCCGAACTCTCCCTGAGCGGCCCACTCCGTGTTCTTGTAATCCTTTTTCAACTTCTTGAAAGCCTTTCTCGCGAACTCAAAGTTCTTGTTAGTCTTGTATGCGTTGGCCTTTTCTAACAAGAACTGCGCCTCCTCCTGAGCCGTGCCTTCAAATCTCTTTTTGAACTGTTTAACATCCGCATCGGCGGCGGCAAATTGCCGCATCTTGTATTTGCACCGGATCACCTGACTTTCCGCTCGTCTCTGTCTGGCGGGCTCGAGTGTCGCAGCCCGTGCCGCTGTGTAGTGAGCGAGGGCGTCCTGGTAGGATCTTTGCTTAAAGAGCAGGTCACCGATGGCCATATTTGCGGCATACTTGTCGTCGTCCGTCGTGCTTTGGGCAAGAATCCGTTCGTAAAACTGCATCGCAAACGTGAGATTGCCCTGTTGTTCTGCGATTCGTGCGATCGCCATTCTCGCCTGCACCGCCTCGGGACTTTGCGGCTGCCTATCTATGAACTTCAGGTAGCGTCTGAGGGCGTGCGAATGAAGTCCGAGTCTTTCAAGCGCCATGGCCTGCCTGAATGGCACGATGCCGGCATCCGTGTCGGGGGCAGCATGTCCCGCTCCCAGCAGATCAAGCTCGATGCGATTGTAAAGGTCAAGCGCGGATCGAAAATCCCCGGCCTCGAATTCCAGCTCAGCTAGTCTTCGTTTTGCCTCTTGCGCCTGCGGCGAATAGAAATACTCGGCATGCACCCGGCCCAGGTCGCGGCGGGCGGCTGCCAGGTCGCCTGCTCTACGATTTATCTCTGCTCTCACCAGCAGAAGCTGAGGCACAAAATGGCTGCGTGGGTAGTGCGCCGTAAACGTGTCAATTTGCGCCAGAGAAACCGAATCGGCCTCCAGGCGGCTGGAACAAAGCACGCGGCCGAACATCGCCTTCTCTGCCAGGGCGCTCGTTGGCTTCTCGCTCAGGATGCGATCGTAGTAGATCCGGGCGGAATCAAGTCCGGTGGTGTCGTTTTCGTTGGCGGTTCTGAAATGGTGCTCGGCGATTTCTAACCAGGCGAAGTCGAGATGTTTTCCCCCGGGAAACTTCAAGGGCCATGCCAGCAATCGCTGCAACCTCTCCTGTCTCGCAGCGCTGTCTTGTGTTGCCAGCCTTGCTCTCGCCTGAAGATAGGCCAACTCTTCCGCCTCAGCATGGTCCGGCAGGATTTCGCTGGCAAACCTCAGGCTGATGGCAGCGCTATCATAATATGTCCGGGTCAGCACTGAATCCTCATGTAATTTTGCTCTTTCGGCAGCCTGGAAATAGGACTTGCCGAGGATGTAGTAGACGTCCGCCCGAATGTCATCATTGTCGTTGTTGGCAAGAATCGCTTTGCACGTCGCGATTGCCTGTTCATAATTTTTTGTTTTTAGATAGATTTTTCCCAACTCGAACTCCAGACTCCTCGGCTTTTCATTGCGTGCAATTTGAGCGAGCAAAACCGAAACCTCCCGCAGCTCAGTGCCAGAGCCAGGGTTGACGGTTTCTTCGATGATTTCTTGCCTGGCCGCGGCCGCCTCATAAGTATCCCCACCCGGATAACGGCGGAGATACTTATCGAATTCATGCTGAGCTAACCTGTACTCCCTGAGTCTGAGATAGCATTGCGCCAGACCAAATTGGGCTTCATCGACCATCGGGCTACCCGGGTACACCTCCATGAATCTCTCATACGCGCGTTGCGCTCGGGTGAAATCATGCAGCTCTGCTTCGAGAATCGCCGCGGTCTGAAAGGCCATCCACTCGAGCTTGCTACCGGCAGGGAAGTTCACCTCATACTCTTTGATGCGCCTGAGAGCGCTCCGGGGCTGGCCCAATTCGACCCGTGTTTCGATCAGGGCGCAATAGGCCGCTTCGACAAAATCACTCGTGTCGTCGCCTCTCCTCTCCGCTTCAAGTTCATCCGCAGCACGGACGCTGTTCTCGACCATGCCCTGCAGGGTGGTCGCGGCAGCCTCGAGATCATGCAAGGCCAGCAGAGCTTGCGCACGCTTGAACGAGATCTCCTGGCGATGGCTCGCTGCTCCGAGACTGTCGGCCTGCCGGTAGTGGCTCAGAGCCGCCTCATAGTTCCGGGTGTCGAAAAGCAGATCGCCCTTTCTCAAATACGCGCTGGCTTTCAGTGTGGCATCCGTCTCGACGCTCAAGAAGAGATCGTACTGCTGAAGCGCTCTTTCATAGTCGCCTTTTTTCTGGTAAATTTCTGCCAGGCGGTAATTCGCCAGACGGGCCTGCGGGCTCGTGTCAAAGTCCTGAGCGAGCTTCAGATAGATGGCTTCCGCCTCCTGGGTTTGCCCTAATTTCTCGAATATCTGACCCCGCATCCAATAGACCCGCGGGTCTTTGATATCCGGGCCGAATACTCGCAGGATACCATCGATTCGGGCCACTGCTTCCGACAAGTCACCGTTCGCCACGAAGGCGTCGACAATCTCGAGGTCCGCTTCGATCCTTTGTGGGGAATCAGGGTAATCTCTGGTGAGCTGCACAAGCGCCGTGAGGGCTGCCTGCAAATCGTTCGATCTCTTGAACGCCCGGCCAGCCTCGAGGAGCGCAGCAGCGGTCACGTCGCTTTGCGGATGAAAGTAGGCCACTCTCTTGAACAGCTCACCGGCGGCGGCAAAATCCTGCAAGCCCAGTTGACACCGTGCCAGTAGAAATCTTGCCCGAGGCAGATAGGTGGATTGCGGGTAAGACAGCTCCAGCTCTTTCAGCACTTCAAACCCATTGTTGAAATCTGAAATTGCGTAGTATGATTCGCCGCTCAGGAAGAGCGCGTCGTCTGCATGCTCACTGTTCGGAAATCTATTTGCGAACGCTTCAAACTGCTGGCTTGCAAGTGAAAATAGCTGGTCTTCATACAATTTCTGCGCAAAGAGAAATTCTCTTTCAGGGTTCGTTATTTGGGTCCAGACCGCCTTCGGATTGCCTGCGCTGAGGATAAGCAGGGTGAAAACGATGTTCTTGATGGCTTCCATGAGTCCGTCCACACTAATATGTTCTCTCGAGGTTGGCATACTTGACCAGCAATCGCTTCTCGCCAGCCTGATAAAATTTCACCGTGATTTTCATATTTTCCCCCTCCCCCTGTCTGCTGATGACCTTACCGATACCAAACCTCGGATGTTTCACTTCGCAGCCGACATACAATGGTGGTAAGTCCCGGGAGAAGTCATCGTAGGTCAATGTCACATCCGCCGCCCTGGCATGCGTAGACTTGCGGGGCTGCCGTTCAGATGTTTCAGCCCCGCTTGTCAGATTGTGGCGCACGAGGAAATCATGGTTGATTTCCTTGAGGAACCTTGACGGCAAATTTTGATAATACTCGCCAAATTTCAATCGCCGCGCGGCCCAGGTCAAGAACAGTTTTTCTTTCGCACGTGTTGCGCCGACGTAGAACAGGCGGCGTTCTTCCTCCAGCTCGTCATCGCTTGTAAGGGTGCGGCTCAGCGGGAAAAGTCCCTCTTCCAGGCCCGTGATGTAGACCACCGGAAATTCGAGTCCTTTCGCGCTATGCAAGGTCATCAACGTGATGGCGTTTGACCTGTCATCCCAGCTATCAATATCCGAGATCAAGGTGACCTCCTCGAGGAAGTCTTCCAGGCGCTTTGTTTTGTTTCGCTTGGCATAGTTAGCGACGGCGGAAAGCAGCTCGCGAACGTTCTCTGCCCGGCCCAAAGATTTCTCGGTTGCTATCTCTTTGAACGTTCTGAGAATGCCGATCTCATCAACCACGGCACGCGCCAATTCTCCGGGCGAGAATTCGCTTCTCAGCGTCGCATACTTGTCGATCAGGCGATAGAAATCAAGAATGTTTTTTCTGATGCGCGGAGCAATGGTCGTAATCTCTTCCACGCGACCGGCGGCTTCAAGCAGGGAAACTCCTTCTTTCTTCGCGTACGCAGCCAGTCGATTCACCGATGACTCCCCAATTCCTCTCAGTGGCAAATTGACAACGCGTTTGAAGCTAATGGAATCTTTCGGGTTGCAGACCAGGCGGAGGTAGGCCAACACGTCTTTAATCTCCTTGCGCTCATAGAAGCGCACGCCTCCGACAATGACATACGGAATTCCCGCGGTCCGCAACGTCTCTTCGATAACTCTCGACTGTGCGTTTGTTCGGTACAAGACAACGAAATGGTTGAAATTGCGTGTATTTCGATGAAGCTCATCCTTGATAGACGTGACGATATAAAGCGCTTCAGAAATATGATCATCCAGGTCAACCAGAGTGACCTTCTCCCCATTCTGGTTGTCGGTCCAGAGTGCCTTCTCTCTTCTCTGTAGATTCTTTTGCACCACAGAGTTGGCGACGTGCAAGATATGCTTGGTCGAACGATAGTTTTGCTCCAGGCGATAAACTTTGCAACCCGGATAGTCCTTTTCAATGTTCAAGATGTTCTTGATGTCAGCACCCCGCCAACGATAGATGGATTGGTCATCATCTCCGACGACGCACAAATTCTTATGTTTTGCGGCCAGTTTGTTGAGTAGTAAGTACTGCGTATGGTTGGTGTCCTGATATTCATCCACCAGGACGTGCTTGAACTTGTTTTGATAGTGCTCCAATACCTCGGGCTGCTTTTGAAACACCAGGATGGTGTTGACCAGCAAGTCGTCAAAATCCATGGTGTTGTTCTCTTTCATCAGCCTCTGATATTGGGAATAGACCAGGGCTGCTGTCTTTTCAAAAGGGGCTCTGGCGATTGACTCGTACTGGCTCGGGGTCACGAAGGTGCTTTTGGCCCCATTGATACAGGACAGGATGGTCTCAGGGGAATATTGTTTCTCAGAAATATAATATTCCTTCATCACATACTTGATAAATCGCATCTGGTCGTCACGGTCGAAGATCAAGAAATTCCTGCCGTACCCGAGTTTATCGCCTTCCCTTCTCAGAATCCTGGCACAGACAGAGTGGAAGGTCCCAATCCAGATCTCTTTGCCGAAGCCACTCGAGAGGTCGAGAATGCGTTGTTTCATCTCACTGGCGGCCTTGTTGGTGAAGGTCACAGCCAGAATTTCCCACGGCTTCACCCCCACATTTTCAATCAGATGGACCACGCGATAGGTCAAGACGCGCGTTTTGCCGCTGCCGGCGCCGGCATGGATCAGCACCGGGCCGTCAATATGCTGAACCGCGGCACGCTGCACGCCGTTCAGGTCGTCTAACAAGTGACGCTTTCCCTCCTCCATCGACTTCCTCATGAGTTATCGCTTTTTGCCCCGTTTCGCTCTGCTGACATCACGCCGATAACGGTCAAATTTGGCCTTGGCACGCAGATGCTCTGTCAGGGTTTTAGAAAATGTATGCGAACCATCGCCGTTGGCGACAAAATAAAGGTACCCGACCTTTGCTGGATTGAAGCTTGCCATCAGGGAAGCCAGCCCCGGGTTGTTGATAGGCCCGGGAGGCAAGCCTGAATACTTGTACGTGTTGTACGGTGAATCTATCGCCAGGTCTTTCTTGAGCAACCGCCGGGGGCCGTCGTTGACAATGTACTGAATCGTCGGGTCGGCCTGAAGCCGCATGCCTCTCCTCAACCTGTTTCGATAGACCGCGGAAATTATCGGGCGCTCGGAGTCTATCACTGCTTCGCCTTCAATAATGGAAGCCAGCGTGACAAGCTCCAGCAAAGAGTACTTGCCTTGCAGCGCACGGGAGCGCAGGGAATCGTTAAACTGTCTGTGAAATTCGTGCACCAGGAGACGAATCACGCGCTGCGGCGTTATTCCGAAGGGCAACCGATACGTGTTCGGGAACAAGAACCCCTCCAAACTCGTGGCCTGGACCCCGAGCTGGCTGGTAAATTCCACATCATTGACGAGAGCCACAAAACTTGCAGAATCCAACCCCACCTCCTTTGCCAGCAGCGCAGCGATTTGACGCGATTGCAACCCTTCAGGAATCGTGACGGTGATGTTGGTTACCTCACCCGCCACCAATTTGCGCAGCAATCGATAACTTGAAAGCCCCCCCTCGAGCTCGTACCTGCCGGCTTTCAGTTTGGAACGTAGCCCGAGGACGCGAGCGACGAACCGCGGCTTGAAATCGTGTTGGATGATGTCTTCAATCCTGAGTAATTGCATAATACGATCGAATGACAACCCGCGCTGAATCTCGACAGCATGCCTGGTTTGCTCATCGCCCGTGACGACCGGGGAAAAAAGAATCCATCCAAAAAGCACAAGTAGAATGCTCAAAACGCCCCCGAGCAGGAGCATGCGTGAAGTTCGTCCGGTCATGGCTCGGGATCAACTTGCCCTGAACATGAGAAATACATTATAAAAAGAATGTACGTAGGCCGTGATACCATAGCCTCGCAAAATGAACAGAATCGAAAATGCTGCGCCCGCCAGACAACGGAAAAAGAAGGAACGCCACTCGAAGACTTCCTTGAAAATCTCCAGATAGTGAAACAGAGAAAACAACACGGAACTAAGAGCAACCGCAACGACATAAATGAGTGTCCTTCTGTTTGTGATGCTCCTGAGCAAGTAGACCACCGATACCAGCAAGAGCACCCGAAAGACCAACTCTTCAAATACACCGGAGCCCAGATTGATGACCAGCGCTGCCACGTTGGATGAATTGACATGAATTGACGTTTGCGTCAAAAACAGGTTCATGGCAGTCCCAACAACCCATCCAAAGACAGCAGCGTGAAACAGACTTTCCAGAACCATCACAGCAAAAAACACCGGCCTCACGGTTACGATTTTTGTTCTGTTGGTTTTCCTGGAAAAAAAGAGCAAAAGAAAACTGGCAGGCAAACAAACGGAGAGCTCCAGCGGTAGCCTCAACTCACTCCAGCATATTCGGATCAGGTAATCGACGCCGGTCCTCAGGCTTCCGTCCAGGCCGTGGTTCAAGCGGAAGGCTGTAACTTCATAGAGAATCCAAAGCGGTGTTACAAGAACTACGCTATGCGGAAATCCGCGTGATTCATGCCAGTAGTCGTATATCGCATCCTTCCTCACCCGCTGCCCAGCCAGGTTGCTGCCTTTGATCGAACAAAGAGTCGAACTCTTTCACGCACACTGAGTCTCATGTTGAATGATCTTATGTTCCGGTGCCGGAATTCAGCCAGAACGACTGCGGTGACACCTCCGTTGACAAGAGTCGTTGACTTCGCCGCTGCAACTGATGTCTCGGATTCATTTCCCCTCCTCACCATCACGACAAACCGGAATTTCGACAGGTAGACGAAAAAACAATATATAAATTCGTCCGTGGAATGTCAATATTTTAATTGCTGGCGTGACGATTTTTTGGCTTGACATTCTCACAATTTTTCATATATTTTCGCTCGTTGCCTAAATGGTATTAATTTTAGTAACTTATATAAGGATTTTGAAATGCTTGTTCAGGTCTCCGTAACGCCTGTCGGCACAGGCGAGGAAACAAAGGAGCTGCAGGCCAGGGTTGCCGGAATCATCGATAAAAGTGAGCTGCACTATCAGTTGACTTCTATGGGAACCATCATTGAAGGGGAGTGGGACGAGGTCATGGCGCTGATCAAAAAATGCCATGATGAGATAAGAAACTTCGCCGACCGTGTTGTGACCAACATCCTGGTCGATGATAGAAAGGACCTGGCCAACCGGCTGAAGAACACTGTCCTGGAGATCGAATACGCCGCCGGAGACACCTTGCAAACAAACGGGCTGACTTGAGGCGGTGAATGGATCTTAGCGGGAAGGTTGTGCTGGTCACGGGGGGTGCCCATCGTGTCGGTCAGGCCATTTCACTGGGGCTGGCAAAGAAGGGCGCCAAAGTCGCCATCCATTACAACCAGTCAGCAGATGGCGCGCATGAGACCCTGGCCAGGATTCGCGCCGCCGGCCAGGAGGCGTTTCTGATTCAGGGCGACCTCTCACACTTTCATCAGATCGAACGTGTTCTGGAGGCGTGTTATGAAGAATTCAAGCGAATCGACGTTCTGATCAACAATGCGGCCCTCTATTTCAAGACACCGGTGTTGGACACAACCGAAGAGCAGTGGGATGAGTTGTTCGCGGTCAATCTGAAGGCGGCGTACTTCTGTGCCACGTTGGCGGCGCGGCACATGCTCGAGCAAAACGCTGGCAAGATCATCAACATCACCGACGTTGCAGGAATCTTGCCCTGGCCAGATTTCATTCCCTATTGCACAACCAAGGCCGGTTTGATTGCGATAACGAAGGGGCTGGCGAAGGCGTTGGCGCCTCAGATTCAAGTCAACGCCGTGGCCTCAGGTACGGTCCTCATGGCAGAGAATGCCTCGCAGGCCGACAAAGAGGCCATCCGGCAGGCGACTCTGCTGAAAAGAATCGGCTCGCCCCGGGATGTCCTCAGCACGATTCTTTTTCTGATCCAGGGAAGCGACTACATTACGGGGGAGGTGATCGCTGTGGATGGTGGGAGGCTCTTGATTTAGCCCAAGCCGGAACTGGACACAGAGTTCGCAAGGTTTAGGCCAAGAGCGTCAGGAATGATCCAGGCTAAAAAAACAAGGTTCTCTTTGGAAAAAGTCCGAAAATGCCGCCAGTATGGATGAACAAAATGTTCTCGTCCGCTGTGAATCCCCCTTTCTTCACCTGGTCCAACAAGCCAAACATGGCTTTTCCCGTGTACACCGGATCCAAAATGACCCCTTCCATTTTGGCTATTTGCTTGATGAGATCGATCTCCTCCTGACTGCTCAAGCCGTAGCCTTTCCCGACGTAGCCATCGATAACACGAATCTCTTCCTTGCCAATCTGAATATCCATATTAAAGCGCCGCTCTATCCGTTGCAGCAGTTTGTGTATTTTGCTGACGAAGTAGGCCTTGTCATCACACACATTGATACCATGTATCCGTGCGGGCAAATCAAACAAGTACTTGCCCAGCAGCAGCCCGGCTTGTGTCCCACCCGACCCGAGCGGCACAATGATGTGGTGTATCTTCAGTTTCATCGCGCGCAATTGCTCGGCGATCTCCCTGGCGGCTTTCAAGTATCCGAGCGCGCCGATTTCGTTTGACCCGCCTTCGGGGATGATGTAAGATTTGTTGCCACTCGACTTTACATCTCTTGCGACCTGTTGCATCACATCATCGATTCGCATGTATTCTTCCGGTGACACATACTGTATCTCTGCGCCTACCAACCGGTCGATAAAAAGATTGCCGTCCATGGATGCACTCAGGCCATTTCTCAACACCAGGTGGCATTTTAGACCCAATCTCGCGGCCACCACGGCGGTTGTTCTGGCGTGATTGGATTGATAGCCACCGCACGTAATCACGGTGTCGCATCCCCGCGCGAGTGCCTCAGCCAGCAAGAATTCGAGTTTTCTGACTTTGTTGCCGGTGACTGCAATTCCGGTTTCATCGTCACGCTTCACATAAATCCTGGGACCCTCCAAACTGTTGGAAAGTCGTTCTAGCAAATCGATCGGTGTCGGCAGCTTTGCGAGCTCAACGGAATCCGGAAATTCGAAGTTCATGGTCATCTCTCTCTAGTGGTAATCTCTCTAGAAGCAGGGGCGGTCAACGTTTAGCGAATATAAGAACCCCCGCAGACATATCCAACACTCTTGTCAGGAATATATTAAGTACTAAGTATAATGCTCAGAACTTGAAAGGTTCCGGTGTAAATGAAAGAAAGAAAACAATCATCGTCAAAACGCCGATGATTTTTCTTTTTCGGTCGACAGGGGTCTCGTCCAGAGTGGGCGGATGGCGATGCCCGAACCAGATCAGGAGAATGAGAAACAAGGCCCAGCCTCGATACTGGAAGATGGCAATATAGCCGAAAGCCACCAGCGCGGCCTTGGCAACAAAACCATGGTTTCTTCCGACGAGCGCATAAATGACGTGGCCGCCATCTAGTTGTCCGATCGGAAGCAGGTTCAGGGCGGTAACAAAAAGCCCTGCCCAGCCGGCGAACGCCAGTGGATGAAGCAGGATGTCTTTGTTCTCAGGCAATGCGCCTACCGCCCAGTCCGATATTTTTGTATACAACAAGGATTCGCCGAGGTACCACACTCCCGACGAGTTGATGGTTGAAACCTCCACAACCTCTGAAAATTGAATGCCAAAATAAAGCGCCGGGATCGTCAGGGCCAGACCTGCCAGGGGCCCGGCCACAGCAACATCAAAGAGCGCTTTGCGGTTTGGAATGACCGATTCCATCTTGATGACCGCGCCGAGCGTGCCAAACGGATTGAACGCCGGAATAAAAGGGAGGAAATAGGGCAACGTCGCTTTGATTTTGTATCTTCTGCACATCAGGTAATGGCCCATTTCGTGAGCAATCAGAATTGACATGATACCGCCACTATACCAGAGTCCATCCTGCCATGACGCCTTACCCGCATAGCCAGTTAAGAAAGTGGTCACACATGTCGCGATGAAGAGGTAACCATTCAACTTCGGGTTGTCACTTCTCAGCCGACTGAGAAACCTCGGGCCCTGACTCCGTGCAACTGTCTCATGAGGTGCGGTTATGTTCGGTGTTCTATCATCCATGTCTCGAAACGTGCCTCACTTCAAGCCAGCAAGAATGAGGTATACATCGTCTTTGATCGGATTCGGGCTAAAATCATAAATCCCATCCAGGATGCGCTCGATGATTTCATCCGTCGAGGTGTTGATGCTCGATCTAAAAAAATCGAGAAATCCATTGATCCCCAACTGCTTGCCGCGCTCGTCTTCGGCTTCAATAATGCCGTCAGTGTACATCAAGATCTTGTCATTCGGATAGATTCTGATGCTGTCTTGTTTAAATCGGTTTTCTTCCCGCTTTTCATAACCGATGATGATGTTCTGAGATTCCAACTTTGTGAATTTTTGGGCATGGTTTTGCCAGAGGATAACCGCAGGATGAGCACTACCGGCATAGGTAAATGTCCTTTTCCGCAGATTCAGAACCCCACAGAACATGGTCAGGAACATCGCCATGCCATCAAAAGCGTCGAAAATAAAATTGTTGACGGTATAGAGTATGGAGGCCGGCCGGCGTTGTTCGCGCACCAGGTTGCGGATTTCGCTGCAAATGCGGTTGACCAACAGGGCCGCGGTAATCCCATGCCCCGTGACGTCAATCAGCGTGAGATAGACGTTCTCGAGGCCGTCGTAATAGATATCAGCGAAGTCCCCTCCGACCCCAATCATGGGCATGTGCTTGACGCTAACGTCGATTTGAGGCAGACGCAGAGATCGAGGCACCAGACTTCTTTGTACTTGCTCCGCGAGCTGCAGGTCTTTACGAATCATCTCCTGCTGTTCTCGGATCTCTTTCTGCTGCTTCTCAATCTTGAGCTTGAAGCTGCGCCGCTCTAACGCCTTTTGCACCTTGAGGCGGAACTCCTCCATGTCGATTGGCTTGGTCAGAAACTCGAAAGCGCTCAGTTTCATGGCCTCGACTGCCGTAGAAATCGTACCATGGCCGGTGAGGATCAGAACCTCAGTATTCTCATCCTTTTTCTTGACGGTCTTGAGCACTTCGATTCCGCCCACCTCCTTCATATGGAGGTCTGACACCACCAAATCGTAATCCTGTTTCTCGAGATCTTCACCAACTAGCTTGCCGTCAGAGAGTGTCTTGACGAAATGGCCGTCCTTTCTGAGCACCTCCGACAGTAAGTAGGTAATTGATTTTTCGTCATCAACGACTAATATGTTCGCCATCTGCTCCAGAAAAAACTAAGTGTCGCTGAAATCATCATTATCCAAACGCTTCTCAAGCACCTCCCACCGAGGCCCGGCGTGAGGTAGCGTAGAGCACAAATCCTAATCCGACAAACGCCCCGGTCATTAACCACGCGTACAGATTTGCGTATGCCGCCAGCCACAGGCAGAGCAGAAACCCTGAACCGGGAATGAGGAAACTCCGCCATCCAGGGCGAATGACCCCACCGCGAGAAAATGCCTTCTTGATTCCAGGGACGGCGGCAAGGCAAACCATGTACCCGAGCATCCGCGTCAGCGTGCTCATGATGGCCAGCAGCACGAACGTTCCAGAAACAGCCAGGGCAAGTCCCAGTGCTGCCAGGAAAAGAATGGACCCGGCTGGCGTTTTGTATCGTTTGTGCGTGCTGCCGAACCACGCCGGCAAGGCGTTGTCCTGAGCCATCGCATAAGTCATTCGGGGAGCTGTCAGAACAATGGCAGAGAGATTGCCCGCGATGGAAGCAATCGCGGCGCAAGTCATAATCCAGGTGCCGGCCTGGCCAGTCATGACTCTCGCGACGTCAGCCAACGGGGTTTTCGTTTCCGCCAATCCAGGCAACACAGCAACACACACCGTCTGAACCAGCACGTACAGACATGTCGTAAAACCGAGTGTGACCAGCAGTGCCCTGGGCATGTCGTTCTTTGGCGCCCGGGCCTCTCCGGCTGGCACCACCGCGCCCTCGAATCCAACAAACGCATACACCACCAACAACATGGTGTCCGCAACGCTGTCATAAGAGGGCGGCGAAAAAGCCACCAGTTGTGCCGGTCTAATATAAGAAATTCCGAAGCCAATAAACAATAACAAAGGTGTCAATTTCAGAATTGTTAGCAGATTCGTCGCTTCAGCTCCGCGCCGGACGCCAACCACATTGACTGCCGCAAACAAGAGAAAAATGGCAACGATGGTCAAGGTGCGGCCGACCCCCTCGCCAAGCCAGGGCCAGAGCAGAGCAGCATAGTCGACCAATTTGTTTGAGTTTGCAGCCAGGGCCGTGACGCGGCCGATGTAGAGCAACCAACCGGTTTGAAACCCGACTATGGACCCAAAGGCGGTTTTGGCATACAACACCGGGCCGCCCGTTCCGTCAAAAAAACGCGCGGCTTCACTAAAAGAGAGCACCACCGGCAGGACCATCAATCCGCAAATGATATACATGAAGGGGCTGAACTCTCCTGTCCGACTGGCCACCGCCGATGGCAGCGCGAAAATGCCGGCGCCAATCAACCCGTTCAGAACCAGAGCTGAGAGACCGGAGGAAGATATATCTCTCTTGAGATTTTCAGGGTTGTCCAGCGACAGACTCATTCGAATCGCGGTGTGCCTTTTCGTCTCTATCCAGCGGTGACTGGGCGTGGCAGGGCTGGGATTCTCTGCGTCAAATCTAGATCATCTTGATCGTCAGGACCGTTATGTCATCGGCCTGGGGTTCTCCTGCTGAAAAATCCGCCACGGAATTGATGATATGTCTGAGAATCTCATCAGCAGAAGCGTGGAGACTCTCTGTCACACACTTTTCGATACGGTGCTCGTGAAACTCCTCTCCTTCGGCGTTCATTGCCTCTGACACGCCATCGGTGAACATGATCAAACTATCGCCTGAGTGCAATTGCACCGTTTCGAATTCATACTCGACAGTGTGCATCATGCCCAGAATCAGGCCTCCTTGCTCGAGCGTTTGGAACGAGGCATCCTTGTGAAAGAGATAGGGCGGGTTGTGTCCGGCGTTGACCGAGGTGAACCTTCGCTCCATGACTTTGAGAATCCCAAAAAACGCCGTGATGAACTTATCCGGCGCCGTGTTATCATAAATGATGCCGTTGATGCGCTGCACGATTTCGCTCAAGACCAGCCCACTCCTGACCATGGCTCGCAGGCTGGCCTGTAAATTCGACATCAATAGGGCGGCCGGCGTGCCTTTTCCTGACACGTCAGCAATGCAAAACAGGTATTCGTTGTCGCTCAGCTTGATGCAGTCGTAATAGTCGCCGCCGACCTGGCGCGACGGGTGATTGACCGCAGCGACCTGGACGGTCTCAATTTTGGGACAGCTTGCGGGCAAAAGCTGTCGCTGCATGCGGCTCGCAATCCGGAGCTCCTCCTCGAGCTTTTGCTTCTCGATCTCTTGTTCAATCAGTCTCGCCGTCTCGATGGAAATCATGGACCAGCTTCCGAGAATGGACAAAAAATCCAGGTCATCTTTAACAAATGGCTGCTTTGTAATCTTGTCGCCGAGCACGATGACACCTTTTGATTTGTTCTCAATCCTCATCGGGATGAGCACCGACAGTGCCACCTCGCCGAACCTGGTGCTGATGGCGGGTTCAGGATGTTCACACACCTGCACCGGCTGCTCGAGATCGCGCAGCTCCTTCATGATCACATCGTCGTTCAGGAGGCCATCCACTTGCTTGGAGGACAGGCCTTTGTTCAAAAACAACGTCATGCTGTCTTCGTCTGCGAGGAAGATCAGACAGCGGTTCACCATCATCTCGCCCATGATCGAATACGCCAGCAAGTTGACCACCTTCTCGCTTTCCAGGGTCGAAAGGGTGGCATTCAGCTCCTTGACGATTTCCGACAGCGTGTTGAGCTCCTGCACTTTCTTCTCGAGCTTTCGATTCGCCTCATGCAGCTCCTGAAAAATGATGCCGTTCTGCACGGCTGTGGCAGCAATATTGGACAAAGAGTGCAGGTAGTCCAGCTCTGAATCGGTGAACCCGCTGTCAAGGATTTTATTGCCGAAACCAATCATCCCCAGTTCCTTGCCATCGTGCAAAATCGGAATAACCAGCTCGACGCCCTCCCTGAACAAGAATGCCTGCCAGGGCGTAGGAGGTAACTCTTTGACAGAGCAGGGTCCCTGTGGAAACTCATCGATTTCAATGACCTTGCCGAGGATTGATTTGGGAAGCCCCTTCAGCGTCTCGATCATGAATGCACGCTCACCCCTGGCAATGAAAACCAAACCTCTGGCGATCAACAACTTGCCCATCGGCGTCAGTAAGATTGTGTCGAGAATGGTTTTGAGATTGAGGGAGGAGTTGAGCGCTTTGCTCAGATCAAAAAGGGCTTGGAGCTCGTACTTTTCTCTTAAGTTTTTGTCCACTAATCTCTCAGTTGAGATACTTGACCATTCTAACCTGGTTCTTGGATCCCGGTTTCATTTGGAAATCCACTTTGTCCATCAAAGTCTTGATCAAACAAATCCCGAGACCTCCTTTGCGGCCGTGTTTCATGGATTCGGTCAAATCCGGCATCCCAACGTCATCCGGGTCAAACCCTTTTCCTCGATCCGAAACAATGATGATGAGTTTCTTCTTGTCTATCTTAATCATGACATCGATGATTTCGTTCGAATTGTTGCCATAGGCGTGTTTGATCACATTCGTGCAAGCTTCGTCCACCGCCAGCTCGATCTTGCTGGCTTCGTCATGGTCAAACCCGACTTGCTCTGCTACCCTGCTGACCAACTCTCGGATCAGGACAAGATTATCCGACTGGCTCGGTATCTTTAGTTGATATTTTTTTTTCGTCTTAGGCAAAACCTTCACCACCTTCTTAGCCCGGCTGTTTATGAGTATTCTGGTTGTTTTGACTCAGCACGAAATCACTCATCAGGTTTTGTTGAATTTATTAACCGCCTTTTCCTCTTCGTCCAGAATATCATAGAGCGTTGGGAAGCCAAGCAGGTCAAATACTCTGAAGATTTTTGGCTTCATACTGCTCAGCTTGATGTCGCCACCATTCTTGCGAATATCTTCAATAAAGCCCATGAAAACGCCCAGGCCAGCGCTGCTGATGTAATTCAGATCTGCAAAATTGACCACGATTTTGTATTTCTTTTCGTCGACTAACTCTTGAAAAGCAGACTCGAGAGTCGGCGCCGTGTGCGCGTCTAAGTAGCCCTTGAGACTCAGAATCGTTATGGCACCATTCTCATTTTTTCTAACTTCAAACCCTTCCATGAACTCCTCCTTTAAGAAATAAGCTCATATTCAATTTGGGCCTCCCGTATCTCTGGATGCAGCTTCGGAACCTTTATGGTCATGAACAAATCTCAGGGCCACTTTCAGAACGACTGTACGGCATAACCCCACAAATGATTCACTCTCGTTCACTTGAAGTCGCTCTAATCCATCTCGTTCTGGACCGCGACAGCGCTTGGAAACGTCAATTTCTGAACCACGCTGACTTGCTGGCCCTCGGATGAGATCTTGACCAAACGGTGGTTCTCAGTATCTGCGACCAGGCAACTATCATCGAACAGGTTGATGGCCAGGTCTGCTGGCCGGTTGAATCCCGGCAGTTCAAAAGCTTTTTGCCCATCCGGACGGAATTTGCTCACGGTCGAGGGATTCCAGTTGATCATCCATACCGCACCTGTGCTATCATTGACGGCTAATTTGCGGGCGTCAGTGAAATCGTTTGCGATCTCGAGCAATGGCTCGCCTCTGTCATCAAGTTTGAGCACCCGGGTTTTGTCCGAGACCCAGACCGAGCCGTCGGCGGAATTTGTCGCCAGCCCCGCGACGGCTTGAAACGCGACAGCAGAGACGAGTCTCTCCGAGCCATCCGGGCCAAGTCTGACAACTTCGTTTCGTCCGCCATCTGCTACCCAACACGCTCCTGTACGCTGGTCCACAGCCACAGAGACAGGACGGATGAAATTCCGTTCTGAAAAAAGCATCTCGCCATCCACGTTGAGTTTGACCACTGAGCTGTCATGCGCATTAGCCACCCACAGGCTGCCGGTCTCGAGTACAATTGCGGCGTCTCGCGGCCCGGCAAGATTGAGGAACGGTAGCACGACCTGACCCCTGGCTGAAACTCTGATCACCTGGCCCAACCCCGGGGTGATAAAATCGATGACCCAGACCTGGCCATTTCTGAGGTTCGGCTCGATGTCAATGATGGTCAAGAATCCACTCGTTCCCGTCATGACGTGCCTGCTATCGTGGGTCAGCTTGAGTAAGCGGTTTGAGGCACCCGGGTTTTCTGCCACCCAATTAAAGGTCGGCCCCGGCTCGACCCGCACGGTATCTGAGCGCATGCTCTCAAAGTCGGCGCCCATTGCGGTGATTTGGTAGGCATACTCGACTCCCGCCTCAACGTTGACATCATCAAACCTGCTCGCTTCTGGCGGCAGTTGAGCCAACTGGCGAAAACCCGCCTCAAAAGCAGCCATGCGATATAGTCGGACACCGATCACGTCCGTCAATCTAATTCTCTCCCAGCGCAGAAAAACCGTATCCCGACTTGAACTAACCATCAGTCCGGTCGGTTTTCCAAAGGTATCAGGATTTCTCGGATCTAGCGGATTTGCTCTGTCACGGTCAGCACACCTGATACTCAGGCAGCTCAACAGGATCAAAAGAGCTGTACGACGTGTAATGAATCACTCCTCTCATTCATGGGATTGTCAGTGACGAGTCGAACTTGTATTCAATTGCTACAAAGAGAAAGGAAAAAAAATCCCAAAATTCAAACTAAACAATTGTACACTTGAAATCAAGATAAATTGTCAGACTAGAGGAAATTGTAAGAGCAAATATTATTAAAGAGAGGCGTGATATTTACTTGAAAAACCGGTCAACAAAGCGTCGCTTGACGCCTGTGGGCACATAACCGGAAAGCATGTCGGTTCTTTCTGCTTTGCGTTCACCTTCGCGCTGCTTCTGCTGCGCCTGGACATACAAAACGCGATTGTCTATGGCAACAGCAATCTGATTCGCCATGATCTCCAACGTATCGACCACATCCCGCCCCGGCAGCTTGTTGTTCGCCGGATCATCAGCCATCAAGACCCCAATGATTTTGCCTTCCCTGGATTTGATCGGAACCAGCAACAGGCCACATATCGGCCAGTGGCCATTCAGTGTGCCGTCTGACTTCGGGCCATGATAGATGTGCTTGAACGTCTTGACCACCGGCTCTTCCTTCACGACAAAATAGGATTTGCCGTAGCTATACTCGGCACGCATCAACTGCGAGAGCGGCTTGAGCGGGAAATTGAGCTCGGCGAGCTGTGCGCGCTTGACCTTGTCTTCACAGGCGATGGCCTTCATTTCCAAATGCCCGCTGCGTTTGCTGATCAAGCCAAGAGCAACGAGATTGAAATTCAGAGAAAATCTAATCGACCAAACCACCTCCTTGAGCAGCTCATTGAGGGAAAGATGAAGCTTGAAAATGTTGCTCGTGACCAGTATCTGCTTCATTCGTCGGGAACGCTGCTCGAGGGTGGAGAATTGGTAGTAGTTTTCAATCGCAAACGATACAAGCTGGCCATATAATTCAAGATTATGAAACGTGTCTCGTGCCGGGAAGTGGTCGGGGACAGGCCTGTCCAGGGAGATATAGCCAAACGTGGTGCCATCCCGGTTCATCAGATTCACCAAAACCAGGTCCCGGTCGTGCCACTGCGACGGTGGCCGTCTTTTTTGTCTTCGGCGTTCCGGATATTTTGAGTTCAGATAATGAGCCGTGTCACGATGGTCCTGGTTGTAGTAGAGCACCCGAACGCGAAAGCGGTCGAAAAAGACGCGCGTGATGACCTCCTGGGGGACCTCGATACTTCGGTCATCCGTCACTGGAAAAGAGGAGTAGCCAACCATTGCCTGTTTGATGAAAAAATTCTTCCGCTTGTCGAGCAAGGCAAGAGTTGAGCGGCGAAAACGAAAAATCTGGCACACGCTTTCGGCGATTCTCTCCAGAAAAATGCTGAGAGGCTCATCATATCCGGTTGTGACGATCTGCGAAATCTGGTTGACCATTTCAAGTTGATCAATCATCAACGTCGACGATATTCTTGACGATATCTCGCCATTTTTCTTCGCAATTCTACCGCGGTAACTCAGGACATTCTGAAATTCATCTTTGATGGCGGTAAAAATGATCTCGAGCGCAATGCGTTCTCCTTCCTTGTTGAAAATCTCTGTTCTGAGAGCCTTGCCGGAATGGCCGTTTGCCGCAACAGAATTGAGCCAATCAAAAAACGACTTTTCCTGGTCCTTGGGAAGTAAGTCTGCGATCGTCAGCTCGAGAAGCTCATCCTCAGAGAAGTTCGTAAGTTTCTGAATGTCGAGATTGGCAGACAGGATGCGTCCTTTGCGGTCCAGAATAAAATACCCCTCAGTCCTGGAGATGACTTCCGGTGCGCTTTCGAAACAGTTCTTGCTTTCGGTCTCTAAAGCAATATTCTTTTCTGCCAGAATAGAGCGGATGGTGAACGGCAGCGCTGTCAAATACCCTCGGACTTTCAAAATATAGTCGGCAGCGCCCTTCTCAATGGCTTGCACAGCCTTGATTTCGTCCCCCTCCTCGATCAACATGATGAGCGGAGACTTTACCCCACGCTCGTTCAACTCATCGATGATCTCCAGCCCGGTCTGATCCCCGAGCTCATAGTCGAATAGAATCAGCTCATACTCTTTTGAGGTCGCTTTGTCTATACATTCTTTGCCCGAATGTGCAAAGTCGACATCACATTGCTCGTAGTGGAACTTGAGCATCTTCCTTGATATTTCAAGGTAAGAACTGCTGGTACCAGCTATGAGCACAGCCAGGTCCGTCATTGGCAGACTCCGATTCTGAAGTAAGAAGAGGACAGTTGAAAGTTAATATCTATTAATTTTATTAAAAGTAATTGTAAAAATCAAGACAAATAAGGTAGATCACCAAACTACGGCAGAGCTTTGACTCCTAGGGGGAGATGGTTCGAACGCCTCTATCAAAGTCTGGTGAAGAGTGGCGTGCAGGCCATTCCTGCCCGGTGCCGGAATCTCCTCGCCAGGTACATCACTCGAGGAGACCCCGGCATTCGCCGAGCTGATAGGACTTTTCGGCCAGACGTCTCGACACCTGGTCCTCTACCCTATCCACGCATGAGGATGGGGGTATTGAAGCTTACGGTCTTGTCATATGGGTTCTGGCTTGCTCAACGAATTCACTCGTCGGATAATCTCGCATTAAACGCGTGAATGTTTCGCGGGCCTGGTCCCCCGACCCCAACTTGAGATAGGCTCTGCCTAAATAGAACAAGGCGTCGTCCTTTTTCAACGAGCGTTCAAAACTGAGTACCTTGTAGAACTCGTCGACCGCCTCAGTGTACCGGTTCATGGCATAGTAACTCTTGCCTATCCAGAACTGGCAGTTGCCAGCGAGACTGTGATGCGCGTACTGCTGCAACAGCAGCCTGAAAAGCGAAATCGCCTCAGAATAACTCTTATTGTACAAATTGGTCAACGCTTCTTGATAAATGTCAGCAAAGCCTGACATCGACGACCGACTGCGAATCTGCCTGGGTGGTTTTCTTGTCGCCTCATTCTGCAAGGTGGAAAGCTGGCCTTTACGGTTGCGCAGCTCTCTGTTCAAGTCTGTGATCTCCTTTTCCCTTGAATCCACGTTGCCGACGAGCTGGTCCACGCGGGATTTCAATCTTACATACTCTTCCATATTTTTTGTCTCACGAGAGCTTGACGGCCGGGTCTCATTTGGGGAGTACGGGTCCTCCTGGGAGTAAGAATCCTCGGCGTACGGGTCTTCTTGCAGTTCAATGAAGGGGGCCCGTTCGTCTGCAATCACTTGCGGTTCCTTCCTGCGGCCGCCGCCGAGATAATAAGTCATCCCGGTACGGATGCTCAAATATCCATCGTTGGCCGTACCTTCCTTCGTGTTGCTATCAAAGGTATCCCCGGTGGTAAAGCGGTAATCTGCGCTTGCATACAAATCAAAGATTGGATTCATAAATAATCTAAAGCCCCCGCCGCCAAAAAACACGCCATCGTTCACGCGTCCAGAGGTGGAGCTTCTCATTTTATAATTGGCGATGCCCAGGCCGAGCGTAACGAAAGGCCGAAAAAGGCCTGAAGACATGATTTCCAGGTTTGCTTTCAAGTCTGCATTGATCAGGTCAGTCGTGCTTGTTCCGGTACCGGGGACAAAG
The DNA here is from genome assembly GCA_046757165.1 of bacterium. Taxonomy (GTDB): domain Bacteria; phylum Zhuqueibacterota; class Zhuqueibacteria; order Oceanimicrobiales; family Oceanimicrobiaceae; genus JBHHXT01. The sequence goes on along the minus strand of JBHHXT010000002.1, from coordinate 29,996 downwards.
TTGTACTTGAGCTGGCTGTAGCCCAGCGCCAGGGCCAGGTCCGCGAAGGGTAAGATACGGTATGAGATGACCCCTTCGCCGCCGACTCCGAACAACTCCTCCGGACGGTCGCCAAAGATACGCTGTCCGCCAACGTTCAATCCGATACCGATCTTGCTTGCTCCTGCCTGCGCAAAGAGCGCGCTATGGGCCATGCTGAGCAAAGCAATTGCGATTGTAATAATCATTCTGTTCATTGATGTTACTCCTACAAATAATAAATCAGGCTGTTTCTATGCTTGTTTGAAATAAGATTGCAGATCACACGGCAAGATCTGGTCAAGGGTGATCCTTTTTCCCGAGTGCACGTTGTATGCCTGTAAGAGTTCGTGCAGTTTCTTGCCGGCTTGAAGCAACGAGTCTATCTCGTCAGCATCCTTGACGATCTGCCTGATTTCCAGGATGGTATTGCCAATCTGCTCAAAGTAGTAATTGGCCATGGATTCAGAGATGAGATGCTTGACCGAGTCGTCGACTTTTTGCTCTTTTTCCTTCAAATTGTCCATGGTACTCTTGAGATGAAACTGATTCAAGTCCTTGACCAGCTTGCTATTGACGCCAATGTAGTTGAGCATAGCGGGATGTTTTTTATAGTACTCTGTCTTGACCGCAACGTTGGTGAGCAGATATTGTTCAACAACAACCCGCTCGCCGAAGGAGAGCTCTCGGTGGGAGAAATAATGGATGGAATTCAAGTCCTTTTTGTAAGAGACTTGGATCATTAGATCGGAAGTGGAAAAGTATAGCAGTTCTTTCATATCAAGGACCCCTCGTAGCCGCTCTTTAAAAAAAATTAACTTTTGAGACTCAGAGTCATTCAAACTCTGTGCCAGCCAGCCGTAGTCCTTGATAATTCTCTAACCACTTGTTTTATTGATTATTATGCTCCTTTCGTTCCCCCTGCCTGACGCTTCATCCTCTTCAAAAAGTGTATTTTCTTGATGCAGCTTACTTCTGTTGAGACAATTCCTTGAGAGCCATTTGAATGACGCCTTCGACCTCACTAACGAAAACGATCTCGAGTTCGTCGCGGATGGATTCCGGGATGTCTTCATAGTCCGTTTTGTTCTTCTCGGGCAGCAAGACCTTCTTGATGCCCGCCCTGTGCGCCGCCAGCACCTTTTCCTTTATGCCGCCCACCGGCAGGACCAGCCCTCTGAGCGTGATCTCCCCGGTCATCGCCATGTCGTTCTTTACCTGGCGATTGGTCAGCAGCGACAGGAGTGCCGTGAAAAGCGTAATCCCGGCAGAGGGACCATCTTTTGGAATCGCTCCGGCGGGGACATGAATGTGAATGTCGAACTTCTTGAACAGCTCATTTGAGATATTCAAATCGCTGGCCTTCGAGCGAATGTAGCTCAAAGCGGCCCTGGCAGATTCCTTCATGACGTCGCCCAACGAGCCGGTCAAGATGAGCTGTCCGGTACCCGGCATTTTGGTCGCCTCAACGAAAAGGATGTCACCGCCGGCCGGTGTCCAGGCCAGCCCGGTGGCCACGCCGGACCTGGAGGTGCGCTCCGCCACCTCGGAAAAGAATTTGATCGCCCCCAGGTAGCGTTTCAACCCATCTGCAGTGATGGTCTTGCTGTCGGTTTCCCCCTCGACGACGTCCCGCGCCACACCGCGGCAAACCGAAGCGATTTCCCGCTCCAGGTTGCGAACACCGGCTTCTTTTGTGTAGGAGTGAATGATGGTTTTGATAGCCTCATCCTCGAATTGTATGAGCGACTCTTGCAGGCCATGCTCATCCCGCTGCTTCGGAATCAAATAGGTTTTTGCGATGTTGAGTTTCTCCTGTTCCGTGTAGCCGGGCAGCTCGATAATCTCCATGCGATCCCTCAACGCCGGGATGATTGGATCGGCGAGATTCGCCGTGGCGATGAACATTACTTTCGAAAGGTCAAACGCCACCTCGAGGTAATGGTCGGAAAAATCGAAATTCTGCTCCGGATCCAGAACCTCGAGCAAGGCGGACGAGGGATCGCCACGAAAATCCTGGCCAACTTTGTCGATCTCATCCAGCATAAACACGGGGTTGTTCGAGCCGACCTTCTTCAGCCCCTGAACGATACGGCCCGGCAAAGCGCCGATGTACGTCCTGCGGTGTCCGCGTATTTCCGCCTCGTCGCGCATGCCTCCGAGAGACATTCGCATAAACTTCCGCCCCAGTGCCCGCGCAATCGATTTGCCCAACGAAGTCTTCCCGACTCCTGGTGGGCCGACAAAGCACAAAATCGGCCCTTTCATGTCTTTTTTCAGTTGTCTTACGGCCAGGTATTCGAGAATTCTGTTCTTGACCTTCTCGAGGTCATAGTGGTCCTGGTCGAGCACGCTCCTGGCTGCGGCAACATCGAGATTGTCCTGTGTACTGACATTCCAGGGCAGCTCGATGAGCCAGTCCAGATAGGTTCTGGCAACCGTGTATTCAGCCGCCGCGGGCGGCATTTTGGACAGACGGTCCAGCTCCTTGAAAGCCACTTCACTCACTTCCTTCGGCATTTTGGCTTCTTTGATCTTTTGCCGCAGCTCGTTGATCTCCATGGTGCGCTCATCTTCGCCCTCACCCAGCTCTTTCTGGATCGCCTTGAGCTGTTCGCGCAAATAGTATTCGCGCTGCGTCTTGTTGATCTCGCCCTGCACCTCCGACTGTATCTTGCTTCCCAGCTCGAGTATTTGCAATTCCTTCGTCAAGATATAGTTGAGCTTCTCCAACCTTCCTTTGATATCCACGAGCTCGAGAATGGCCTGTTTTTCAACGGTGGCGATGTTTAGATTCCACACAATCAAGTCGGCAAGCCGACCGGGAGAGTCCGTGTTCGCGACAAGCATGACGTGCTCCGGCGTCAAATACGGCGCCAGGCTGACGATTTTTTCAAACAAGGTGCGGACATTGCCGAGCAGCGCATCGACATCGACTCCTTCTGTCACGGTCTCTTTCTCTGGCTGAACCAGCCCCTTGAAAAAAGGCTCAATGCGAGTGAAATTGATAATTCTTGCCCGGCTCAGTCCCTGCACCATGACACTTTGCGTGCCGTCAGGCATTTTGAACACCTTCATGATGGATCCGATGGTGCCCCAGCGGAACAAATCATCTGGCTGCGGATTTTCAACTTTGCCATCCCTCTGGGCAACCAGGGTGATGAGCTTACTCTCTGCCAGGGCTTCTTCGATGAGCTTGACCGATTTCTCCCGGCCAACGGAAATCGGAATGATTTGCTGCGGAAAAACAACCGTGTTTCTCAACGGAAGGACCGGCAAAACTTGCGGGATGGTGAAATCAACCGGTCGCTGTTCGGTTTCATCGCTGGCGCCGTTTTTCTCCACTGGCGGCTCGACACTATCTTCCGTTTCGAGCTTGTGTATAGGGTCGTGGTACATGGTCTCAGGCCTTTTTATGTTCTGTCATTTCGTCAAAAAATAAAAACTTATGGGGACAAAAGCAACTTTTATTCCACCTGTGTCAGAAGAAACCTTCGTCTTGATTTTATGGAACTTATGGAGGTCGTGCTTGCAGGTCGTAGATGGTGGATGACGCAACAAGGCAATTCTTCTGACACAGGAGCGCCCGGTGCGTAATTCTGTCAGACCGAAACGCTCAGAATAACCGCCCCAAAATGTCTGCGCAGCCCTCGATCAGCTCTTTGTCGCTGTCGCTGAAACTATCTTTGAAGTCACTATCGATGTCTATTTCCGCTACCACACGCTCCCCGGCAAAGACCGGGACCACAATTTCAGATTGCGTTTCGAGGCTGCACGCTAAATAGCGCTGGTCGGCGCTCACGTCGGCTACGATAACCGAGGCTTGTTGGGCAACGGCGGCACCACAAATCCCTTTGCCAACCGGAATTCTTTCGTGCGGGGTCGGCCGGCCGATATAGTTGTGCAAGACCAGCTCATCTCCTTCCACGAGATAGATGCCAACCCAGGTGTACTTGGGAACGCTTGCCTTGAGGAGCTGCACTGCTTGCCGGAGCGCCGCATCGCGATCAGAGGCGTTTGCACAAATCTCGTCTAACTGTGACAAAACGAAACGGCCGACGAGGTGCTCCAACGCGCGCAGATAGCCTCGAGGGCCCAATCCCACGATCTGCTCCACACAGACATCACGCACGACCGAATGTTTTCTAAACGCTTCCCGCTCATGAATGTTGGAAAGATGCACCTCAACCGTTGGCATATTGACCGAGGCGATGGCGTCGCGCAGGGCATAACTGTAGTGCGTCAGGGCGCCTGGATTGATCACGGCGCCATCTGCCCAGCGGCGATGGTCATGCAGAAAATCAATCAGGGCGCCTTCCGAGTTTGATTGAAAACATTTCACTTCCAGGCCCAGGTCGTGGGCAACTGTTTTGATTTCAGAATTGACCTCGTCCAGGGTCATCTGACCGTAGATTTCGGGCTCGCGTTCCCCGAGGAGATTCAAATTGGGGCCATGCAAAACGATAATTTTCTTCATAAGCGATCGCGCGTTGCTGTTTTGGCTAACCTGAATAATTCATTCACCGCGAAGTCGCAAAGAACGCGAAGAGAAAGCCAGATACCTGTTGTTTGTTTCATTGGTTCAAGCAGTTGAACTTAAAGAGATTACGATAGCACACAAAACGTCATTTCGAAGAACTCGTTCCTGTCTTCGTGACCCTCGCGATAAGACATGGCTCTTTCCGAGTTTGGCCCATGTGTTTTCAAAACACGGTCGCAGACCGTGTTGGATCAGGTCTGACCGTCTTTGAAGTCACAGTTATGCCAACACAACCGCTAAGATGCGATTGACGATGTCCCCGGCACTCATCCCGGGTCGACAGTCAATCCGGCAAGCGGACATCTCATAGTAGGGTTTTCTTTGTCCCAACAACTCCTCGAGCTGGCTTGCGCGCGTCGATTTGGCCATGTTCACAACCAGCGGTCGGCGGGAATCATTCATGATTCTCGCAATCAGCACGGCGCACGGCCAGTTGAGATACACCGTGAATCCGGTCGTTTGCATGACGTGCCGATTGCCCCGCGACATCACCACGCCCCCACCGGTGGCCACTACGGCCTGTTCGCTTTCTGCGACCTCAACCAGGATTTGCGACTCGAGCGCTCTGAAGTGTGACTCCCCTTTGGTTCTAAATATATCGCGAATAGACAGCTTTGCGGAGGCTTCGATCAGTGCGTCCAGATCGAAAAACGGGCGGTCGAGCTTTCGCGCCAGCAACCTGCCAACGGTGGTTTTGCCGGCTCCCATGAAGCCGACCAGATAAATGTTGCCTTTATTTGCCTGCGGCTTGCTGCCAGGATTCATATCGCTCAGAGATCTCCGCCAGGGAATCTCCGCCAAATTTTTCCAGAAACGCATCCGCCAGCACGAGGGCAAGAATGGACTCACCGATGACCGAGGCGGCGGGCACTGCACAGATATCGCTGCGCTCGATGTGGGCGGCGGTCTTCTTTTTCGTTTGCATGTTGACCGAGTCCAGCGGCTTCATCAGGGTGGAGATCGGCTTCATCGCAACCCGCACGACCAGGGGCATGCCGTTTGTGATGCCGCCTTCCAGCCCGCCGGCATGGTTGCGGGAGCGATAGTACGCGGCGCTGGTGGCGTCGTAGTAGATCGGGTCGTGTACCTCAGCACCCCATCTGGCAGCCGCCTCAAAGCCGAGGCCGATCTCCACGCCCTTCATCGCCGGGATACTCATCATCGCTCCGGCGATGCGCGCGTCCAGTTTGCGGTCCCACTGCGTATGGCTTCCCAGACCGACGGGAAGGTTCAAGGCCACAACCTCGAATACGCCCCCAACGGTATCGCGATTTTGTTTCGCCGTCTCGATTTGTGCCACCATCTCGCGCGCCACGCTCTCGTCCAGACAGCGCACACTCGACTGGTCGGCCAGCTCGCTGATTTGTTCGAGTTCAAACGCCAAATCAACCTCCCGCCCCAGACTTGCCACCGAAAAGGGGTGGCGGGCCGAGTAGATTTGTACAACATGGCTGACGATTTGGATGGCGAACGCCTGCAAAAGCTTTTTTGCGACCGCGCCTGCCGCCACGCGCATGGCTGTCTCGCGTGCACTTGCACGCTCCAAAACGTTGCGAATGTCCTGGTGACCATATTTCACCGCGCCAGCGTAGTCTGCATGGCCAGGCCGCGGCACGACAACAGGCTTCACGCCCTCGTCGATTTCCTCGACCGACATCTTGGTCTGCCAATTCTGCCAGTCTTTGTTCTCGATGAGCATGGCGACAGGACTTCCGAGCGTCTTGCCAAAACGCACACCCGAGAGAATCCTGGCCCGGTCTTGCTCTATTTTCATACGCCCGCCACGGCCGTGCCCCATCTGCCGGCGATGAAGATCTGTGAAAATGTCCTCCTCGCTCAGGGGCAAACCAGCAGGAATGCCTTCGACAATCGCAAGCAACGCCTGCCCGTGCGATTCACCGCTTGTCAGAAATCTAACGCTTGCCATAGGCCGCCAATTTTTCGATCAAAAAAGTGCGCAACTCACGATAATCAAAATCCAAAATTTCTTGCAGCCAGAATTGCAACGCCTCGACACCCTGAAAAATAAACATGTCAAGTCCGTCCACCGTCCTGGCGCCTGCGGCCCGGGCAGCTTGCAGGAAGCGAGTCGTCAGTGGATTGTAAACCAGATCCACAACCGTCAACCCCCGTGCATCAAAGTCAAAGGCAAAGGGAGAGCTGTCAACATGGGGCCACATGCCAACCGGAGTCGTGTTGATGAGGATCTGGCTGGACCGTGCCTGCCGGCTTATTTCGGCGTCGGCCCACGCCTTTACCTGAATGGCGTCAAATTCCAAACGCTGCTGCACCTCGTGAACCAGGGCGCTGGCGGTGCTGAGTGTGCGACTGAGCAGCGTCAGCTCGGCAATCCCATTGTGTATCAGGCTAAAGACGACCGCGCGCGCCGCACCGCCAGCCCCGAGAACCACAGCCGACGCCTGCTCGATTTCTACGCCCCGGTACTCCAACGCTCGCACAAAGCCGCTGGCATCCGTGTTGATTCCCGAGCACATCTTCCCGGCAATCCGCACCGTGTTGACCGCGTTGATCCGTCTGGCCGCATCCTCGACCTGGTCAAGATGAACCAGGATACTTTGCTTGAACGGGATGGTCACGTTAAAGCCCAGGTACCCCTCGTGCTTCATCTCCTGCAGGGTCGGCAACAGGGCGTTCGCTTCTACCTGCCGTTTTTCATACTTCCCCTCCAGGCCGATTTGCTCCAGAAGATGCTGGTGCAGCACCGGAGACAAAGAATGAGAGAGTGGGTTTCCAACAACCGCAAGCCTAATCATCGTACTTCACGGCTCGAAGTGGAGGTCAGCTCTTCAAGCGTCTGAAAGAATCCCGGATTGCTGACATCCACGCATTCTGCGCCGCTGAGTTTACATGCGCCGCCTGCGACCAGGGCCGCCACAGCCAAAGACATGGCGATGCGGTGGTCCCCGAAGCACTCGATTTCAGCGGGTTTGAGCGCAACCGGACCATCGATAGTAAGGCCATCTTTTTTCTCCGTGACCTTGCCCCCCATCCGTTCCAAATTGAAAGCGATGCTGCGCAGCCGGTCAGATTCTTTGAAGCGCAACTCCAGGGCGTCATCGATGGTCGTCCGTCCCTCCGCCTGCGTCGCCAGAACGGCAAGAATCGGGATTTCATCGATGATCTGCGGGATGATCGCGCCGGAGACGCTCACCGCCCTGAGCGCTGAGCTTCGGACGTAGAGGTCGGCCATCAGCTCACTGCCGACCGTCCGCACGTTGATGAGATCGAGATTCGCCCCCAAGTCGCACAATAGAGACAAAAAAGCCTGGCGTGTGGGGTTGATGCCGACGTTCTTGATCAAGATATCTGAATCCTTGACCAGGATGGCCGCTGCGATAAAATAGGCAGCCGCAGACAAATCGCCGGGAACGAAAACGGCTTGTCCCTGCAAAACCGCCGGGCCGCTGACCGAGATGCTGCTACCTTCTTTTTGCACCGAGGCGCCGTATTTGACCAGCATGAGCTCGGTGTGGTCGCGCGTCAGGGCCGGCTCCTGCAGGGTCGTCCTGCCGTCGGCGAACAGGCCAGCCAGCAGGACACACGACTTGACCTGAGCACTGGCCACCGGCATGACATAGTTGATGGGCCGCAAATTCCCGCCTTTGATGGTGAGCGGAGCAAATTCATCCTTCAACGCAGAGACCTCGGCTCCCATCTGCCGCAGCGGAATCACGATGCGCGACATGGGTCGAGATCGAATGGACTCATCGCCGCTGAGCCGGCTGAGAAAAGGCTGTCCGGCCACCACGCCGGACAAAAGCCGCAGGGTCGTGCCAGAGTTGCCGACGTCCAGGGTTCTTTCCGGAGCCGTGAGGCCCGTCAAGCCGCGCCCGTGCACAATCGTATGCTGGCCGTGGCGCTCGATCTCGACACCGAGATTCAGCAAACAACGCAGCGTGCTCTGCACATCCAGCCCGCTGCTCAGATTCTCGATATGGCTCTCGCCCTCCGCGATTGCTGAAATCATCAGCGCCCGGTGCGAGATGGACTTGTCGCCGGGCAGGTCGATAGCGCCGGAAATTCGGTCGGCCGGAGCCACGATTTTTATCATTTTGCTTGCCTCAACTCCTTCGCTGCGTGTAGAAACCAATCTTGTGCAAGAGCGCCATGGCGTTCGTTCGCTCTCGCTCTGTCTCAAACGCGAGGCGGATGGTTCCGCCTTCGCCTTCGCGGACTTTGACGACTTCAATATCCTTGATGTTGATCCCCTCCGGCCCCAGGGCGTTGGCAATCGCGGCGATCACGCCGGGTTTATCTTCGACGATCACGTAGAGATCGAAATGCGGCCGCACAAAGCCGCGCGTGTCTTTCGGAATCGCGAGCCGGTTGCGAGCGGCCTCAACAAACACCGGCTCCAGCCGCTGCTCAGCGAGCGAATCCCGCATCTCGCGCAAGGCCACGAGGAACCGGTCAATGGTCGCCAGCACATTTTCACGATTGCTTGCCAGAATATCCCTCCAGATATCGAAGGGGCTGGAAGCTACACGCGTCATGTCGCGAAAGCCACCGGCGGCCAATTTCAAATAGGCTGAATTCTCCTGATTGTGCCCGGCAGCAAAGTTCATCAAAGTGACGGCCAGAAGCTGCGGCAGGTGACTCACAACCGCGGCGATTTCGTCGTGCGCCTTTGCGGTCAAAAAAACAGACTTTGCCCCGATGCGTTCAACCAGCTCGATGAAGCGCTCTTTGAGCGCCCGTGGCAGCGGCTGCGCCTCGGTCAAAACATAGATCGCATTTTCAAACAGAAACCCATCCGCGTTTTCCACGCCCCCGCGCTCGGCACCAGCCATCGGGTGGCCGCCAAGAAAATAGACGCCGGCTGGCAGAAGCTTCTGCGCGGCCTGAACGATTTGCACCTTGGTGCTGCCGACATCGGTGATCAGGACACCGGGCGGAACCCACTCTCGAACCCTGCCGATGGTCTCGACAATTCCGGTGATGGGCGCAGCCAGAATGATCAGATCTGCTGCCGCCACGCCAGGCGCCATCTCCTCGAGCACATACGCTTCATCGATAAGGCCCTGTCGCAGACCTTTGGCCAGGACCGGCTCGGTGTCGATGCCCACGATGGACACGGCCAGCCCTTTGCGTTTGAACGCAGCGGCAAGAGACCCGCCGATCAGGCCCAACCCGACAATTGCAATTTTCTTGAACCTCACCTTGAACCGATTCCAAATATCGATAGCATTACCTGCGCGAAAGTGAAAGAGCACAGGACGTTGTGAAAGCACGGAACTTGCTTCAGATTGAGGCAACGGTAGACCAAGCGCGCTTAGAATAAAGCAAGTTGGGCTCGATGACGTGTCTTACTTTTCATCGTAGACAAGAATTCTTCCCAATCACTGTAGTCGAAGTTCGCGTGCAGCCGATTTGTTAGATTTTTCATCAAATTCAGAGTCAATTCGATAAAGCTCTATGTCAGAAATAAACTTATCGTGCATCCAGCCAAAGGTCTTTTCAATAACTGTAGGTTGTGAGAAATCATAGACCGAACAAATGTACTCTGAATTTGGGCGATTAAAACTACACGTAAAAAGTGCCGCTTCAACAGACGCGCCAAAATATTGTTTTGCGTCAAAGCTGAATGATCTTAATTCGGATATCTTGTGTTTGGTTTTTCTAAGGTCATATACCAGGTTTTTTGTCACAGATTTTTTCAAGAGCATCGCCATGTTTCCGTGCAAGTGGCTGAACTCTCTTAGCATCGTCAGGACGAAACCCAGGGAGGGTTTCCCATGACCAGGATTTCTTCATCAGAACTTTGATGCACCATCGTCCAATCAACATCAAAGACATCTGCGTGGTGTAAATAAATTGAGGGTTTGTTGGTGTTTGGATTCTCAATAAAGAATTCCAGAATCTTGAATTTGGAATGCCATACATACCGTTCGTGAATTTCGACGCCAAGAACAGATTCCAATTGACTGAACTGTCTTAAAGCAGAAGTGAGGAAAGAACCTTTGCCAAACGTTGGTTCGACAAGCACTTTTGGATTGATGTGTGATTTCAAATAGGAACATACTGCATTTGTTAGAACATCTGGTGTTTGAAAGTCTCCATATTCGCGCCTGTTTTCGTCTGGGATAGAAAGTGATTGATAACCAAGAAGTTCGAGGAAAGTCGAGTAGTATTCTTCTTGATGGAAAAAGTCTCTAATACCACAAATATCGGCCGCAAGCTTGTTTGCATTGTCAAAGCCGTTCACGTCCAAAAAACGACGTCGTAGGGATTCAACTACATTTGACCGGAAATAGTATTTTAGGTCAATCATTGTGAAACTGTTCTCTTTTGCCGGTTGTGAATTTAGCACATTCCATGTTTAAATGATAGAAGAATCTACTCCTACGTTATAGGTCTACCATTTCATAATCTTACGTGCCTTCAGCTCAAAAAGAACTCAGTAAAAACACCCGGTAGCTGTGAAACTCGAGTCAATAATAAGCATGAAGTGGCAAAAACTCAACAACAAATCACCACGACTTGCCCACGGCCCTGGCAATGATGAGTAATTCCTGCATGAGCTGCTCAAACTGCTGCGGGTAGAGGGACTGGGCCCCGTCCGACAACGCTTGCTCCGGATTCTGGTGCACTTCCACCAGCAAGCCGTCGGTGCCGGCAGCAATCGCGGCCCGCGCCATCGGCGTGACCTTATCCCGCCGGCCCGTGGCATGACTCGGATCCGCGATGATGGGCAGGTGGCTCAATTTCTTCACCACGGGAATCGCGGAAATGTCGAGCGTGTTGCGAGTATACTTCTCGAAGGTGCGGATGCCGCGCTCGCACAGGATGACATCGTAATTACCGCCGGCCATGATGTATTCCGCCGCCATGAGCCACTCCTCCACGGTTGCGGACATGCCTCGCTTGAGCAACACAGGCTTGCGAATCTTGCCGAGGTCTCGCAACAAGGAAAAATTCTGCATATTGCGTGCCCCGACCTGCAGGATGTCGACATATTCCAGCAGCAGCGGGATATGGGCGCTTTCCATCACTTCTGAGACCGTGACCATGCCCGTCTCACGCCCGGCTTCCGCCAGGTGTTGCAGCCCCTTCTCGCCAAGTCCCTGAAAGCTGTATGGCGAGGTGCGTGGCTTGAATGCCCCGCCGCGCAATACGCTGGCCCCTCCTTTCCGGACGATCTCGGCAATCTCGAGAATCTGGTCGCGGCCTTCTACCGAGCACGGGCCCGCCATCATCACCAGCTTCTTCCCCCCGATGGTGACACCCTTGACCTTGATTCTCGTATCGCGCGGCTGGAAGGTGCGGCTGGCCAATTTATACGGCTCAGTGATCGGCACAACTTTGTACACATCTGTCATGACTTCCAGCGTACGCGGGTCCAAGCCACGCTTGTCTCCGACCGCGCCCAGCACCGTCTGGTTCACGCCAGTCGAGCGATGCACATCGAAGTTCATTTCCGTCAGCCGAGCGATGACCTTTTGAATGTTATCTTCGCTCGCGTCTTTTTCCATTACGACCACCATTTTTGCTTACTCCTCCTTTTTTGCACATTCGTCTTTTTCAAGCTTGCGGGATTCGTCGATGATACGTTCAAAGATGCGCCGAACCCCATCTCGAGTTAATGGCCCTGGATTTTGTTCCAGCACTCGTTCCAGGATCCATCTCTCCCGCTCTGGAGAGTAAATTGGAAGTTTTTCTTCGTGCTTGATATCGCCGATAGCAATGGAATATTCTGCCCGCTTGTTGAGCAAATGTAAAAGCTCCATGTCGATTTCATCGATGCGGCGACGCCAATCTTCAATATCCATCATTCAACTCCTTTCAACGACTCCTTTAACTGACCTACAAACTGGCTCACCAATTCGTATTTTTTTGCCATTTCGCCAGGCTGTGAAAGTATTTTGATGACGGCACTTCCGACGATGACGCCATCGCAATGGCGTGCGAGAGTAGCCGCGTCCTCGCCGTTTGAAATGCCAAACCCGACCAGGACCGGGTGCACTACAGACTCTTTCATCCCTGCCAGAAATTCGATCAGCCCCGCCGGTACGCCACGGCGCGTCCCGGTGACCCCGGTGACGGAAACACAGTAAATGAAAGCGTCGGTCAATCTGTCCACCGTTTGAATGCGTGCGTGCGCGGTGTTCGGCGAAACCAGAAAGTTGACACCGATGTTGCGGCCGCTGAAGGCATGCTCGAAGCGGGAATAATCTTCAGGCAGCAGGTCGGGAATGATAAAGCCGTCCACTCCCGCCGCCTCCGCGTCTGTCACCAGCCGATCGAGCCCATATCTGAACAGGGGATTGAAGTAACCCATCATCAAGATCGGCATGTTGCTGCGCTCCCGTATTTCCCTTACCTGGCGCAAAGCAAGAGAGAGCGTCATGCCATTCTCGAGCGCGCGGGTCGAGGACTCCTGAATGGTCGGGCCGTCTGCGATGGGGTCTGAAAACGGCAGGCCAAGCTCGACGAAATCGGCCCCGGCCTGCTCCAGCGTGCACACCAGGTCCGGCGTGCCCTGCAAAACCGGGTATCCGGCGGTCACGAATATCGACAGTAGTTTCTTCCCTTCACGCCGGTTCCGCTCGAATAATTCAAGAAGTCTGTTCACGACTTCAGCTCCATATCGGGATTGCTCGCAACTCTCGTCAATGAAAAAATCAAAAATAAAAATGGAAAATAATGGAAAATGACAAATGAAAATTCAAAACAGATGCAGGTAGGCACCCTGAACGCAATTTTTGATTTTCGGTTTGTCATTTTACTATTTCACTTTTTTGCTTTTCGATTCCTTTGCAACCCCCGGTCACGTCTCACATTTCACGTCTTGCACCCCCTCAACATCCTTATCTCCCCGGCCTGACAGGCAAATCACCATGGTCTGGTCCGAAGGGAGTCCTGGCGCCAGCTTCATCACCTGCGCAATGGCGTGCGAGCTCTCCAGCGCCGGGATGATGCCTTCGGTGCGCGAAAGCAGCGCAAACGCTTCCAGAGCCTCGTCGTCGGTCACCTCCAGGTACTCGACACGACCGCGATCTTTCAAGAAGCTGTGCTCCGGCCCGACTCCTGGATAATCCAGACCCGCAGACACGGAATGCGCTTCCTGCACCTGTCCCGCTTCGTTCTGCAACAAATAACTGAAGGCGCCGTGCAGCACGCCTTGTGTACCGGCGGTGAGAGAGGCAGCATGCTTGCCGCTTGCCAAACCCCGTCCACCGGCTTCGACCCCGACCAACTTCACATTTTCGTCCCCAAGAAACGAATGGAACATGCCGATCGCGTTGCTGCCACCACCAACACAGGCGACGACCCAGTTGGGCAGTTTGCCTTTCCGTTGGAGAAATTGGCGCCGGGTCTCCCGCCCGATCACGGCCTGGAAATCGCGTACAATCATCGGGTAAGGGTGCGGCCCAACCACCGAGCCGATGAGATAAAACGTGTCCTGCACATTGCTTACCCAGTCGCGAATCGCCTCATTGATGGCATCTTTCAACGTGCGGCTGCCGGATGTCACCGTCACGACATCTGCGCCCAACAAGCGCATACGAAACACGTTGAGGGCCTGCCGGCGCATGTCCTCCTCCCCCATGTAGACGACGCACTTCATGCCAAACCTGGCTGCCACTGTTGCGGTGGCCACACCATGCTGCCCGGCCCCGGTTTCCGCGATGATGCGCGCTTTGCCCATCCGCCGGGCCAGCAGAATCTGCCCGACCGCGTTGTTGATCTTGTGTGCGCCTGTATGGTTCAAATCCTCCCGCTTCAGAAAGATTCGCGCACCGCCCAGATGCTCACTCAGGCGCGTGGCGAAGGTGAGCGGCGTCGGCCGTCCGGAGTATTCGCACAGTATGCTCTCCAGCTCCGCCTGAAAATCCACGTCCTGACGTGCTTTCGCGTACGCTGCTTCAAGCTCGTTGATCGCGGGCACAAGCACCTCGGGCACGAATTTTCCGCCATACTCGCCGTAGTAGCCATTTGGGTCTGGCAGATGTGCGTAGTCGTCGTTCTTTTTCATACGGTCTGCCTGATTCTCACAATTTCGTTAAAGAATGCTCTCAACTTCATATCGTCCTTTCTGCCGGGCGATGCCTCGACACTGCTACAGACATCCACGGCATCCGGCGCCACTGACCGCACGGCTTCGCCCACATTCTCCGGCGATAGACCACCAGAGAGGATGATAGGTCCATATCCTTTCGCCCGTCGCGCGAGCTCCCAGTTGAATGTCTTGCCCGTCCCGCCATACTGCCCCTTCTGAAACGTGTCCAGTAAGAATCCCTTGTACAGAAGGTCTGAACGTCCCGGCAAAAGCCCCGGTTCCTGATATCCTGCATCGGATTGGTCCACGGGCACGCGCCCGGGTGCGACAACAAGGTGACCTTGCTGCTGGCCGCCAGCAGAGACGCCCGCGGGTTTCCCTGCTTTCTTGGTCCGTGAGTGGCAACCCATGCTCGGACTTGGGGTGGTCTCTTCTCTCCATCTGCGCAAAACCTCGACATCAAACTCATGATCAACACGAAAGACTTTGATATAAGGAAGCCCTAGTTTGACACAGTATTCTGTCGTTTCATCGCCGTGCAGTTGCGCCAGGTCGAGTGCAAGTGCGGCGCATGTTTTTCTGATCGTCTCTACGGTCTCGTTGACAAACACGCCGACTTTCGTGACCTCTGCGGGCAGATGTGCGACGATGCCCGCCGCCCCGGCCACCGAAATGTAGCGTGGACTCTTTGGGTAGAAAATAAATCCAATCGCATCCGCGCCCAGGTCGCAGGCCAGGCGGGCATCATCTGGACGGGTGATGCCGCACACCTTCACCTTGAGCATTTCGGGACTCCTGTGAATTCCCGCAAGGCCTCACCGACGTCTTCCTGCCGCATCAGCGTTTCGCCGATGAGGACGGCGTCGATGCCTGCCCGGCTCAGGCGCTCGACTTCAGCAGGGGTTTTGATGCCGCTCTCCGAAACCACCACGGCGTGTGGTGGAATGATTTCGATGAGCTTTTCGGTGGTGCGTAAATCCACGGTGAAGTTCGACAAATCGCGGTTGTTGATGCCGATCAGGCTGGCCTCGTCGCTCAGCGCCCGCTCCAGCTCCTTGAAATTGTGCACCTCCACCAGGCAGTCGAGCGTGCATTCTTCGGCTGCGGCCATAAGCTCGGCAAATTGACTGCGCGCCACAACGCTCATGATCAGCAAGATGGCGTCGGCGCCGTATGCGTGCGCTTGCACCACCTGGTAGGGGTCGACCATGAAATCCTTGCGCAACACCGGCAGGGACACCTTTTGGCGCACGCTGCGCAGATATTCGAGCTTGCCTTCGAAGTACTTCTCATCTGTCAGGACGGAGAGTGCGGTGGCGCCGTTGGCCTTATAACTCTCTGCGATTTCTACCGGCTCAAACGCCTCCCGAATCCTGCCCGCAGACGGAGAGGCTCTTTTGATCTCTGCGATGATCGCCACGCTTTCGCACCGCTTCAAAGCTGCGCCAAAAGGGACCGGCTTTGACCACTCACCCGCACGCTCAAACAGGCGCGAAATAGGCACCCGTCTTTGCTGCGCAGCCACCTCTCGCCTTTTGTTCAGAATGATCTCGTCTAAGATGCTCACGATTTCAATCTCAGGCTGTTGCAAAACAAAAATCGCACGCCGATTTGCGCAGTTGAACGCTGATTCTTCTTGGAGTTTCCACAAACCTTAGTACAGGAATTCGTAAACACTATTACGTATTTAATCTCACGCAAAGACGCCGGGCGCCCAGAGTTTGTTTGTTTTTGACCTTCATCTATCTGCGGACCTTGCGGCTTTGCGTGAGGCGATATGTCGTCGAATTTATGAAAACCAGTACTTAGTTCAGTCATGTAGCTGTGTTTAGAATGAGAGTGTTCACGCTATAGCGATGTCCACGCCAGGCGTGGTTTTGTGTGCCAGAAAAGCAGAGCTTTTCCTGGAAGTGACCGAGCACCCTTGCGAAGGTTTCGAACCTTCGCAAGGTTTAGACTGCGGTGTCCCAACCGCCCCGCAAGCTGAAGCTTGAACACCGGTCCGCCCCGGTTCGGCGTCCCAAGAATGTTCACCGCATTACACAAAACTGTGCGTCAGCTCTTTCAACGCCTGCAGCTTTGCCATTGCCGCACCGGAGTCGATGGCTTCCGCGGCCATTCTGGCACCCTGCTGAAAATCCTGCACCACGGCTCCGACAACCAGGCCACAAGCCGCATTGGCCACGACAAAATCACGGGCGACGCCTCCCTGCCCGCTCAACACCTCACGCGCCACTTGCGTATTTTTCTCCGGGTGACCTCCCAGGGCTTCTGCGGCCGTCGCCGTTTTCAGGCCGAAGTCCTCCGGAACAACCTGTTTTTCCTGAATCTGATTTTTCTTGACTTCAAAAACCAGAGTCGGCGCGTGCACCGAGACCTCATCGAGGCCATCCTCGCTGTGAACCACGAAAATATGGTCCGCACCGAGCTCACGAAAGACCTCAGCCACCAGTCTTGCTGTCACCCGGTCGAAGACCCCGACCACCTGCCGCCGGACACCAGCAGGATTGGTGACCGGGCCGAGAATATTGAAGACCGTGCGCACGCCGACCTCTTTCCTGGGCGCCATTGCGTGCTTCATCGCCTTGTGCAAACCTGGCGCAAACAAGAACCCGATTCCCACTTCATCGACACACCGGCCAATCTGACTGGCGCTCAGGTCTATTCTGACGCCCAGCAGCTCCAGCACGTCGGCACTGCCGCATTTGCTCGAGACGGAGCGATTGCCGTGTTTGGCAACGGGAACGCCGGCGGCCGCCATGACAAAGGCCGCGACCGTCGAAATGTTGAACGTATTTGCGCCGTCGCCGCCGGTACCGACGATGTCCACCGCGTTGCGCCGGCTGATGGAAACGGGCGTCGCTTTCTCGCGCATGGCCGTGGCAAAACCCGCCACCTCCTGGTAGGTCTCCCCTTTCAGCTTTTCCGCGACCAGGAACGCAGCAATTTGTGCCGGAGTCGCTTCTCCCGTCATGATGGTGTTCATGACCCGATAGGCTTGTTCGCGCGTCAGATGTTCTCCGGCGATAACCGTTCGAATGATTTCCTGCATCATGGCTCTGTCCTCATTTTTCTCCGCAGATTTCCAGGAAATTGTTCAAAATTGCCTTCCCCTCGGAAGTCAAGATGGATTCCGGGTGAAACTGCACGCCAAACAGGGGCAACCGCTTGTGCTGCAGACCCATTATGATCTCATCTTCCGCTTCAGCAATGATCTGCAGCTCAATTGGCAGGGTTTGGCGCTCGACAATCAACGAGTGATAGCGGGTTGCGACAAAGGGATTGGACACGCCGGAAAACAGCTCGCCATTGCGGTGATAAACCTGTGACGTCTTGCCGTGCATGAGCTTTGGCGCTGAGATGATTCTGCCGCCAAACGCCTGTCCAAGTGCCTGATGTCCGAGACAGACGCCGAGGATCGGCGTTTCGGACCCCAGCTCACGTATCAGCGGCACTGAAATGCCAGCGTTTTCCGGCCGGCCCGGCCCGGGGGAGATGACCACCCCTGCCGGATTCAACCGCTTGACCTGCTCGAGGTCGATCTCGTCGTTGCGAAATGTTTGCACCTCGGCCCCCAGCTCGCCCAGATACTGCACCAGGTTGAAGGTAAACGAGTCGTAGTTGTCGAGCACCAGCATCATCGCAGCCCCCTTTCGGCAAACTCGAGGGCCGCTCGCAGAGCCGCCGCCTTCTCCAGGGTCTCCTGGAACTCGCGCTCGGGTACCGAGTCTGCGACGATGCCTGCGCCGGCCTGGAAATAGGCGGTTTTCCCCGCCATGACGATCGTGCGGATGGCGATACACGTGTCCAGGTTGCCGGAGAAATCGAGATAGCCAAGCGCCCCTGCGTAGACGCCGCGCTGCTCCGGCTCCAGCTCGGCGATGATTTCCATGGCGCGGATTTTCGGCGCGCCGGAGACGGTGCCGGCTGGAAAACAGGCCTGCAAGGCCTCGATGGCCCCCAGCTCCGGTTTCAGTCTCCCCTGTACGTCCGAGACCAGGTGCATCACATGGGAGTATTTTTCCACGGTCATGAATTCCGTCACCGCCACGGAGCCGTACTGGCTCACCCGGCCCACATCGTTGCGTCCCAGGTCCACCAGCATGACATGCTCGGCGATCTCCTTCTCGTCCTGGCGCAGCTCATCCATCAAGCTTTTGTCCTCCGCTTCGTCCTGGCCGCGCCGGCGTGTTCCGGCGATCGGCCGCACCTCTACCTGCCGGTTTTCCACCCGCACTAGCAGCTCCGGTGAGGACCCGATGATCGCCAGATCGTCCATTTTCAGGAAATAGAGATAGGGAGAGGGATTGATCACGCGCAACGCACGGTAAATATCGAACGGCGGCACGGCCACGTCTTTCCTGAACCTCTGCGACAGCACCACCTGGAAGATGTCCCCTTTGGTGATGTACGCCTTCGCTTTCACCACCGCCCGGCAGAATCGCGCGCGGCTGAAGTTAGACAGGACCGGCTGCTCGCTCAGAGCCGGGCTGCAACTGCAGGCAATCTCCTCATCCAGCGCCCGCTCGAGCGATTCAATCCTGGCCATGGCGTGCTGATATTCCTCCTCCAGAGAGCGGGAACGCTCATCCAAAATCACATTCTTGATAATGTAGATCTGGTGCAGCAAGTGGTCGAACGCGAGCACTGTGTCACACAACATGACCACGGCCTCCGGGACGTGCGGCTCGATTTTGTCCGGCACCGGGATGTGCTCGACATAACGCACGGTTTCGTAGCCGAAGTAGCCGACCGCGCCGCCGGTAAAGCGCGGCAATCCTGCCGGCCGCACCGCCCGGTATTTGCTGAACAACTCTCTCAAATAGTCGAAGATCGTGCCCGCAACCACGACCTTCTGTCCGTTTTCCTCACACTCGATGCGTCCGCTTGCAACCGACAGCGTGAGAAACGGGTCACAGCCCAGGAAGGAAAAGCGCGCGGTCTTCTCACCGCCTTCGACGCTCTCGAGTAAGAACGCGCGGTTGGAATATTTCTGCAAACGCATGAACGCCGAAACAGGCGTCAGCAGATCCGCCAGGTAAGTGGCGTAGACCGGAATGACGTTGCCCTGTTTGGCGAGGTTTTTGAATTCGGTCAGGTTCATAAGGTGCACAAAATAAAAAACCCACTACATAGTTTCATGTAGTGGGTTTGGACGGTTTCGAATTTCTTGTTTGCTATCTTGACGAAGCGAACGTATCCTTCCCACTACTGGCATAATAGTGCCAGTGCCAGAACCCATAATATTTTGTGGAAACGTTTACGTTCATTTCGAATCTCTGCTCCGTGTTTCGATCAACGGTGAAATATAGGGAAAATTACGACAATGTCAAGGTTTTTTTTCTCGCACCTGAATGTCCGCCCATTTTGGGGGGAGACAATTAATTCAAGCCCGATCCAACATCCCGCCTTATCTGTTCAGGCCAAATCTTGCCAGGAAACATAACTCCGCACCAAAGTAAGAATTTCCCTTGAATTAGTCTCTCCGATTGTTATTTTTCCTTTGATTTCAAGGACCAAATGACGCCCGCAGGGCAAATGACGGCGCGAAGCGCCACATGACTTTTTTTGCAGCGAGACGTTCCGACCGGATTCTCAGGCGATGAAAAACAAGAGTTATCCCAAATGAGGAATTATCCAAAGCTGAACAAGGCGTTCTTGTCGCAGCCACAGCCAGCGACCGCGAACATTGATCTGCCGAAAGTTGAGACATTCGATCTGCCTGAGAAGATCTTACAGTTCGGCGCGGGTGGGTTTCTGCGTGCTTTTGCCGACGTTTTCGTCGACCAAGCCAATCGAAGGGGCAGATTCAACGGACGCATTGTCGTTGTGCAGTCAACGAGCTCCAGGCGGTGGGCCGGTTTGAACGATCAGGATGGGCTGTATACGGTTTGTGTTCAGGGGGTACAGCAAGGAAAGCCCGTGCAGGAGGTTATTCTTTCATCCGCGATCAGCCGGGCGATTGTGGCGCAGGAGAGCTGGCGCCAGGTGCTGGAATGTGCTGAACAACCTGAAATCGAGATCATCATTTCCAACACCACAGAGGTGGGGATTCGGCACGACCCTGAAGACCGGTTGCACTTCACGCCGCCGCGCTCCTTCCCAGGCAAGTTGACCGCGGTGCTGTATCACCGGTTCAAGACCTTTTCTGGCGCAGAGGATAGAGGTTTGCTCATCCTGCCATGTGAGCTGATCACCGACAACGGCGCAACGTTGAGAGAGATCGTGCTGCGACTGGCAGACCAGTGGCGGCTCGAACAGGAGTTTGTCGCCTGGCTCGAATCTGCAAACCGGTTCTGCAACACGCTCGTCGACCGGATCGTACCCGGAAAGCCCGCTGCGGAACAGCTCGGTGCTCTGTATGAGGAGCTTGGATACCAGGACGATCTTCTGCTCACGGCCGAAATCTACAGCTTGTGGGCGATTGAAGGGGACGCCGCCGTGCGCAAACGGTTGTCCTTCTGCGACGCCAACCCCGCCATCTTGATCGCGCCGGACATCACCGCTTACCGCGAACGCAAGCTCCGGCTCTTGAACGGGACGCACACCGTCTCTGTCCCCCTGGCGTGGCTGGTGGGCAACCGGTATGTCATCGACATGATGACCCATCCGCTGACCTCGGAATGGGTCGAAAGCGTGATGAGGCAGGAGATCGGCCGCACGCTGGACATGGGAAAGAGGGTAGTCGCGGACTATATCGATTCCGTGCTGGACCGGTTCCGGAATCCATACTTGCGCCATGCACTCTTGGACATTACCTTTGAGTCGACCTCGAAATTGCGGCTCAGGGTCGTGCCCACGATTGAAAAATACTATGAAAAATTCGGCGAGGCGCCGCTCCAGATCTGCTTTGGTTTTGCCGCGTATCTTCTGTTCATGCGGGCCATTGCCGAAGACAACGACTCCTTCTCTGGTCAGCGCGGTGACGAAATCTACCCGATCAACGACAGCCAGGCGGCGTATTTCTACCACAAGTGGCGGGAGGTCGACGCGCAGCGCCGGGAGTCCATTCACGCGTTTGTGGAATCCATCTGCAGCAACGTGACACTGTGGGGCTCGGATCTGGCGCACCTGCCCGGATTTGTTGAAGTCGTAGCTAACAATCTGAATGAAATGATTTCCGAGGGTGTTGAACGCGCGCTGCGCCAGAAAAGGTAGATAGGCTGTAGGCTTTTAGGCTGTAGGAAGAATCGCGCAAAACCTTACAGCCTAAACACCTGGTTTATTGAGGAGAAAGACCGTGCCAAGAGATGAAATGGTTCAGACATTGATCGAAGGGGGCGCCATCGCTGTCATCCGAATGAGTGATTCCAGCAAGCTGCGCAAAGTCGCGCAGGCGATTCACAAGGGCGGCATTTCAGCCATTGAAATCACCATGACCACACCGAACGCTCTGATGGTCATCGAGGAAATCGCCCGCTCCATGGGCGACACCATTCAGGTGGGGGTGGGCTCTGTTCTGGACGCGGAGACCGCACGCCGGGCCATCGAGGCCGGGGCGCAATATGTCGTCAGTCCCGTTTTCAAGCCAGAGATCATCAAAACGGCGCACAGCTACGATATTCCGGCCATGCCCGGCGCCTTTACCCCGACTGAGATTCTCGCCGCGCACGAGTCTGGTGCCGACATCGTGAAGGTCTTTCCGGCAGATGTCGTTGGCATGGCATTCTTCAAGGCCGTGAAAGCGCCCATGCCGCACCTCAAGCTCATGCCCACGGGTGGTGTCTCGCTCACGAACGCGGGGGAGTGGATCAAGGCCGGCGCGTGCGCCGTCGGCGTCGGCAGCGCACTGCTCGACAAAAAGGCCATCGCAGAGGAACGGTTTGAAGTCCTGACCGAGAATGCCAGAATTTTGAAACAGAGCCTTGCCGTAACTATGCAGGTAGATAGGCTGTAGGAAGAATCGATGAGAAATCATACGAAACCTCGATATTTTGAGTTAGCAGACGAATTGGCATTGAACATCTATCAAGCAAGAAAAGGTTTTAGGCGCGTTGATGAGAGCATTGCGCAAAACCTAACAGCCTAATAGCCTACAGTCTAAACATCTGAGTCGTTACGTCTTGCCCACGGGAGGGTCACATGAGCAAAAAAGTCGTCACCTTCGGGGAAATCATGCTGCGGCTGTCCACACCCGAATACAGCCGGTTTGTGCAGGCCCGGAGCTACCAGGCAACCTACGGTGGAGGGGAGGCCAACGTGGCGGTCTCTTTAGCCAATTACGGGCTGGACAGTTTCTTTGTCACCAAACTTCCGCCGCACGAAATTGGCCAGGCCGCCGTCAACCACCTGCGCCGGTTTGGCGTCAGAGATGAATGCATCGTGCGCGGTGGCGAGCGCATCGGCATCTATTTTCTGGAAACCGGCGCCAGCCAGCGGCCCTCAAAAGTCATTTATGACCGCGCTGCCTCGGCAGTGAGTCAAATGCGCAAAGATGAGGTCGACTGGGCGCGGGTGTTCGAAGGCGCCATGTGGTTCCACTGGACCGGGATCACGCCGGCTCTGGGCGAGCGTTCGCGCGAGTGCGTCGCCGCCGCCTGTCGGGCTGCCCAGGCCGCCGGTGTCACCGTGAGCTGCGATCTGAATTTCAGAAAGAAGCTCTGGACAGAGCGTGAGGCGCAAGCCTTTATGCAACCGTTGATGGAGGACGTCAACGTCTGCATCGCGAACGAAGAGGATGCTGAAAAGAGTCTGGGACACAAAACAGCGACCTCGGATGTCGAATCAGCGCAGTTGGATGAGAACGCCTACTTTCGGCTCGCCGAGCAATTGAAGAAAGAGTATGCGTTTGACGCGGTTGCGATCACACTGCGTGAGAGCTATTCCGCCTCCCGGAATGGCTGGAGTGCGCTCCTGGTGGATGAGAAAGATTGCAGCCAGCCCTATCGCACCAAGCGATACGACATTCAAATCGTCGACCGGGTCGGCGGCGGCGATGCTTTCGCCGGCGGACTCATCTATGGCCTGATCACAGAAATGAACACCCGGGACGCCGTCGAATTCGCGGTTGCCGCCTCCTGCCTGAAACAAACCATCCCCGGCGATTTCAACCATGTCGGTGTTGAAGAGGTGAAGAAGCTGATGCAAGGGTCTGGCTCCGGAAGGGTGGAGCGATGAGCGCTTCACCTTATCGCTGCCGCGATCTTTTCCAATCCCTCAAATTGGCATGGACCGAGGCCAGCACGGCGCAAAAGAACAAGCTGGCGGTGAGAACATCCACCAGCTCTGCATCCACATCGAGTCCGGTGGCATTGTCAACCAGGAACTTTATGTATGAATTCGGCATGTCCTGCAAGCCAAGCTTTCTCCGCACCTGCCAGTGCCAGTCTGTGCACGGGCAGTATCCGATACCGTACCATATTCCCAGGCCGAACCAGGAAAGCGCAGTCAGAGAAAGCAGAATCAGGTTTGCTTTGCGCGTTTTCCGCCACAGCCAGCCAAACAAGTTGAACAAGATGACGCTGGTGTGAAAAAGGAAAAAGAACGTGTCCAGAAGTTCGTACATGTTTATCGATGTCTTCTGACTAACCGGTCTCACCGGTGGCGGGCCGATGTTTCACTCGCCTGACACTGTTGCTGCCACATTTTGGGCAGGTTCTCTCTTCGACAACTTTCGGCGTGTACTCGGCCACGTAGTCGTGCCCGCATCTGAGACATTTGAAATTACTTTGTTCTGCCATTCGGTACCTCTCTTTGCGCCTTAATCTCCAATGCAGCAAAGCTGCAAGTGAATGGAACGCGGATTTAACGGATAGAAAGGATTTACACGGATCTGATTTTGGTTGAAAGCCAAAAAATCATGAGCGATACGATCCCCATTCCACTGACTTCGACACTTTGCGTGAATAATGATTGAGTCCAATCCGTTCCGATCCGTTAAATCCGTCTGAGATTTCTTTGCAATAAAATGCAAACTTTCATTTGTAATACTATAAAGGTCGCCGTGCCACCATGATGATTTCCCCACTTCCGTCATACGTACTCTTGTCATAATCTCCAAAAACATCGACAAGCTCGAAACCAACGCGCTCGAGCAGCAGTTGCAGCTCGTAGCGAAAGGTGTAGCGCGTGTCCATCGGCACGATTCGTTCTCGCACCAGCGCGCCGGTCCCATCGGTTTCTTCGAACCGGATTTCGACATGCTGGATTTGTTTGACAGGATCATTCTTCACAAAGCGATCCTTGCGTATAACGGAGTGGCCATTGGGCAGTTCGAAAGCGCCTCTTTTTCGAAACGATCCATCCGGCTCTTGCGCCAATACGGAGAACGCGGGAGCATAGACGTCGACGATGAAAAGGCCGCCTGGCCGGAGGTGCTCGAATGCTCGCCGTAAACAGGCAAGCTGGTCTGACTGGGTAAACAGGTGCATGAACGAGCGTACGGGGATAAAAACTAGGGTGAAGTCCTTTCGCGGCAAGTCAAAGCGGGTCATGTTGTCGCAAAACAGATGAATGCGCTCGACCAGGTTGTTCCCTTCGATCTTACCCCGGCAGAGCGCCAGCATGTTCTCGGAGAAATCCACGCCGTAGATTTCATGCCCGGCCTCTGCCAGCGGAATCGTCAATCGCCCTGTCCCGCACGCCAGCTCCAGAATGGGCGAGCCGCACTGCCGGGCATAATCGAGATAGAATTCGACATCGACCTGCGTGTTGTGGTCGAGGTCATAATACTCTGCGTAGTCCAGGTATTGAGCCATTTTTTGCGTTTCCCTTAAGGCGGAGGTCCTTGGCGTTGCGCCAAAAGTTAGATGTCACGACATCATTTGACATTCATCCCTTGAACAGTTTTTTCATGATCGCCACTTTTCGACCGGAATGCCCCCGTTTGTAGCCGACGACGGACATTCCCATCGCTTCGTAAAAAGGAATCGGCGTTTCACCGATGGCAACCAGCCTTATCTCCGAATATTTGTTTTCGATGATATTTCGTTCTGCGGCGCGGAATAGTGTCCCCCCAACACCTTGCCGAAAATGCGCCGGATCGACATAGAGTTTGGTGATCTCGTTTTCTTTCACCGACACCATTCCCGCAATCGTTTGATCTTTGCACGCGACGAGATAGAGCTCATACGTTGATTCTTTACGTACCGTTTCTACTGAACCTCGCATTTTGATGAGACTCTTAAGCTCCTCATGAGAAAATCCCTCTCGCTCTGCCAGCCAACGATAACACGTACAAAGAACCTCACTGACTCGAGGTATGTCATTTTCGGCCATTTCTCTTAATGTGATGTCATGTCCTGTAATTGTGCGGACTTGCTCTTGTTGCTTTTTCACCCGTCAGCCCACCTGACCTCCGCAATGATCTCCCTCGACCTGTCGACATAGCGCCACCATTTCTCCAGCCAAAGCGCATCGATGCCGGACTGCTTCGCCTTCGCACTGAGCTTCGCCCTGATGGCTCTCAACTCCTGGCTTATCCTGTTCTCCTTCTCCGGGCCGAGCAGGGCAGCCGGGTTGGTTTGCATTTCGGTGATGATCTTGTCCACATTTTCGAGCAAGGACTTTGGCGTTTCGTGAAAGTTGGCTTGTACACAGAGCCACTTCTCATACGGATAAGGAACTCGATCCAAAACAAACGCCGCCCGGAGTGCGTACCGGATGGTCTGCATGGCGCTGAACAATACGGCAAACCGGTCACCCCTTTCCATCGGGTTGTCGCAACTGCGGTGAGAGGCGCGCATCTCGACGTAATTATTGAAGAAATACGCGTGTCTCACCGAATCGTTCAGGGGCTGTGCTGCGAGTTTTTGATATTTCTGAAAGGCATTCTTTTTGTCAACAATCACGATGGATGAGATGAGTTCGTTGATCAGGACCATGTCGATTTCGTTGTCGAAGCATCTATCGAGGTGGCTGATACGCAAGGGATTGAGGTGGCCTTTTTTGCTGTTGATTTCAACCGGAATGAAATTCTGTTCACTGATCGATCTATATTTTTGGGACTCGGGGTCATCGAGCACCAGCCAGAAATCCAGATCAGAGTGCGCATCATCGATATTTTGTGTCGTCGAGCCGTGCAGAACGATTGTGATGTTATCAGAAAAATGTTTCAGGATGGGTTCGGCATGAATGAATGTCTGAAAATATTCCTTCGCGGCTGCGCTCCACTTTGCCGTATTCTCTCCATTGACGGCGATTTGATCGAGCAGGTGTTTGTAATGAGAAGTCATGAGTGCGCCTCTCGGGGTCTGGTTCGTCGACAAACGCAAATCTGCTTTGGAGACGCAGATGTAAACGGCGATTTGTCGAAGTCGCCATACTTGTCTTCGATGATAAGGCCATTATAAAGCAGCAACGCCTCTAATTCCTGCGGGTAGAAAATGCGCATGTTGAGCTCTTCGGTAAGGGTTTTGTCGCCAATTGTGCGACGCCAGATAATATGGTTGATTTGGGTCGCCTTGTCATAACGATGGGTTTCTGTGATGACGACCGTATTCCCCGAATCCGGATCGGGATATTTGGAAACCAGGCGGGGTGCTTCATCGACTCGTGTGAGAATCGTCAGATCCGGGTTGAAAAAATCCAAAATGAATCGACCGTTATCAGCCAGGTGATTTCTGACCGATGCAAAGCAAGCCTGGATACTCTGCAGGTCATATAGATGCGCGACGGAGTTGAAGGGCAGAAAGATCAGATTGAATTTTCGCCCGAGATCGAATGTGCGCATGTCTCCGTGGTGCCAGGTGACGGGGTATGCTTCTCCCGTCTTATCCTTTGCTCGCGCCAGCATGGTTTCCGACAGATCGATGCCGGAGATTTCAAGACCCTGCCGTGCGATTGGAATCGTAATTCTGCCCGTTCCGCAAGCCAGCTCCAAAACCGGTTGCCCGAATTGCTGTGCTTGCTCGACATAGAATGCGATGTCCGCAGTCAAATGCGCATGCTGGTTGTCGTAATGTTTGCCATCTCGATAATACGGTTCTTTCATTTGTTCTCCACGCCCCTTTCCTGTTTTGCCGTCTTTTTGCCGATGAAGAGTAAATGTCGCGACGAGGCGATGATCGAGGCCTCTGTGCTGACTTCATATAATAGGTCGAGCCAGAGTTGGCGTTGTTTCCCATGCAAGCGATTGTAACTTTCGTCATGGGCCGAAATCGCCGGCTCGACACCCGCCAAAACGATTTTTTCGAAACCGGCGGATTCGTGCAGCGGCGTCACCTCAGCTACGGTGCAGTAGTAGCCGCGAAAGCCGCCTTTGGGCGCATTCTCGTGGTTTTTGCCCAGAGTCATAACAGACCGAACATCTTCCTGGTTTTCGATCCACTCAGGGTGGCTGACGAGGAGCTGGCCGAGAATGCCGTACCGGCTGATGAGCGCGGAGAAAATCAAACCGCCCGGCTTCAGGCGCTCGTACGCTTCCCGCAGGGCACGCACCCTGTCTTCCCGGGAAATCAGGTGATACAGCGGCCCCATGAGCAAGACAACGTCGAAAGCGTCCTTTGGGATCCCGGAAAGATCCCGGGCGTCGGCGACAAGGAAGCGGACTTTGTCCAGAAGCGCGGCAGATGTCAATCGTTGTTTGCATTTCTCGAGCAGGCTTTCCGAGAAATCAACCGCGGTGACCGTATGGCCTCTTTTGGCGAGACATGCGGTATAGATGCCGGTTGCCGCGCCGATTTCCAACACCCTGGCGTCAGCGGGAAGGTAGTCCTCGAAAAAGCGCAAAGTGACGTCGCGCTCGATCTGGTGGCGTTCGAGGCGCATATCTTCCTTATCCACGCCTTTGTCGTACATCTCCAGAATGTCGTTCACATCGTCCATCCGTTCGTCGAGGTTACCCAAAAATATTTGAACCCACAGAAATTCACCGAAACCACCGAGTTTCACCGAAGGCCGTAAGAAACAAAGAAAGATTTCGGTGCCTCTCGGTGCTTTCGTCGTCCTTCGGTGGCGATCGATTCATTTTGCCCGAGTACCGTGTTGACTCTTTCCAAACCCTTTACGCCAGGGGAGACTCTGCCCTGGCGGCAAAGAGATTTCAGCACGGCAAGTACAAGCGCTCTTCTTTGCGTAAAAGCCGCGGTGTAGTTTGGTGGCCAGGGAAAAACCACGCTTTTGGCGATTTGAGCCAAAGACGGGATTTCCTGCCTGGTTTCGATAAACTGCAGAATCCTGTCACCGTAAGCCTGATAGTTCTCCATGACTTTTTCGATAGCCGCAGCGATGGCGTCGGCGCCTCGCAGGAATTCTCCGTGGGCCGGAACCAGAATGTCCGGTCGCATGGACTTGATGGTTTTGAGCGAGGACATGGCCTGGTCGAGATTGGAGCGCGGCAGGTTGATGGCCAAAACAGCTTCGCTGCCGGCCCGCGTTTGCATCAGGTCACCGATCAGCAAGATTCTGAGGTCCCCGTCGGAGAGGCAAAAGCCGACAGCTCCTTCGGTGTGCCCCGGCAATTTGAGCACTTGAACGCCGTACCGGTTCATGCCCAGCGTTTCGAAGGTCGCATCCACCTTTGCAGGCGGCCAATTGCCGTAGATGGCATGTTGAATCACCGAAGCCAAAGGTTGCAGACAGCGCGGAAAAATCTCGTCCTTGAACGAACCGGCTGCTTTGTATTCTTGCCTCAAGAAGCTCGCAGGATTTTGGACGACGTACTTTTCATGCCCGGAACAAAAAAGCTTGCACCCAGCCTGCGATTGCAGGTTGCAGACGGTCGCACAATGGTCCGGATGCGCATGCGTCAGCCAGATTTCATCGATTCCGGGGAAGTGCCGGAGCAAATCGCGTTGCCAAAACGCAACGCCCGGGTCGATGATGATTAACTTATCCTCGATTGTGAGTGCCGTCACATTCCTTTCATGAGCACGCAAAAGCAGGGATTTGGGCGGCCGCCATAGGGTGACCTTATCCAATACTTTCGTCATGGTCACTATCAGCCCTGTTGGCATTTGTGATATCCGGCAACACGTATCTGTCAATTAGCCAGCGCGACAACAAGACATAAATCGTGGTGAGACCACAAAAGACGAACAAGATCCGCTTAATGATTTGCTCAGCCATCAGCGTTCTGTGGAAAAAGCTGTGTTGTGTGACGCTTTCAGCGTCTGAAGCATCTCGCTCTTTCCCTCATGTGCTACCGGTAATACCATGCCTTACAAACGCATTCCCATGTCTCGGCCATTAACTCTAAAGCTACTTCTTTCAGCAAAGCCTCCCTTTTTTCATTACTTTTGACACTACCTCTTTTGGAGATCGTGATCCGCTGGATGTCATGCTGTGGTACAGTGGGAACAATCTGATATCAAAAGATAAATAACTCTGTTACCGACCGCAAGAGAAAAGTGGTTCTTCCAATGCGCCGACGCCTCATGCCACTCGAATCAGAAAGGAGTCGCGCTCCACAAGAACCTGTGCTACCTCAAATAAGGACATATGTCCTCCTAGACGCTTGACTAGGGTGGTTGTAATAGT
>JBHHXT010000001.1:0-129988 GCA_046757165.1 bacterium | reverse complement strand
TTGTTGAAATGCTGAAGCATTTCACTCCCCTCGGAGTGCGACGCTTCAGCGTTGCATGAAATGCTCCCTACTCATAGCGTAAAAGGAGTGCACGAAATGAGCGTTGAGATTCTGGTTGTTGCAGAGCAAAGAGATGGCGTTTTGAACCGCTCAACCCTGGAGGCGATCGTCGCCGGCCAAGCGTTGGGCAAAGAGTTGGGCCGAGAAGTTGCCCTGATTGTTTTGGGAAAGGCCGTTGGTAAGCTGGCTGAAGATCTGGCTGGCAAAGGCGTCAAAGAGGTCCTGGTTGCCGACCACGAGAAGCTGGCAGACTATACGCCGGATGGCTATTCAGCGGCCCTCGAGCAGGTCATCGAGAAAGAGAATCCAGGCTATGTCTTGTTCACTCATACTTACATGGTGCGCGATTATGCGCCAAAGCTGGCGGCTGCCCTTCAGAAACCTCTGGTCAGCGATTGTGTTCGCTACAGGATGGACGGCGAGACGCCAGTATTTGTCCGGCAGGTTTTTCAGGGGAAGGTCGACGCGGATTTCACCCTTTCCGGCGATGGACCCCATCTGGTGAGTTTCCAGGTGGGCGCGTTCAACGCGGACAACCTCGCTGCGGGCGATGGAGCGGCGACCGTGCGCCAGGCAGAGCTCTCTCTTGATGAAATTGAGATTCGCACGAAAGTGCTGGAGATTTTTGAAGGGGTCAAGCAGGAGGTCGACCTCAGCAAGGCCGAGCGCATTGTCTCGGTCGGACGCGGGATCAAGAAAGTCGAGAATCTCGACTTGATGAAAGAGCTGGCTGAGACGCTCAATGCCGAGCTTGCCGCCTCCCGCCCCGTGTGTGATGATGGCTGGCTGCCGCTCGACCGTCAGATCGGCAGCTCCGGGCAGACGGTGGCGCCGAAACTCTACTTCGCGGTTGGCATCTCGGGCGCCATCCAACACATCGTAGGCATGAAGAATTCCGGTACCATCGTTGCGGTCAACAAGGACGCGCACGCCCCGATTTTTGACATCGCTGATTATGCCATCGTGGGCGACCTCTTTGATGTTGTGCCCGAGGTGATCAAGGCGATCAAGGAAGGCTAATCAGTAAATTCTGGGAGAAGCACGAACATGAAAGCAAACATGATTTTGGCTATGGTGGTTTTGCTGGGCCTGGGGATGAGTAGTTGCGGCGGCTCACAGAAACTGAAGCGGTCACCGCGGAAGAGTCCGAAAATCAATGATTTTGGCGCCATGCGTGAGGACTTCAACCCGGAAGATCTGAAAGACGATGACATCGAGATTGAGGAAGCTTACGAGTCGCAAACCGACATCGACGCGATTGTCGACCGCCCCGAGACCACCCTCACGGATACCATCGGCAGTGGCTACCGCATCCAGATCGTCCAGACAACGGACCCCGATGAAGCCAAGAACGTGCAGAGAGATGCTATTTTGCGCTTCAATGACTCCATCTACCGAATCTTCGATCCCCCCTTCTACAAGGTGCGCGTTGGCGATTTTGTGAATTGGAGCGATGCGGAGAGGCTGCAGAAGCTGGCCATTCAGAAAGGCTTCCGGGACGCCTGGGTCGTGCGCACCAAGGTGAATTTGAAGAAGGCGTACCGCTGGATGGATGACCTGTAACAAGAACACAAAAATTAACCGCAGAGTTCGCCAAGTTTACGCCAAGCGCGCACATGCAAGAAACGTCAAGACTTAACGACCTCAGCGCCTAAGAATTCCGTTTGGGTTTTTGATCCATATGCCACCAGTGAGAGGCCGGTGGACTTTCTTCTGGAGCGGCCTCGATCGTTGCCTCCCCTGCCTCGGCGACGAGGACGTCGTCTATGCTTTTGAGTAATTCATTTCCGAAGTCGCCTTTGATGATGCACATGCGCTTCTTCATATCCACGCTCTCGAGCTTGCCGATATAGTCTCGGAGCTGGCGTCGTAAACTCTTAGCCCTGTGGCCTGCACCGGATTCTCCAGGGAGGAGAGCTGAGCCTTCGCCAGGGCAAGGGTTTCGGGTGCGGCAACCTTTTCTCCTTCAGAGACATCGTAAATCCCTTCGTTCAGGTGATGTGCCTTCCACCGATGCCGAGAACTTGCCGCGTGTTCTTCGCGACGAAAGAGTCCTGTTGTGTTCTCGCCCCGGCGTCTTATATCCGGTTCTTGCGGCTAGATGTTTGTCGAGGATGGCTGGTTATTAGAAATAGAAATCTCGAAGGAGTAAATTCTCTCAAGAAAATCTCCTGAACTGGACAAGCCCGCAAGAAAGGCGCGATGTTCGGCCGCAACGAGTTGATTAAGCCACGAATTTGCACGAATGGGCACGGATTTGTTAACAAGACACAATTGTTGTCGGCTAACGGTACAAAGAGTGGGAAATCCTCTCTCGCCTAATAATTAGTTTGGATTGCGACCAAAAATTCATTATATTTAAGGTTAACATTTGGAGGGTCTTATGTCAGGTCATTCTAAGTGGAGCACGATCAAACGCAAGAAGGCGAAGGTCGACGCCGAACGGGGCAAGGCCTTCACACGTCTGATCAAGGAGATTACCATTGCGGCAAGAGAAGCAGGAGGGGATGAGATGGCGAATCCCAGGTTGCGATCTGCGATTGCAGCGGCCAGGACCGCGAACATGCCGACGGCCAACATTGAACGAGCCATCAAAAAGGGAACAGGCGAGCTGCCTGGCGTAACCTATGAAGGGGGGATTCTGGAAGGATATGGCCCCGCAGGGGTGGCGTTTTACATCGATATTCTGACTGACAATCGAAATCGAACCGTAGCAGATGTGCGACACCTTTTGAGCAAACATGGGGGGAACCTGGCAGAGTCTGGAGCAGTGGCGTGGATGTTCGAGAAAAAGGGCCTGATTACCGTACCCAATGAGGGCGTGGATGAGGAAGAGTTGTTGATGATTGTCATGGATGCAGGGGGCGATGACTTGCGCACCGATGATGAGTTTTTTGAAATCACCTCATCGACAGATGATCTGGAAAAGATTCGAGAAGCCCTGGAGTCAAACAACATCAAGATTGAATCTTATGGCCTGACGATGTATCCCAAGAACACCGTTAAAGTCGAAGGCAAAGAGGCGGAGCAGCTTTTGAAGCTCCTGGACTTGCTGGAAGACCATGACGACGTGCAGCAAATCTATTCGAATTTTGACATCGATATGTCGGTTATGGAGCAAATGGAATCATAAAGGATCGCAAGGAGATGCGCGTTCTCGGCCTCGACCCGGGCACACTGATTATGGGGTTTGGTGTTATCGAGAGAAATGGTAGGGAGCCCCGCGTTTTAGATTACGGTTGTTTGAGGCTGTCATCGAAAGAGGCGTTTCCGCTGCGGCTGAAAAAAATCTATGACGAAGTGGTGAGGCTAGTTGAGCATTTCCTGCCGGATGAGTTTGCGATTGAGAGTTTGTTTTACGCCAAGAACCCAAAAGTGGCAATCAAGATGGGTCATGCTCGAGGCGTGGCCATCGTTGCTGCGGTGAATCATCAAATTCCCGCCGTGGAATATACTCCGAGAGAAATCAAGCAAGCCATCGTTGGTAATGGTGCGGCTTCAAAGGAGCAGGTGCAGAGAATGCTGTGTCACCTTTTGCATTTGCGGCAGGTGCCTGAACCCCTGGATGCGTCAGACGCGCTGGCCGTTGCGTTGTGCCACATGCATCGGGTGGAAAGCAAAATATGATCGCCCATCTGGAAGGGCAGATTGCGGAGAAAACGCCAACCCGTGTTGTCCTGGACGTGCAGGGGGTCGGATATGAGCTACTCGTGCCCATATCGACATTCGAGCTGTTGAAAGAAGTCGGAGAGCGGGCGAAGCTGCTGACCTATCAACATGTAAGAGAAGATACCTTGCTTTTGTTTGGCTTCGCCACGCAAAAGGAAAAATGGATGTTCAGGAAGTTGATCTCCGTTTCGGGCATCGGCCCGAAGCTGGCCCTCGGGGTGTTGTCTGGTTGCCCTCTTGACCAACTGGTGCGGTTTATCGTTAACGGCGAGATCGACCGGTTGAGCAAGCTGCCGGGTATCGGGAAAAAGACGGCACAGAGGTTGAGTTTGGAGCTCAGGGACAAGCTTGGGGAACTTGAACCGGGCCGCGAGCCGGCAGCGGGTGTCTCGAAAGGTGATTTGCCCCGCCTGGAGGAGGCGGTTTTGGCGCTGGTTTCTTTGGGCGTTTCAAGGGCAGAGGCTGAACGAAGTGTTTCAAAGAATCTCGCCGAGCAGGCGGATTTACCGCTGGATGAGTTGATCCGGCGGGCTTTGCAAAAATCATAATCTCACGAGTCTTGGATGGACGAGGAGCGCAATACAATTCCCGAGCCGATAGCGGGCGAACGAGAGTTTGACAAGACTTTGCGGCCGCAGGGGTTCGACGATTTTGTCGGACAGGATACCATCAAAGAGAATCTTCGCATCTTCATCGATGCGGCCCGGGCGAGAAGTGAAGCGCTGGACCATGTGCTGTTTTACGGCCCCCCTGGCCTGGGCAAAACCACGCTGGCCCATATCATTGCCAATGAGCTGACCGTCAACATCAAGGTGACTTCCGGGCCGGCGCTCGATAAGCCGGCGGATTTAGCTGGCCTGCTCACGAATCTGGGCGAGCACGATGTCTTGTTCATCGATGAAATTCACCGCCTGAACCGGGTGATCGAGGAGTACCTCTACCCGGCGATGGAGGATTACAAGCTGGATATCATCATCGACAGGGGCGCCAACGCCAGGACGATTCAGATCCAGTTGCCGAAATTCACCCTGGTTGGGGCCACCACGCGTGCGGGACTTTTGACCTCGCCCTTGCGCTCGCGTTTTGGCGTGGTGAATCGTCTGGATTTCTACAAACCCGAGCAGCTTCAGAAGATTATTCAGCGTTCCGCGCACATCCTGGAAGTGGAAATGGATGAAGATGCTGGCTTTGAGATTGCGCAGCGCTCGAGGGGCACCGCACGCATCGCCAACCGGCTGCTGCGGCGGATTCGCGATTTCGCGCAAGTGGAGGGCAATGGGGTCATCAGTAAGGAAGTGGCGGAAGCCTCCCTGAATCGCCTGGATGTGGACCGCTTAGGTCTGGACGAAATGGATAAACGGATCTTGAGAGTCATGGTTGAAAAGTTCAACGGCGGGCCGGTTGGCATTAGTACCCTGGCCGTTGCGATCGGCGAGCAGGGTGAAACACTCGAAGAGATCTATGAACCCTATCTGATTCAGGAAGGTCTTTTGCAGCGGACGCCGCGCGGACGCGTAGTCACTGAATTGACTTACCGTCATTTCGGCATCAGCAAAGGAAAGAGGTTTAAACAGGAGAAATTGTTTTGAACTGGAAACTGAAAATAACTTCAAAGTGAATGGGAGTAGCTAAATGAAGCTTTCTGATTTCAAGTACAAATTGCCAGAAAAATTAGTTGCTCAATACCCGAGTGAGAAGCGGGATAAGTCCAATCTCATGGTCCTGAACCGCGAAAAGCAGACCATGGAACGGAGACTTTTTTCAGATATCATAGACTATTTCAAGGAAGGTGATTGCCTGGTTGTCAACGAGACCCGGGTTTTCCCGGCACGATTGATGGGAACAAAAGACAAGACCGATGCTCAAGTCGAGATTTTCCTGCTGCGAGAACTGGAAAGCGGGCTATGGGAGGTGCTTGTTAAACCAGCGCGTAAGGTGCGGGTTGGCAACCGGCTCTCGGTCAACGACAAGCTGTTCTGCGATGTGATAGATAACACGGTTTCTGGAGGTCGCGTCGTACGATTCAATTTCGATGGCGACTTTTTTGAGATTGTTGACAAGATTGGGCAGTCGCCGCTTCCGCCCTACATTGACCGCGAGCCTGAACCGCTGGACAAGAAGCGGTATCAGACGGTTTATGCAAAAGTAAGAGGCGCGGTCGCGGCGCCGACTGCGGGGCTGCACTTCAGCGAAGCACTGCTGAAGAAAATCGAACAAAAAGGCGTCAAAATCATCCCTGTCGTTCTGCACCTGGGATTGGGTAGCTTCAGACCGGTGGTCGTGGAAGACCTCAGCCGCCACAAAATGGATTCAGAGTATTGCGAGGTTTACGAAGAAACCGCGGAAGCAATCAACCAGACCCGCAAAGAAGGTGGGCGTGTTTTTGCCGTTGGAACCAGCACAACACGTACCCTGGAGACAGCGGTGACCTCTGAAGGCTGGACGAAAGCGGCAAAAGGATGGACCGACAAGTTCATCTATCCGCCGTACGAGTTCAAGATCGTGGACTGTTTGATTACGAATCTCCATCTACCGAACTCAACCCTGCTGATGTTGACCTGTGCCTTTGGCGGCCGTGATTTTGTGTTCAAAGCATACCGCAAGGCGATTCGCGAGAAGTTCAATTTCTATAGCTACGGCGACGCCATGCTCATCACGTAACCAACGCCAGGATGGCCTTGAGAATCTCAGCTATCATAGTTGCGGGCGGTCGCGGGCATCGAATGGGTGGCAACGTGCCCAAGCAGTTTCAACTGCTGCACGGCAAACCCGTTCTCTACCATACGCTGCGAAGATTTGAGGACTGCTCTCTGGTTGACGAAATCATCTTGATTACTGCAACAGAGTGGCTGGCGTACACCGCGCAGGAAATTTCCGATCGCTATCATTTTACAAAAATCAAAAAGATCGTTGCGGGTGGAAAAGAGCGACAGGATTCCGTTTATAATGGCCTGCAAGCTCTGGACAACGGGACGGAGGTCGTCCTGGTGCACGATGCCGTGCGGCCTTTAGTTTCTGTCGGCAAGATAGAAGAAGTGATTCAGGCCTGCCAGGAAGTTGGTGCGGCCATCCTGGCCGTCCCGCCCAAGGACACGATCAAAGTGGCAGAGCAAGAGTATGTTGCGACAACCCTGAACCGAGACACGCTCTGGTGTGTGCAAACGCCACAAGGCTTTCGAGTCGATATTCTCCGCGCAGCCTACGATGATGCTCGTGCAAGAGGTATTTACAAGACGGATGACTCTGCCCTGGTGGAAATGTCCGGGCACGCCGTAAAAATTGTTCGAGGTGAGGATGAGAATATCAAAATAACGGTTCCGGCGGATTTGCAGTTCGCGGAAACGGTGTTAGGTCGAAGAGAGTAGATGAGAGTAGGATTCGGATATGACGTCCACCAACTGGTTCCTCATCGTAAGATGATTCTGGGCGGGGTAGAGATTCCCTCACAAAGGGGCCTGCTCGGGCATTCTGACGCAGATGCCCTCACTCATGCCGTGATCGATGCCCTGCTAGGCAGTCTCGTTCTGGGAGACATCGGCCGCCATTTTCCGGACACCGATGAACGATTTGCTGGAATCTCCAGTTTGCGGCTCCTCGAACAAGTTGGCAAGATGCTTGATGAGCACCAGTATTGCGTCAGCAACATTGATGCAACGGTGGTTTTGGAGGAGCCAAAGCTTGCTCCGTATATCGAGAAGATGCAAAGAAACATCGCAGAAGCCCTGTCGATTCTGGATTCACAAGTGTCTGTCAAGGCGACAACCAACGAGCGCCTGGGACCTGTGGGACAAGGGCAGGGGCTGGCCGCTTATGCCTGCGTTTTGGTGAAGGAAAAGGCGAAAACCGACAAATGAAGTCACCCGTTAGAGTGCGATTTGCCCCCAGTCCTACGGGGCACCTGCACATTGGAAATGCACGCACGGCGGTCTTGAACTGGCTTTTTGCCAGAAAACACCATGGTACGCTGGTGTTGCGCGTCGAGGATACCGACAAGGAACGGTCGAAGCCAGAATACGAACAAGTTCTTCTTGACCACCTCGAATGGCTGGGGGTGACCTTTCACGAAAGCCCGGCTGCGGGCGGACCCTTTGCACCGTACCGGCAGTCTGAAAGGCAGTCGATTTATCAGACCTATCTCGCAAAGTTGAAGGAATCGGGCAAAGTCTACCCATGCTATAAATCTGAGGAAGAGCTGCACCATATCAGAGAGGCTGCTCTTGCGCGTGGGGATATCGTCCCTTATAATAGGAAGGATCTTGAGCCCTCGGATGATGAGCGGCGGCGAGTTGAACGCGAGGGAGGACAGCCCCTCTGGCTCTTCAATGTCGAACATGGGGTCATCGAGTGGCATGATTTGGTAAAAGGGGGTATCTCGTTTGAGGGGGAGCGTGTCGGTGACTTTGTGGTTATGCGCTCAAATGGGCTTCCGACCTACAACTTTGCCTCGGCCGTCGACGATGCGCTGATGCAAATCACCCATGTCATTCGGGGCGACGACCACGTCTCCAACACACCGAAGCAGATCTTGCTGCTCGACGCGCTCGGTTTCCCGCTGCCGCAATTTGCCCACATTCCGATGATCTCAGGTCCGGACCGGACGCGACTCTCCAAGCGGCATGGCGCCACCTCACTTGAAGAATTCCGGCGGAAGGGGTACCTGCCGCAAGCCCTCATCAACTTCCTGAGCTTGTTGAGCTGGTCGTCCGAATCCGGCGTTGAGATTCTTTCGATCGAGGAGCTGATTGAGGAATGTGATTTTAGCCGCATGTCTCAGGCCCCGGCAGCGTTTGACACCTCCAAACTCAACTGGATGAACGGCCAATACATCCGCAAATTATCGTTTGATGACTTTCGAAAGCTAGGGGCTCCATTTCTGTTGCAAAGCGATGTGGGTGTCTCAGATGACGAGCAGCTAACGCGGGTGTTGTCCGTGCTACAACCGGGAGTCGAATATCTCAGCCAATTGCCGCAACTGGCTCGGACATTCTATCAGAATCTCATGCAACCGACCGACGGCGAAGCCATTGCGATTGTGTCCAGAGATTCGTCGCAAAAAATCTACTGGGCTTTTCTGCGGCACCTGGCAGACCACGATGATTTGGATGCAGCCGCTTTTCGTGTGATTATGAAAGAGGTACAGCAAGAAACGGGCATCATGGGCAAGGAGCTGTGGATGCCCATTCGCGTCGCGCTCACCGGTAAGAGCCACGGTCCGGACCTCGGCAAAATTGCTGAAATTCTGGGCAAGGAGAAAGTCGTGCGTTTCGTCAAGAACAGGTTGGATTAACAAAAAGGCCCGGAGATGTCAGTAAAACTATTCAACACCATGACCCGCCGAAAAGAGCAGTTTGTCCCATTAGAGGACGGTAAGGTTAAGTTCTACGTCTGTGGTCCGACGGTCTATGACTATATCCACATTGGCAATGGGCGGGCTTTTACCGTCTTTGACGTTCTGCGCCGGTTTCTGGAATTCCTCGACTATGATGTCACTTATGTCATGAATCTGACGGATATCGACGACAAGATTATCGAGCGAGCACGGCAGAAAAATGTTGAGGTCGACGTCATCACCCGAAAGTTCAGTCAAGCTTTTTTTCAGGATTTGGAACAGCTTGGTATGAAACCCGCCGACGTCTACCCTCGGGCTACTGAACATGTGGATATGATCATTTCTCTCATTCAGAAGCTCGTTGAGAAGAGCATGGCCTATGAATCCGCTGGTGACGTTTTTTTTGATGTCAGCAAATTCGCCGGTTACGGCAAACTTTCTGGAAAAAAACTGGAGGAGCTAAGGGTCGGCGCGCGCATCTCGGTCGATGACAAAAAGCGGAATCCGCTCGATTTCGTGCTGTGGAAGGCGCAAAAGCCAGGAGAGCCTGCCTGGGAGAGTCCCTGGGGCCCCGGACGTCCTGGCTGGCACATCGAGTGCTCGGCCATGTCGATGAAATACCTGGGAGAGAGTTTTGATATCCATGCCGGCGGCATCGACCTGATTTTTCCACATCATGAGAATGAAATCGCACAGAGCGAGGGCGCCACGAACGAGACGTTTGTCAGATACTGGCTCCATAATGGTTTCCTGCAACTAGATGGCGATAAGATGTCAAAATCTTTAGGGAACTTTCGCACGGTGAGAGACATTCTAAAGCACTACTCCGGCGTTGAAATCAGGCTGTTTTTCCTGCAAAAGCATTATCGCAGCCCTTTCGATCTGACGGAGGATGGACTGCAATCTGCGACCCAGGCGGCCTCCCGGCTCAAGATTTTCTATGACAAGCTCACCGACAAGCTTTCTGTTGAGCCTGTTTCCCGAGCCCCGGCGGACAGTGCAGAGCAGCAGCCGGCCACGGCCGTGCTTGAATCAGTCGAGGCCTTGAAGGCCGAGTTGGTCGAGGCGATGGGAGACGATCTCAACACACCGGTGGCTGTGGCCAGGCTCTTTGACATGGTGCGTGAGACCAATAAACTTCTGTCACGAACCCAAATCACACAAAGCGACCAGGCGCTGCTGAGAAAAATAAAAGATGACATCGATGCCATCAACTCCTTCCTGGGTGTAATTGACCCGAGGGGCAAACTGCTGCAGACAGACCTGGTAGGCGAGCTGGTGGAGCTGCTGATCGAAGTCAGAAGCGATCTTCGTGCTCGGAAAGCATGGGATCTCGCCGACAAGATTCGCGACCAGCTCAAGGACAAGGGCATCATCTTGGAGGACAAAGCCACGACGACCGAATGGCGCATGCCATGACTGTTGAAAGACCTTAAAAAATGCTTGACAATTGCATTTTTTTTTATATATTATAAGGCTGTATTTTATGCGGGCTATCATCTGTTCATGTACTAAGCGCCTGATTTTTCGGGTTTTATGCCACCATAGCTCAGCTGGTAGAGCACCTCACTTGTAATGAGGACGTCGCGGGTTCGATTCCTGCTGGTGGCTTTTTTTTATCCCGGAGAGGTACCCGAGTGGCCAAAGGGAACAGACTGTAAATCTGTCGGCGCAGCCTTCGGAGGTTCGAATCCTCCCCTCTCCACGATGGCATCTAGTTGTGACTGGATGTCATGTTTTTTTAAGCGGGAGTAACTCAGATGGCAGAGTCACAGCCTTCCAAGCTGTTGGTCGCGGGTTCGAATCCCGTCTCCCGCTCATCGACTTGCGCGCCCACGTAGCTCAGTCGGTAGAGCGCATCCTTGGTAAGGATGAGGTCACCGGTTCAATCCCGGTCGTGGGCTCTGTGGCTTATCTATGAAAATTTGGGAAGGAGCAATCTGGCAGCATGCGCGTTTTGGTTATCTTGGAATGCCCTGAATGCAGGAATCGTAATTACACCACCGACAAGAACAAGACGAATCACTCTGGCCGCGTTGTGTATAAAAAGTATTGCCCAACGTGCAACAAACACACGGCACATAAGGAAACCAGGTAGCAGTACCCGATAAAGGTGAGTAGCTCAACTGGCAGAGCACTGGTCTCCAAAACCAGAGGTTGCGGGTTCAATTCCTGCCTCACCTGCAATATGATTTTTTCATCAATTTTTTCCCAACTTTGAAGGCGCCATGAAATTAGTTGAAAGACCTGCAAAGTTTTTTGCAGACGTTAACCAGGAGATGTCTAAGGTTAGTTGGCCTAGCTATGAAGAGTTGAAGAGTTCCACGATCGTGGTTGTGATTCTCTCTTTGATTTCAGTGGTTTTTGTATTCTTTTCAGATTGGCTCCTCCAGGAGGCGCTGAGGTTGATCTTTTAGGAGCTGGTTTGAGCGAGCAAGAAAAAAAGTGGTATGCCATTCATGTTCTTTCGGGACATGAAAAAAAAGTCAAGGCCTATCTCGAAAACGAGGTAGAGCATGCCGGCTGGGAAGAACGCATCGCGCAAGTCCTCATTCCGTCCGAAGATGTCACCGAGATGAGAGAGGGCAAGCGACGCACGAAGAACAGAGTTTTTTTTCCCGGGTACATGCTCGTCGAGATGGTTCTTGACAAGGAGACGCAGTATCTC
The DNA here is from genome assembly GCA_046757165.1 of bacterium. Classification (GTDB taxonomy): domain Bacteria; phylum Zhuqueibacterota; class Zhuqueibacteria; order Oceanimicrobiales; family Oceanimicrobiaceae; genus JBHHXT01. The sequence goes on along the minus strand of JBHHXT010000001.1, from coordinate 118,262 downwards.
GTCCTGAACACACCGGGGGTGACCAATTTTGTCGGCCCCAGAAATACCCCGCAGCCGCTGCGACCTGAGGAGATCGACCGCATTCTGGGTCGCGTGCAAGAAAGTGCCAACCGAGAGGTCCTGGATGTGCCCTTCCGCGAGGGAGACCCGATCAAAGTGACCGACGGGCCGTTCACCGATTTCACCGGCTTTGTGGAAGAGGTGAATCGGGAGAAAAAGAAGGTAAAAGTCATGGTCAGTATCTTTGGCAGGTCCACCCCCGTTGAGTTGGATTTTTTGCAGGTCGAATTGGAAAAGTAGATGAAAGGAGAACCTACCTGTAATGGCCAAGAAAGTCATTTCTACGATTAAGTTGCAGATTCCTGCTGGCGCTGCAAATCCTTCTCCGCCTGTGGGGCCGGCTCTCGGTCAGGCTGGCGTGAACATCATGGAGTTCTGCAAAGCGTTCAATGCCAGGACTCAGGACAAGCAAGGGTTGATTATTCCGGTCGTTATTTCTGTCTATGCCGACCGTTCCTTTACATTCGAAACAAAGTCGCCGCCAGCGGCGGTGCTGCTCAAGAAAGCAGCCGGTGTGGAGAAAGGTTCCGGCGAGCCCAATCGGGAGAAGGTTGGCACGGTGAGCAAAGACCAGGTCAAAGAAATTGCCGAAGCAAAGATGCAGGACCTCAACGCCAATGATATCGAAGCGGCCATGCGCATGGTTGAAGGGACGGCCAGAAGTATGGGCTTGTTGGTTGAATAACTCAAATCTCGTGGGAAGGATATGAAAAAGGGTAAAAGGTATAAGAAAACGGCATCGCTTGTCCAGGCGGGCAAAGACTATTCGTTAGATGAGGCCGTCGAGCTGATCAAACAAACAGCGAGCGCAAAATTCGATGAATCGGTTGAAGTTTCGGTGAACCTTGGTGTCGATCCGAGACACGCAGATCAGGTCGTGCGAGGGACCGTTTCTCTTCCTCATGGCACCGGCAAAGATGTTCGGGTTCTGGTGCTCACCAAGGGCGAGAAAGAGAGCGAGGCGAAGGAGAAAGGGGCCGACTACGTGGGTTTTGATGAATACATCAAGAAGATACAGGACGGGTGGTTTGATTTTGATGTCATCGTTGCGACCCCAGATGTGATGGCGGCAGTCGGCAAACTAGGTCGCATATTGGGACCGAGAGGTCTGATGCCAAACCCCAAGAGTGGGACCGTGACCATGGAGGTTGGGAAGGCGGTTGAGGAATTAAGAGCCGGAAAGATCGAATTCAGAGTTGATAAGTACGGGATTTTGCATGTCGCGGTGGGAAAGGTATCATTTGAAGGTCAGAAGATTAAGGACAATGTGCTCGCGTTTATCGAGACCGTGCTGAAACTGAAGCCATCGGCTGCCAAAGGGCAATATGTCAAGGGCGTGGTTCTTTCCAATACGATGGGGCCTGGGATTAAGTTGGACCGGGCGACCATTTTGAGCGAGCTGCGATAATTGGATAGGGTCAACTAACGAAACAAACCATAGGAACGAGAATGCCAACTGCTGAAAAAGAAGCGGCTGTTGCAGAAGTTGCGGAACAGTTGTCGCAAGCGAAAAGTGTCTTTTTGACCGATTACAGGGGTTTGAATGTTCAGGAGATCAACGAATTGCGGCGGGCGTTCGCCGGTGCCAAGGTAGAGTATCGAGTCGTGAAGAATACCCTGGCGCGTCTTTCGGCAAAATCGGCCGGGTGCGAACAGATTCTGGAATATCTTGAAGGTCCGACAGCGATGGCGTTCGGGATGGATGATCCGACTGCGCCTGCAAAGGTGATCAGAGAGTATTCAAGAAAGAATGACAAACTCAAAGTCAGAGCCTGTCTTTTTGAAGGGGTCTTGTTTGGTGAAGATCGACTTAATGAGATTGCCACGTTACCTTCGCGGAGCGAGATTCTTGCCCAACTCTCGGGTGTGTTACAGGCGCCCCTTTCTAAGCTGGTCTATTCACTCAACGGCGTGATCAGTAAATTGGTTTATGCTCTGCAGGCTGTAAAAGAGCAAAAAGAAAGTGCAAATTAGTTCAGTATGTAATTATTCATATCCTTTCATCTGGAGGTCATAATGGCAGAAGCGAAACAAGCTGCGGCAGTGACAGAAAAACCAGCAGAAAAGAAACCCTCAAAATCGAAAAGCAATGGTTCCATCGATTCTTTGTTGTCGACCATCGAAAAAATGACGGTTCTTCAATTGTCAGAATTGGTCAAAGCAATTGAAGATCGGTTCGGCGTAACCGCGCAACCCCCGGTTGCCGTGGCGGCCGTCGGCGCTGTCCCTGCTGGCGGTGCACCGGCTGAAGCCGCAGAAGAACAAACCGAATTCGATGTTGTTCTTACGGTCGTCGGTGAGAAGAAGATTCAGGTGATCAAAGTTGTGCGTGCCATCACCAGCCTGGGGTTGAAGGAAGCCAAAGATCTGGTGGATTCGGCTCCCAAGCCCGTGAAAGAGGGCATCAGCAAAGATGAAGCCGCAGACATCAAGAAACAGTTGGAAGAGGTGGGGGCCACGGTCGAAGTCAAATAACGTTTCCTTTCGAAACTAAACAATCGAGGTGCTGTTCCACATGCAAATGAATGGCAGAGTGTCCTTTTCCAAATTGCGGCAGGTTATTGATTTACCCGACCTGCTGGATATCCAGTTGAAATCCTATCGTGAGTTCTTGCAGGATGATGTCAGGCCAGAGGAACGCAAGGATAAAGGGTTACACGCGGTGTTTCGCAACGTTTTTCCCATCATCGACAGTCGAGAAAATTTTTGTCTCGAGTTTGTTGATTACTATGTGGAAAAACCCAAATATGATATGGTGGAGTGTCAGGAACGCGGGGTCACCTACTCTGTGCCTCTGAAGGCCAAGCTGAAACTGTCGGTCAAAGATGAATACGGGGACAGCAAAGAGTTCGTGGATACGATTGAGCAGGTTGTCTACCTGGGCAACATCCCATACATGACAAACCGCGGTACCTTCATTATCAATGGTGCGGAGCGGATTGTCGTTAGCCAATTGCACCGCTCACCAGGCGTTTTCTTCGACGAGATGCTCCATCCTAATGGAACGAAAATTTTTTCTGCCAGGATCATTCCTCTGAGAGGGTCGTGGGTAGAGTTCACCACAGATATCAATGATGTTCTCTACGTCTATATCGACCGCCGAAAGAAGTTCCCGGTCACAACGCTTTTGCGGGCGCTGGGGTACTCGAGTGACAAAGAGTTGCTCGATCTTTTCGATCTGGCAGAAGAGGTATCCGTCAAGAGCAAGGACTTTGCCAAGGCCGTCGGCCAGCTCTCGATCGATGATGTTATCAACAAAGAAACCGGGGAGTTGTTGGTTGAAAAAAATAGCCAGCTCACGGAAGAGGCGGTCGCGGCCATCAAGGAGACGGACATCAAGACTGTTCTGCTCATGAAATCTCAGGGTGCTTGGAGTCCTGAGGTTATCAGCAATACGTTGCGCAAAGACACCTCCAGGTCGGAACAGGATGCACTGGAGGCGATCTATCGCCATCTCCGTTCCGGTGAAGCACCGGATTTGGAGACGGCGCGTGGCCTGATTGAACGGATGTTTTTCAATCCGAAGCGCTACGATCTAGGTCAGGTCGGTCGCTACCGCGTCAATAAGAAGCTCGGCCTTGATGTTGATATCGAGAAGACCGTCTTGACCAAGGATGACATCGTTGCCATCATCAAGTATCTGTTGGAGCTGAGAGCCGGAAAACGGGGCTCCGACGATATTGACCATCTTGGCAATCGACGAATCAAGACAGTCGGAGAGCAATTGTCGGCCCAGATGACTCTCGGCCTGTCAAGAATGGCTCGCACCATCAAGGAAAGAATGAATTTGCGCGACAATGAGAACCTTACGCCGCAAGATTTGGTCAATGCGAGAACCATTTTTTCGGTCATCAACACCTTTTTTGGGACCAGTCAGCTTTCTCAGTTCATGGATCAAACCAACCCGTTGGCGGAGATGACTCATAAGAGGCGCTTGTCCGCGCTCGGTCCCGGAGGGTTGACCAGAGAGCGTGCTGGGTTTGAAGTGCGTGACGTGCACTACACTCACTATGGCCGCCTCTGCCCGATCGAGACACCGGAAGGTCCCAACATCGGTTTGATCTCCTCGCTCACGACGTTTGCACGCATTAATGATTTCGGATTTATTGAAACGCCCTATCGCAAGGTGATTAAGGGCAAAGTCGAGAAGAAGATTGACTATCTCTCCGCGGATGATGAAGATCAGTTTGTGATTGCGCAAGCGAACGCTCCGATCACTGAGAAAGGTCAGTTTCTACGTGACAAAGTGAAGTCGCGATTCAGAGGTGATTTTCCTATTGTTTCTCCGGCTGAACTGCACTACATGGATGTCTCTCCAAACCAGATCGTTTCTGCTGCGGCAGCCCTTATTCCGTTTCTGGAGCATGATGATGCGAACCGAGCCTTGATGGGCTCCAACATGCAACGTCAGGGGGTGCCATTACTTCGCACAGAGGCCCCGTTGGTGGGAACAGGAATGGAAGCCAAGGTCGCTATGGACTCGCGTGCCATGGTCGTTTCCGACATGGATGGGGTCGTTCACAAAGTATCGGCGAAAGAGATTGTCGTGAAACGGGAGAAGGCAAAATCTGGTCATGTGCTTTCTGCTGATGCCTTGATGGATTACGATGAAGCCGAGTACTTTCCCTATCGCCTGACAAAGTTCTCCAGGACGAATCAGGACACCTGTATCAATCAACGTCCCATCGTTCGCGAGGGAAAGAAAGTGAAGAAAGGTCAAGTGGTGGCAGACGGGTGCGCGACCGCTAACGGTGAGCTTGCACTGGGTCGTAACGTTCTGGTGGCCTACATGCCGTGGCGTGGGTACAATTTCGAGGACGCGATCGTCATCTCCGAGCGCGTGGTTCAGGAAGACGTCTACACCTCCATCCATATAGAAGAGTTTGAGCTGCAGGTGCGCGACACCAAGCGGGGCGAAGAAGAGGTGACGCGTGAAATTCCCAACGTGAGTGAAGAAACGACTAAAGATTTGGATGAGAATGGCATTGTTCGCATAGGCGCCGAGGTTCAAGCTGGCGATATTCTGGTTGGCAAGGTCACGCCAAAGGGCGAAACAGACCCAACGCCGGAGGAGAAGCTATTAAAGGCGATATTTGGAGAAAAGGCCGGCGATGTGAAGGATGCCTCGCTGAAGGCGCCACCAGGTATGAAAGGGGTCGTGATTGATACCAAGCTCTTCACGCGCAAGAAAAAGGATCCGAAGACCAAAAAACAAGACAAAAAACGGATCGAGGAGATCGAGAGCTGGTACCAGGCAGAACTTGTCCGAATCGAGGCGTTGAGAAATCAAAAATTGGTCAGCGTCCTCAGTGGCCAAATGAGCAAATCTATTCGTGACAAAAATACGGGAAAGGTCCTGTTTCGAGCGAACACTGTCCTGGCTGTGGACAAGTTGTCTCAACTGGACTTTGACAGTCTCGACTATAGTGAAGGGTTGTGTGCAGATAGCAAAGTCAATGAGAAGGTTGCCACTGTCTGGTCTGGCTATCAATTAAAACTGAGTGAGCTGGAAGAGGACTTTGAGAATCGCAAGTTCAAGGTTGAAGTTGGGGACGAGTTGCCGCCGGGAATCGTTCAGCTTGCGAAAGTCTACGTTGCCAAGAAACGAAAACTGATGGTCGGCGACAAGATGGCCGGGCGACATGGGAACAAGGGCGTTGTTTCCAAGATTGTGCCGGTTGAAGATATGCCGTATTTGCCGGACGGTACGCCAGTGGATATCGTCCTGAATCCGTTGGGCGTCCCGTCTCGTATGAATCTTGGCCAAATATTCGAAGCAAACCTCGGATGGGCAGCATACGTGTTGAAAACCAACTACGCCTCACCTGTTTTTGATGGTGCCAGTTATGATGAAATCAAGGCGGAGATGCAAAAAGCCTTGCTCCCTGAGGGGGGCAAAACCATTCTGCATGACGGCCGTACTGGTGAACAAATCGACAATCCTGTGACGGTCGGCTATATCTATATCTTGAAGCTATCCCACCTGGTCGAGGACAAGATCCATGCGCGTTCCATTGGCCCATACTCCTTGATCACACAACAACCTCTTGGTGGCAAGGCGCAATTTGGCGGGCAACGTTTCGGTGAAATGGAAGTCTGGGCGCTGGAAGCGTATGGTGCAGCCCATACGTTGCAGGAAATACTCACGGTCAAATCAGATGATGTCCGCGGTCGATCCAAAGCTTATGAAGCCATCGTCAAGGGCGACAATTTACCCGAGCCCGGACTGCCTGAATCATTCAATGTTTTGATTCGGGAGCTGCAGGGTCTGGGACTGGATGTCGAATTGCTAGACCAGGGAAACGGAAAACATTGATCTTCTGATAGATTAGGATCAGCAGAAATTAACTAATTCAGTCACCAATCTCTCATAGGAGGTGGCAATTTGGCCTACTTCAGTAGACAAGAGACTTCCGCAAAGAAATCATTTGATGCGATTTCAATCAGCCTGGCCTCATCAGACAAGGTTCTTGAACGTTCACACGGTGAGGTGACCAAGCCCGAAACGATAAACTACCGCTCTTTCAAGCCTGAAAAAGACGGCCTGTTTTGTGAGAAGATCTTCGGCCCGGTTCGGGATTGGGAGTGCCACTGTGGCAAGTATAAGAGAATCCGCTACAAAGGAATCATCTGTGACCGCTGCGGTGTGGAGGTCACCACGAAGAGTGTCCGAAGGGAAAGAATGGGGCACATCTCCTTGGCTGTGCCAGTCGTGCATATTTGGTTCTGGAAATCCCTGCCTTCCAAGATCGGTTACATCCTCGGTATGAGCGCCAAAGAGCTGGAGCGGGTTATCTACTATGAATCTTATGTCGTCATCGAGCCCGGCAACAGTGGATTCAAGATCAAGGAGCTTATCACCGAGGAGGACTACTTCCGTATTTTGGCAGAAGATGAAGAGTCCTCAAATGGTGAAGAAACTGAGGCCGCTGGAGAATTTGTTGCCAAGATCGGCGGAGAAGCGGTTCTCGAGTTACTCAAAAGAACTGACATTCAAGCTCTATCGACGGAGCTCCGGCGTAGAGTCAGAGAAGAGAAATCCTTTCAACGAAAGAGCGAAGCCCTGAAAAGACTTCGAGTTGTTGAGTCTTTCAAGAAGAGCTCCAACAGACCCGAATGGATGGTCTTGTCCGTTGTTCCGGTTATTCCTCCGGAGTTGCGCCCCCTGGTGCCATTGGAAGGTGGGCGGTTCGCGACCAGTGACTTGAATGATCTGTATCGCCGGGTTATCATTCGCAACAACCGGCTCAAGAAGCTAATGGAGATCAAAGCGCCAGAGGTCATTCTTCGGAACGAAAAACGCATGCTGCAAGAAGCCGTGGATGCGTTGTTCGACAACGGAAGAAAATCTGCGGCCGTGCGCGGAGACGGCAACCGCCCTCTCAAGTCCCTTTCTGACATGCTACGAGGTAAGCAGGGGCGCTTCCGGCAAAATCTTTTGGGTAAACGTATCGACTATTCAGGCCGCTCAGTGATTGTGGTGGGCCCTGAGTTGAAGTTGCATGAGTGCGGTCTGCCGAAAGAAATGGCGCTCGAGCTCTTCAAACCGTTCGTCATCCGTAAGCTCGTAGAGCGCCGTCTGGTTAAGACGGTCAAGAGTGCAAAGAAGTTGGTGGACAGACGTGGACCTGAGGTGTGGGATATTCTCGAGGAAATTATCGATGACCATCCTGTCTTGCTGAACCGCGCGCCGACCTTGCATAGACTGGGAATCCAGGCATTCCAACCTATTCTGATCGAAGGCAAGGCCATACAGGTCCATCCGCTGGTTTGTGCAGCCTTCAACGCTGATTTTGATGGCGACCAGATGGCGGTGCACGTCCCGCTTTCCTATTATTCGCAGATCGAGACCCGGATGCTGATGCTGTCGAGCCACAACATCTTGTCCCCGGCAAGCGGACGGCCTCTGGCGATTCCCAGCCAGGACATTGTGCTTGGAATTTATTATTTGACCAAGTCCATTAATGGTGCCCTTGGCGAGGGCATGATTTTCTCGTCAACGGACGAGGTCCTTATCGCGTACCATGATGACAAACTGGCTCTGCACGCCAAAATCAAAGTGAGAATCAACGGCAAGCTTGTCGAAACAACCGCTGGCCGGGTTATCTTTAACGAAGTGCTGCCCGAGAAAACTGAGTTTGTCAATGAACTTCTAACCAAGAAACGTTTGGAAGATATCGCCGCCGAGGTGTACAAGAGATTAGGCAACCAGAAAAGCGCCATATTTCTCGATGATCTCAAGGAGCTCGGGTTCACATACGCCATGAAGTCTGGTGTCACCGTCGGGATTGAAGATGTGCGCATTCCGGAAGAAAAGCAGAGCTTGCTGCAAACGGCGGTAAAGAAAGTGAACACGATTCAAGGCCAGTATGAGAATGGTGTCATCACCGACGGTGAGCGGTACAACAAGATCATCGATATCTGGACCCACACGACCAGCGATGTGGCAGAAAAACTTTTTTCCAATCTGGAGAAGGATCGCAGCGGGTTCAATCCCATCTATATGATGGCAGATTCAGGAGCGCGTGGCTCAAAGGAGCAAATCAGACAGTTGGCGGGCATGCGTGGCTTGATGGCCAAACCACAGAAGAAGATGACGGGTCAGATGGGCGAGATCATCGAAAACCCGATTACGGCGAATTTTCGCGAAGGTCTGTCTGTGTTGGAATACTTCATCTCCACGCACGGCGCCAGAAAAGGCCTTGCGGATACCGCTTTAAAAACAGCCGACGCGGGCTACTTGACCAGAAGGTTAGTCGACGTGGCGCAGGACATTATCATTACAGAGTATGATTGTACTACAATCCTGGGGATTCGAATCGGCGACCTGAAGGAAGGTGAAGAGGTCATTGAGCCCCTTCGGGACCGCATATTGGGACGGGTGGCCGCTGAGGATGTGTTTGACCCCATCACTCAAGACGTGATCGTTGAGGCCAATACCCTCATAGATGAGGACATGGCTGACCGAATCTCAGACAGTGGTATTGAGACGGTTTACATTCGTTCTGTATTGACATGCGAATCCAAGCGTGGTGCTTGTGCCCTGTGCTATGGGCGGAACCTGGCGACAGGAAACATGGTCAATATCGGCGAGGCCGTGGGCGTGATGGCGGCTCAATCAATTGGAGAACCCGGCACGCAGTTGACCCTGCGCACGTTTCACATCGGCGGCACGGCTGCCCGCATTGCGGCTCAGTCGCAGGTTGCTGCCAAGCACGCGGGCAAAGTAAAGTTTACCAATCTTAAATCGGTGTCTCAAGTGGATGGCGCAACCATCGCGGTGGGACGAAATGGCAAGCTCGAAATCTTTGATGACAACAACCGTGTTGTTGCCCAGTACACCATCCCATATGGGGCGCAGATTGTGGTTTCCGAAGATGAGCAGGTGGAGAAGGGCAAGGTGGTCTTCCAATGGGACCCGTATACAGCGAGCATTCTTGCAAACCATGATGGCTACGTTAGATATGTCGATCTCATCGAAAAGGTGACCTTCCGCGAAGCGCTTGATGAAACCACTGGCCTAAAACAACGTGTCATTATCGAAACGCGTAACAGAAGTCTCAGCCCGCAATTGCACATCATCGACGAGCAGGGCGAGAGGTTGAGCAACTATATCGTGCCAACGCGCGCGCACTTGCAAGCAAACGATGGGCAAAAGATTAAGGCCGGCGATGTCCTCGTTAAGATCCCACGCGAAATAGCGAAGACGCGGGACATTACTGGCGGTTTACCTCGGGTGGCGGAACTATTCGAAGCACGCAAGCCGAAAGAGCCCGCCATCGTTACAGAGATAGACGGGCAGGTAAAATTTGGTGAGATTCGGCGCGGGACTAGAAAGATAATCGTGACCTCTCAGGAGGCCCAAGAGGAAAAAGTCTATATGGTTCCTTACGGAAAGCACGTTCTTGTGCATGAGGGGGATTACGTGCAAGCAGGCGAGAAACTATGTGAAGGGAGTATCGCTCCTGAGGACATCCTCAACATCATGGGGCCGAACAAGGTGCAGGAATACCTCGTCAACGAGATTCAGGAGGTGTATCGGTTGCAAGGTGTCCGCATCAATGACAAGCACATTGAGGTGATTGTTCGTCAGATGCTGCAAAAAATCAAAATCGAAGACCCTGGCGATACCATGTACCTGGAAGGGGACCAGGTCGACAAGATCTCTTTCCTTGAAGAAAACGAGAACATCCGCAACAAAGTGGTCGTTGTTGAGAGCGGGGAGTCCAAATACAGCGTTGACGAGATCGTGGACCAGGATGAGTTTGATCGGGAGAATGCCAAGCGCAAAGAGGCCGGTAAAGACCTGGCCGTAAGTCGGCCGACGCAACCTGCGACCTTTCAACCTTTGCTGCTCGGCATTACCAAGGCATCTTTGACCACTGAAAGTTTCATTTCTGCCGCTTCGTTCCAGGAAACGACCCGCGTCCTGACGGACGCCTGTATCGAAGGCAAGGTTGACCGCTTGCTCGGGTTGAAAGAAAACGTCATTATGGGACATCTCATCCCTGCCGGAACGGGCTTGAGCAAATACAAATCGCTCAGAGTCCATACCGAGCAGCCGGAAGCGGAAGATGAAGCGCAGGTGCCCGCCGAGCAGGTTGAGGATGAGTACCAGACGGCTGTTGGATAACCTGGGAGAGGGTTGATAAGATTTTGAAAAAAGTGAAAAATGGGTTGCTTTTTTCTGGGGCAATACCTATATTATCGTTTTGTAACTTGAGGGATTTGATTTGCCAACAATCAATCAATTAGTCAAGGCTGGCAGGAAAAGGGTGATCAAAAAGACGACTGCGCCTGCATTGACAGGGTCGCCGCAACGTCGTGGTGTATGTACGAGAGTTTATACGACGACGCCGAAAAAGCCGAACTCCGCATTGCGCAAAGTCGCCAGGGTGCGGTTGACCAATGGGTTTGAAGTCACTGCCTATATTCCTGGGGAGGGGCACAACCTGCAGGAGCACTCGATTGTGTTGATTAGAGGAGGGCGCGTTAAGGATCTGCCTGGCGTCCGGTATCACATTGTTCGCGGTGTGTACGATACCAGTGGGGTACAGGATAGAAATCAGGGGCGCTCGAAATATGGAACCAAGAAAAAAGGCTCATAGAATCTATCTATGTCTAGAAGGAAAGCGGCTGAAGTAAGGACAGTGTTGCCTGATCCAAAATATAAGAGTATTCTGGCAGCAAAGTTTATCAACGGCTTGATGGAGCGCGGCAAGAAAAGCGTTGCCGAGCAGATCTTCTATACGGCGCTCGACATTGTTGAAGCGAAGACCAAGAAGGATGGGCTGGAGGTTTTTGAGAAGGCGGTTGCCAATGTAAAACCAATATTGGAAGTGAGGTCTCGGCGCGTCGGTGGTGCGACGTACCAGGTGCCCATCGAGGTCAGAACCAACAGGAAACAAGCCCTGGCACTGAGATGGATCATCGGTTTTGCAAAGGCTCGCTCGGGTAAATCCATGGCCGACAAGTTGGCCGCTGAGTTGGTCGCGGCCTTCAACCGCGAGGGGGGGGCGATAAAAAAGAGAGAAGATACACACAAAATGGCGGAAGCAAATAAGGCGTTTGCCCATTTCCGCTGGTGATGTGACGGATTCTCGAGTATTCTAAACCGGCTCGAAATACATTTTCAAAAAGTACATATCAGATAGGGAAGATGTTCAGGTTACTTCCCTTTTTCATGTCATCAATCGCAGATACTGAGTAGAGAAGTTTTTGGGAAAAGTTCGAAAGCTGTCTCTCCACTAATTAGTGACACGAGATGCATGGAGATTTCTCGAGTTAGTTGTGGAGTTTTTTTATGCCAAGAATGACCAGTCTAGAAAAGATAAGAAACATCGGAATTATGGCCCATATAGATGCGGGCAAAACAACGACAACGGAGCGGATCCTGTATTATACCGGCATGATCCATCGTATGGGAGAGGTCCATGACGGTGCCGCCACAATGGACTGGATGGATCAGGAGAGGGAGCGCGGGATCACCATTACCTCAGCTGCGATCTCCTGCACATGGAGAAATTATCGCATCAACATCATCGATACTCCCGGACACGTTGATTTCACGATGGAAGTCGAAAGGTCGTTGCGCGTTTTGGACGGAGCGGTGGCCTTGTTTTGTGCCGTCGGGGGCGTTGAGCCGCAATCTGAAACTGTCTGGCGGCAGGCTGATAAATACTCCGTGCCTCGAATCGCTTTCATTAACAAGATGGACCGTATCGGTGCCAATTTTTATGGCGCTTTAGATATGATCAAGCAACGATTGGGTGCGAATGTCGTCCCAGTCCAAATCCCGATCGGTGAAGGTGATCTGTTCACCGGCCTCATCGATTTGGTCAAGATGAAGGCGGTCATCTATCATGAAGATAGTCTGGGGTCAACATGGGATGAGATTGATATTCCGCATGATTTAGAGGAGATGGCCGCAGACTACCGCACGCGGTTGCTCGAGTCTGTATCAGAGTTTGATGATACGCTTCTCGAGAATTACCTGGACGGTCACGTGATCGATGAGAAAGAGATCATTGAGGCTATCCGCAAAGCTACCATAAACGTGAAGATTACGCCTATCCTGCTGGGGTCTGCTTTCAAGAACAAAGGCATACAAAGGCTGCTGGATTCCATTATCAACTATCTTCCTTCACCGATGGACTTGTCGGACATCATCGGAACCCATCCGAAGACGGAGGAGGAGCTCATCAGGCGTGCGTCCGATGATGAGCCATTTTCAGCACTCGCGTTCAAAATCATGACCGACCCCTTCGTCGGCAAACTGACATATTTTAGAGTTTACTCCGGTAGTGCAGAAGCCGGCTCCTATATTTACAACGCCAATAGTAAGAAGAGAGAGCGTCTCGGACGTGTCTTGCAGATGAGCGCCAACAAGCGGGAAGACTTGAAGAGTGTTCATGCTGGCGACATCGTGGCGGCTGTGGGGTTGAAGCATACCAAAACCGGCGATACGCTTTGCGTCGAAAACAAGGCGATTTTGCTGGAGTCCATGCACTTTCCTGAGCCCGTGATCGCCGTGGCCATTGAACCGAAGACGAAAGCTGACCAGGACAAGCTGGGTCTCTCCCTTGGTAAGTTGGCGGAGGAAGACCCGACTTTCAAAATCAAGACAGAAGAAGACACTGGCCAAACCATCATCTATGGCATGGGGGAGTTACACCTGGAGATCCTGGTCGACCGGTTGCTGAGGGAGTTCAAGGTCGGCGCGAATGTGGGCAGACCTCAGGTCGCATATAAGGAAACTATTACCAAGAAGGTCGAGGCTGAAGCGAAGTTCGTTCGCCAGACTGGTGGGCGAGGTCAGTATGCTCACGTCGTCATCGAGATAGAGCCGGCAGAGTCGGGTAAAGGGTTTATCTTCGAGAACAAGATTATTGGCGGAGCCATTCCGCGCGAGTATGTCAACCCGGTTGCCCAGGGGATTCGCGAAGCGGTCGATAACGGCGTGCTGGCAGGGTATCCGTTATTGGATGTGAAGATCAGCCTGCTGGACGGCTCCTATCACGAAGTCGACTCATCTGAAATGGCGTTCAAAGTTGCGGGATCGATGGCGTTCAAGAATGGTGCGTTGAAGGCCGAGCCAAAGCTCATGGAGCCTATTATGGAGGTTGAAGTCGTGGTACCGGAAGAGTATTTGGGCGATGTCATGGGTGATCTCAACAGTCGCAGAAGTAAGATCAAAGGCATCTTTCCCAGGAAAGATGCACAAGTGGTTTCGGCTGCAACGCCTCTGAGTGAAATGTTTGGATATGCCACGGCTCTGAGGTCTTTGACGCAAGGTCGCGCGATCTTCACCCTGCAATTCTCAAAATATGAGATTGCGCCAAAAGCGGTTTCTGAAAAGATTCTGGAGAAGGTGAATGCAGCGTAAACTGTCATCGCTGTGTCAACAAGCTTTTGACCAATCTGGAGGTTCAAAACTTAAGAATATCTTTTAACCTGGAGGCAAAATCATGGCGAAGCAGAAGTTTGAAAGAAGTAAACCTCACGTCAACATCGGGACGATCGGCCATGTTGACCATGGCAAAACCACGTTGACGTCAGCGATTACTTTGATCTTGAACAAAAGAGGGTTGGCGAATTATATGAGTTTTGACTCGATCGATAATGCTCCGGAGGAGAAGGCCCGCGGTATTACGATTGCAACTGCCCATGTTGAGTACGAAACCGAAGCGCGCCACTATGCCCACGTCGACTGCCCAGGCCATGCGGATTACGTCAAGAACATGATCACGGGCGCGGCCCAGATGGATGGTGCGATACTGGTCGTGAGCGCTGCCGACGGTCCGATGCCCCAGACGCGCGAGCATATCCTGCTGGCACGACAGGTCGGAGTCCCCTATATTGTCGTTTACTTGAACAAAGTCGACATGGTGGACGACCCGGAATTGCTGGAACTCGTGGAGCTCGAGCTGAGGGAGTTGTTGAGCCAATATGAGTTCCCTGGCGATGATATTCCAATTATTCAGGGGAGCGCTCTCGAAGCTTTGACCCATCCCGACGACGACGAAAAAATCAAATCGGTCCTGGGCTTGATGAAAGCTGTCGACGAGTACGTGCCGACTCCGACTCGCGACGTCGATAAACCCTTTCTCATGCCTGTCGAGGATGTTTTCAGTATTACAGGGCGCGGGACGGTCGGCACCGGTCGCGTGGATAGAGGCCGGATCTCTACCGGCGATGAGGTTGAGATCGTCGGTCTCGGTACAAAGAGAAAGAGCGTCGTCACCGGCGTGGAGATGTTTAGAAAACTCCTGGACTATGGCGAGGCTGGCGACAATATCGGCTTGTTGTTACGCGGCGTGGACAAGGATGAGCTGCAGCGCGGGATGGTCGTCTCCAAACCAGGGTCGATTACGCCGCATACGCGCTTTAACGCTGAGGTTTACGTTTTGAAGAAAGAAGAAGGCGGTCGGCATACGCCTTTTTTTGATGGATATCGTCCACAATTTTACTTCCGCACCACCGACGTGACAGGCGTGCTGAAACTGGAGCAAGGTGTGGAGATGGTGATGCCGGGCGACAACGTGAATATGGAAGTCGAGTTGATTTCGCCTATCGCGATGGAAGAGGGGTTGCGATTCGCGATTCGCGAAGGCGGACGAACCGTGGGAGCAGGTGTTGTAACCAAAATTCTCGAGTAGGGCGGGGAAATACGGGATTTGTTATCGGAATCGGAGGTTATTAAACTTAAACCTAAGATTAGGGAGAGTTAGATAATTGGTTGGTCAGAATATCAGAATCAAGCTCAAGGCCTACGATCACAGGCTGATTGACAAGTCGACAGACAAGATAATTCGCACTGCGAAGGCGACCGGAGCGGCGATTTCTGGTCCAATTCCTTTGCCCACGAAGCGTTCGCTTTATACGGTCCTACGATCTCCGCACGTCGATAAGAAATCCCGAGAGCAATTCGAAACGCGGATTCATAAAAGGTTGATCGACATCTTGAATTCCACCCCGAAGACGGTCGACGCCCTTATGAAATTGGAGTTGCCGGCAGGCGTTGATGTTGAAATCAAAGTGTGACCACTGTCACCATTTAGTTGAGGAAGACAAAGAAGGATGGCTGGGATTATCGGTAGAAAAATTGGCATGACGAGGGTCTTTGACGGGCAAGGCAACTCTGTACCTGTGACTGTCATTGAAGCTGGCCCTTGCTATATTACGCAGATCAAGACCGAGGATGTGGATGGGTATGACGCCGTCCAGATCGGTTTTGAGGACAAGAAGGAAAAGAACACGATCAAACCCGAGTTGGGTCATTATGCAAAGGCCGGTGTCAAGCCCAAACGTATCCTCAAAGAGTTTCACAGTTTTGATAACCTTGCCCAGTTGAAATTAGGGGACGAGATAAAGGTCGACTCCTTTGAAGAGGGACAGACCGTGACGGTCACGGGATGGTCCAGAGGGAAGGGATTTCAGGGGGTGGTCAAACGCCATGGCTTTGGCGGGGGTCCAAAGACCCATGGCCAGAGTGACCGATTGCGGGCGCCGGGGTCTATCGGACAGTCTTCGTCACCTTCTAAAGTGTTCAAAGGGGTACGCATGGGGGGGCGAATGGGCAATGCCAGGGTCACTTTAGCGAAGAAACGTGTTCTCAAGATCGTACCTGAGCGTAATATCATGATGATCGAGGGAACAATTCCTGGCTCGAGAGCCGGGCTTGTAATCATCAAAAATTAACCTGTGAGTCTTACATGAAATTGGATGTTCTCAAGATTGACGGGAGCTCATCAGGAGACAACGTCAAGCTGCCTGCCCATGTATTTGGTATCGAACCCAATGAGCATGCGGTTTACCTGGCTGTCAAAGCTCAGCAGTCAAATATGAGGCAGGGCAACGCCGCCTCGAAGAATCGGAAGCTTGTCAAGGGCGGAGGGCGTAAACCCTTCCGCCAGAAGGGAAGAGGCGCGGCTCGAGCAGGGACGACCCGATCCCCGTTGTGGGTTGGCGGAGGACGAGTTTTTGGCCCGCACCCGCGAGATTACAAAATGAGCCTGCCTAAGAAGGTCAAGGCCCTGGCAAGAGTTTCTGTGTATTCTGATAAGGCCAAGAGTGGTAAAGTCAAATTGGTGGAAGATTTTAAGCTGGAGGCGCCTAAGACCAAGGAGATGTTTAGCATCCTGAAGTCTTTGGGTCTGGTCGGCAAGAAGACGTTATTGCTTCTTTCTGACTATGATCACGACATTGTGCGCGCAGGCAGAAACATCCCCAAACTTGAAATCAGAGTGGCCGCTTCCGAGTCGACCTATGACTTGTTGAACTGTGACGACCTGCTGATCCAAAAGGGCGCCGTGAAGAAACTATCTGGAGTGTTTGCAAAATGAAGCCCCTAGAGACGATTCTGCTCAGGCCGATTCTAACCGAAAAAATGCTTTCGATGCAGGAAGAAGCACGCAAATATGCGTTCGAAGTGGCACAGCGCGCCAACAAAATTGAAATCAAACGAGCCGTTGAGCGCAAATTCGAGGTTTTGGTTGAAAATGTACGCACGATCAACGTCAAGGGAAAGTCCAAGAGGATGAATACCCGCAAGGGGTTGACCCACGGCAAGCGCTCGGATTGGAAAAAAGCGATCGTTACGCTGGCCGACGGCTATACTATCGATCTGTTTGGAGAAAAGCAAGCTTAGGACGAATCGAAGATGGGAATCAAGACCTTCAGGCCCAAAACGCCGACTCTGCGGCACAAGTCAGTTTTGACTTTCGAGGAGATTACGAAAGTCACACCAGAGAAGTCGTTGGTTAGGCCGTTGAAAAAGAGTGGCGGGCGTAACAATCATGGCCACATAACCACCCGATTTCGGGGCGGAGGGCACAAGCGTCTGTACCGGTTGGTCGATTTTAGGCGCAACAAAGATAATGTGCCCGCCAGGGTCGCGGCAATTGAGTACGACCCGAACCGGACATCGAATATCGCTCTTTTGCATTACGAGGATGGTGAGAAGCGCTACATTATCGCGCCCCTGGGGTTGAAGGTGGACGACACTCTTATGTCGGGTGAGGGGGCGGAAATTCGAGTCGGGAATGCTTTGCCGTTGAAGAACATCCCGTTGGGCACACTGGTTCACAATATCGAACTTGTCATGGGCAAGGGCGGGCAGCTTGCGCGCGGAGCCGGTACGTATGCGCAACTGGTCGCCAGGGAAGGGAACTACGCGCAGTTGAAATTGCCATCCGGCGAAGTTAGAATGGTTCGAGTAGAATGCCGAGCCACCATTGGACAGGTCGGCAATGTCGACCATGAAAATGTGTCCATCGGCAAGGCAGGACGGAAGAGATGGCTTGGCAAACGGCCTCATGTTCGTGGGGTTGTGATGAACCCCGTTGACCATCCCATGGGTGGCGGCGAAGGCCGAAGCTCTGGCGGGCGACATCCGTGTTCGCCCTGGGGCAAACCGGCCAAAGGCGGAAAGACAAGAAAGAAAAAGAAATCCGACGACTACATTGTAACCAAACGGAAGAAGAGATAACAAAGGTTAGATATGCCACGTTCAGTGAAAAAGGGTCCCTATGTGGACGAAAAGCTTTTGAAGCAAATTCAGGAAATGCAGAGGTCCGCTCATAAGAAAGTCCTGAAGACGTGGGCGCGGCGGTCAACGATTACACCGGACTTCGTTGGCCATACGCTGGCGATTCATAACGGCAACAAGTTTATCCCGGTTTTCATCTCCGAAAACATGGTGGGACACAAGTTGGGCGAGTTTTCTCCAACACGTACTTTCCGGGGTCACGGGGGCAGAGCCGCTGAAAAACCCGGCAGACGCAAATAACCCTCAAAGAATTAGGGAGCAATGGAAGCGAGAGCTGTTACGAAATACGTAAGAATGTCGCCCAAAAAGGCGAGACGAGTTGTAGACCTCGTAAGAGGAATTCCGGTTGACCGGGCACTCAACGTGTTGCATTTTACGCAGAAGGCTGCGTGCGTGCCGGTTGAGAAAACTTTGCGCTCCGCCGTCGCCAACATGCTCAATAACGAAGGGGCGTCCAAAGTTGAGCCAGAGCATCTTTTTGTGAAAGAAGCCTATGTAGATATGGGGTTCAGCTTTCGGAGGTTTCGGGCGGCATCTATGGGCAGAGCCATGCGGATGCGCCGCCCAACTTGTCACATTACGATTGTTGTGGCGACAGCAGAAAATTCTGAAAAAACAGTAGCCTAAGCTCGGAGGTATCTTGGGACAGAAAACTCATCCAATCGGTTTGCGCCTGGGGATTATCAAGGACTGGGAGTCCAACTGGTATGACGAACGGGGGTTTGCGACGAAATTGACCGAAGACCTGATGCTGCGGCGGTATATCAGACGGCGTTTGCAGAATGCCGCTATTTCCGCCATTCAGATCAATCGAACGCCGCAACGAATTACCCTGACCATTCACACGGCTCGTCCAGGAATCGTCATCGGTAGAAAAGGCGCTGAAGTTGATAAATTGAAAGAAGAGTTGCAAAGGCTCTCTGACAAGGATGTTCAGTTGAATATCAATGAAATCAAGAAGCCTGAGTTGGATGCCTATCTGGTTGCCGAGAACATTGCAAATCAGCTATCTGCGAAAATTCCGTTCCGAAGAGCAATGAAAAAGGCCGTCATGGGCACCATGCGCATGGGCGCAGAGGGCGTCAAGATTGCTTGCTCAGGGCGTTTGGGCGGTGCGGAAATGGCCAGGAAGGAGCACTATAAAGATGGGAGAATTCCTCTGCATACATTGCGGGCAGATATCGACTACGCCAGTGTCACGGCGGCGACTCAGCAGGGCGCCATCGGCGTGAAGGTCTGGATTTGCAAGGGCGAAATCATCGGCGCCTAAGGAGAAACGAACATGTTAATGCCAAAGCGGGTAAAATTTCGCAAACAGCAACGTGGCCGGATGAAGGGCATCAGCAATCGCGGCTCCAAAGTCTCGTTCGGACAGTACGGACTCAAAGCCCTGGCGCCCGGTTGGATTACCTCGAGGCAGATTGAGGCCGCTCGTGTCGCCATGACCCGCCACATCAAGAGGGGGGGCAAGGTCTGGATTCGAATCTTTCCGCACAAGCCTGTGACGCAAAAACCGGCAGAGACCCGAATGGGAAAGGGCAAAGGTTCGCCGGAATTCTGGGTGGCTGTGGTCAAACCTGGCCGGGTGATGTTCGAGCTGAGTGGCGTTGCCGAAGACGTAGCCAAAGAGGCAATGCGACTTGCCTCGCATAAGTTGCCTATCAAAACCAAATTCGTAAGTCAAAGTGATTTCGGTGACTGATTATGAAGATGCAGGAGATACAAGAGCTCACGAAGGAAGATATCGAGTTGGAGTTGAGCGACGCGTATGAGGAATTCTACAACTTGAGATTTCAGCATGCGATGCATCAGCTCGACAACCCTTTGCGGCTCAGGGATGTCCGCAAGGATATTGCCCGGTTGAAGACGGTTTTGCGGGAATTCGAATTGGGAATTCGCCAGAGCAAAGAACAGGACAAAAATAGCTTGGATGAATGATGGAAAGAAGTGGTAGGAAAACGAAGGTCGGGGTCGTGGTCTCGAACAAGATGGACAAAAGTATTGTCGTTTCGGAGCTCCGCATGGTGCGACACCCGCTCTATGGCAAGTTCTACAAAAAGACGTCAAAGTTCATGGCACACGACCAGGACAATGAGTGCCGGATTGGCGACCGGGTGAAGATCATGGAAACACGACCCCTGAGCAAATCAAAGCGGTGGCGTTTGGTAGAAATTGTCGACAAGGCCAAGTGACTCGAAATAGTGTGAGGAAAGGATGATTCAGCAATATACCAGGCTCACGGTTGCAGACAATACCGGCGCTAAGAGGGTGATGTGTATCTTGGTGCCCGGTGGCACCAAAAGGAAATATGCTCATGTCGGGGACATGGTGATGGTCTCGGTGAAGTCCGCCATCCCCGGCAGTTCAGTCAAGAAGGGGGAAGTAAGCAAGGCGGTGATCGTTCGGACGAAGAAGGAGATCAGACGGAAGGACGGCTCCTACATTCGTTTCGATGAAAACGCTGCCGTGCTTATCACTGATCAGAATGAACCCAGGGGCACCCGAATTTTTGGCCCCGTAGCACGCGAGTTGAGAGACAAACAATATATGAAGATCGTCTCTCTGGCTCCAGAGGTCCTGTAAAGAGTTCAGTTTGCGGAGTGTACCCATGCATATTAAGAAAAACGATCAAGTTTTGGTTCTGACAGGGGAGTACAAAGGAAAGCGAGGCAAGATTTTGAAGGTCTTGCCTGACAAGAACCGGATCATCGTCGAAGGGGTCAATTTTATCAAACGGCATATGCGTCCTTCCCAGACCATGCCTCAGGGAGGGATCATCAAGAAGGAAGCGCCCATCCATGTGTCCAACGTGATGCTGATCGATCCCAAAACAAGCGAGCCGACGCGGATCAGGTACGGATTTCTGGCGGCCGAGGGCAAACACTCTCGGCAGAAGGTTCGCTTCTCCAAGAAGTCGGGCGAAATGATTCAGGACCATTGATGACCATGAATCGCAAGTTTTGAAGGGAGAAGATGGCTGATTACACACCAAGGCTCATCGCCGAATACAAGGAAAAGGTTGTACCCAAAATGATGAAGAGATTTGGGTATAAGAATGTCATGCAGGTCCCCAGGGTTGAAAAAATCGTGTTGAACATGGGCGTCGGTGAGGCGGTCGAGGATTCGAAGCTTCTGGACCGAGCGGTTGAAGACCTGGAAGTCATCTCCGGACAGAAGCCGATTGTCACACGCGCGAAACAGGCGATTTCGAATTTCAAGATTCGGGCAGGAAATAAGGTCGGCTGCAAGGTGACCTTGCGCCGCTGGCACATGTATGAGTTTCTCGACCGGTTGATCAATATCGATATTCCAAGAATTCGCGATTTTCGGGGACTCAGCGCCAGCGCCTTTGACGGACGCGGCAACTACTCGATGGGGATCAAAGAACAGATCATTTTCCCTGAAATTGATTATGATAGAATAGATCGCATTCGTGGGCTGGACATATGCGTTGTCACCACCGCCAAAACGGATGAGGAAGCCTACGAGTTGCTATCGGCGTTTGGCATGCCTTTCAAGAAAACGAATCTCAACTAATTAATTAGCTTAAGAGGGCAGAGTTGGCTAAGAAATCTTTGATTGCAAAGCAAAAGCGAGAGCCAAAGTTCAGGGTTCGGGGCTATAACAGGTGCTCACGATGTGGGCGGCCAAGGGCGTATCTGCGCAAATTTGGCTTGTGCAGGATTTGTTTTAGAGAGTTGTCGCTTCAAGGGAAAATACCCGGCATAACAAAAGCGAGTTGGTAAAATAAGGCTACGAACATGTGCATGACAGACCCTATTGCAGATTACTTGACCAGAATTAGAAATGCCGCTCAGGCGAGGCACCGCAAGGTTGACATTCCGGCCTCGAACTTCAAGAAGAGTATCACCAGAATACTAAAAGAGTATGGCTACATCAAGGACTACTTGTTGATCGATGACAAGAAGAGCGGCATGATTAGAATCTATCTGAAATATGATTCCGACGGTGAAAGTGTGATCAACGGGGTGAAAAGAATCAGCACCCCGGGACTCAGGAAATATGTCAAGAGCAAAGAGCTTCCACGCGTGTTCAATAATCTTGGTATTTCCATTCTTTCAAGTCCCAAGGGCCTGATCTCGGACAGAGATGCCCGAAAGCTAAACGTGGGCGGTGAAGTCGTCTGTTACATTTGGTGAGATAAATTCAGGAGAGTTCAGTGTCGCGAGTCGGAAAAAATCCCATCGCTGTGCCTCAGGGAGTTGAAGTCAAGATAGAGAAGGGGAGGGTGTCAGTCAAAGGACCGAAAGGCACGCTCAGCCGCGATCTGCATCCAGAGCTCCGGGTCGAGCTCAAAGATGGCGAGATTCTTGTGTCCCGGTCGAGTGATAGTAAGTTTCACAAGTCGTTACACGGATTGTATCGCAGCCTGGTCTTCAATATGGTAGAAGGCGTAACCCAGGCTTATGAAAGGAAATTAGAAATTGTTGGCGTCGGCTACAAGGGAGAGATGAAAAACAATCGACTAAACTTGCAGCTAGGCTATTCTCACTCGATTGTTTTTGTTCCCCCTGATGGGATTGAGATCAAGGCCGTGAGCGCAACCAATCTGTCTGTCACGGGCATTGATAAGGAGCTGGTGGGACAGGTTGCAGCCAAGATTCGCTCATTCCGGCCTCCGGAACCGTACAAGGGCAAGGGCATCAAGTATGCGGGTGAATACATCAGAAGAAAAGCAGGCAAAACTGCTGCTTAAACATCAAGTTCAGGTTATCTAATATGTCAAAGCAAGTGTCAGAAGGTATCTTGAGGCGTAGAACAAGAAGAAGGCGAATTCGCAAGAAAATCTTCGGGACAAGCGAGCGGCCCAGATTGACAGTTTTTCGGAGTGCGAGAAATATCTACGCGCAACTGGTCGACGATGTCAACAACAAGACATTGGCGGGCGTTTCGACTCTTTCTCCGGATGTGAGCGATAATGCCAAAAAGGCAGGCTCGAAGACGGACGCGGCAAAACTGGTTGGCAGGGCCATCGCGGCCAAGGCAAAATCGCTCAAGGTCAAAGCCGTTGTCTTTGACCGGGGCGGCTATTTGTATCATGGCAGGGTACGAGCTGTTGCGGAAGGCGCACGTGAAAACGGGCTGAAGTTCTAAGCGCCATAACCTCAACCAAACCTGGAGATATCATTGAAGAAGGTCGTCAGAATTAATGCGAGTGAGTTGGATCTAAAGGAGCGCGTCATCAATATCAACCGCGTTGCCAAGGTTGTAAAAGGCGGCCGACGCTTTAGTTTCAACGCCATCGTCGTTGTCGGGGATGGGAACGGCTTTGTTGGCACAGGGCTTGGCAAGGCGAACGAAGTGACGAGCGCCATTGCCAAGGGATCTGAGAATGCCAAGAAGAATCTGATTCGCGTCCCCATCATCCACGGGACGATCCCCCATTCGATCAAGGGCAAGTTCGGAGCGGGTAAGGTCTTCTTGAAGCCTGCCTCGCCGGGTACGGGGGTGATTGCTGGCGGCGCGGTCCGGGCGATTGTGGAAGCAGCAGGGATTCAGGATATATTAACCAAGTCGATGGGGTCGGCCAATCCACACAATGTTGTTAAAGCCACCATGAAGGCGTTGTCAGAGTTGATGGATGTCGCCGTCGTGGCGCGCAAGCGTGGCCTGTCCGTCTCTGAGGTGTTTAATAAAACCATTACTGTTTGAATCCAATGGCAGGCAAGAAAAAAATCAAGATCACGCAAGTGCGAAGCGTGATAGGGCGGAGTGAGCGGCAGAAACGAACAATGAGGGCGTTGGGGTTGAGACGAATACGTCATTCTGTCGTTCACAACGACACCCTTCAGATCAGAGGGATGATAAACAAGGTTGCTCACCTGGTTGAGCTGCAAGAGGTTAGATAAGGATGATTGCGATATGGATCTGGGAAGCTTAAAGTACGCGCCGGGCTCGGTCCGCAAAAGAAAGAGGGTCGGGCGTGGCCAGGGGTCGGGGCATGGTGGCACGTCGTGCAGAGGCCACAAAGGACAACGGTCGCGCTCTGGCTCAACGCGGCGGCCCTGGTTTGAAGGCGGGCAGATGCCGTTGCAGCGCCGGGTTCCGAAGCGTGGATTTACCAACATTTTCAAGAAGGAATTTCAGATATTGAATGTCAGGGATCTCGACCGATTGAAAGGCAAGAAGGAGGTCACCCCGGAAGTCTTGTTTGAAAGTGGGCTGATCAACAAGAAAGATGTGCCGGTCAAGATTCTGGGTGACGGCGCCATCACCAACGCGGTGGAGATATCGGCACATGCCTTTAGCTCATCGGCAAAAGAGAAAATTGAAAAAGTCGGCGGGAAGGTAACGGTGTTATGATACAAGGCTTTCAGAGTCTGTTCAAAATTCCGGAGCTCAAGCAGCGGATCATTTTTACCATGCTGATCCTTGTGGTTTACCGCATCGGGGGTCACGTTCCGATTCCGGGCATCAATAGCGAAGCCTTGATGGCCTTCTTCAGTGAGGCAAGCCAGGGTCGTGGACTTTTGAGCCTGTACGACCTGTTCGCCGGCGGTGCCTTCAGCAGGGCCACGGTATTTGCGCTGGGCATTATGCCTTATATTTCGGCCTCGATTATCATCCAGCTTTTGGGTGCGGTGGTGCCATATTTTCAAAAACTGCAGAAGGAAGGTGAGGAAGGTCGTAAGAAGATCACGCAATATACCCGCTATGGCACCGTCTTTATTTCTGGTATGCAGGCCTATGGTGTGAGCATCTTCCTGGAGAGTATTCGGACTAATTCTGGTCTCGCGGTCGTCCCGAACCCCGGTTTGGGATTCACGCTGCTCGCCATGATTACCCTGGCAGCAGGAACAATTCTGATCATGTGGCTGGGCGAGCAAATTACGGAGCGTGGCATTGGCAATGGTATTTCCTTGATTATTTTTATTGGAATTGTCGCCACTTTTCCGAACGCGATGTTGGATGAGTATCAGCAGATCGCCGGTGGCAACCGAGCTCTTCTGACCGAGGTGTTCTTGTTGGCTGTCATGCTGCTGACGATTGCGGGAGTGGTGGCCTTGACACAGGGGACACGCAAGATTCCTGTTCAATATGCCAAGCGGGTCGTGGGCCGAAAGATTTATGGCGGCCAGAGTACCCACATCCCGTTGCGGGTGAATACCGCCGGCGTCATGCCGATCATTTTCGCGCAGTCCATCATGTTTGTTCCGCAGACGGTCCTGACTTTTTTTCCGAATAGCGACTTCATGAACACGCTTGCGCGATATTTTGATTTTGAATCGATGGTCTACTGGACGGTCTATGGCGTGCTGATCGTGTTTTTCACCTACTTCTATACTGCGATCGCATTCAACCCCGTTGATGTGGCGGACAATATGAAGAAGTACGGCGGCTTTATCCCGGGCGTGAGACCGGGGAAGAAGACCGCTGAGTTTATCGACAACATTTTGACACGAATCACGCTTCCGGGCTCAATTTGTCTGGCGTTCGTTGCCATCATGCCATACATTATCACAAAGTTTGTGAACGTTTCCTTCAACTTTGCCTCCTTCTATGGCGGAACATCACTTTTGATTATTGTTGGCGTCGCGTTGGACACGCTGCAGCAACTGGAGTCACACTTGCTCATGCGTCACTATGACGGCTTTATGAAAAATACTGGCAGGATCAAAGGCAGGCGTAGATTCTAAATTGATTCACATTCGCAGCAAACGAGAGATTGACCTCATCAGGCATAGCTGTCAAATTGTTATTGCGGCTCTGGACATCGTAGAAGACTTGATCAAACCGGGGGTTGAGACTCAGAAGATTGATCGGGAAATCGACAGATTCATCGCCTCTAAAGGGGCGCGCCCGGCATTCAAAGGATATAACGGCTTCCCGGCCAGTTGCTGTATCTCGGTTGAGGATGAAGTCGTTCACGGCATTCCCGGGAGGCGGGTTTTGAAGCAGGGGGAAATTGTCAGCATTGATATCGGTGTCGAATGCGAGGGCTTTTTTGGCGATAGTGCGAGAACCTATGCCGTCGGGGAGATTGGTTCGGAAAAGCGACGTCTCTTAGATGTCACCTGGGAGTCCCTGCACGACGGTGTGCATCAGGTCAAAGCGGGTGCAAGGCTCTCCAATATCTCGCATGCCATTCAGCAAAAAGTAGAGAAGGCAGATTTTTCGGTTGTGCGGGACCTGGTCGGACACGGGATTGGCAGAAAGCTACATGAGGATCCGCAGATTCCGAATTATGGCAAGCCTAATACCGGTCCACGTTTGAAACCAGGAATGGTTTTGGCAATTGAGCCTATGGTGAACATGGGGACCTATGAAGTCAACACACTCGTCGACGATTGGACTGTAGTGACTTCCGATGGCTTGCCTTCTGCGCATTTTGAGCACACCGTTGTTGTGACAGATGATGGCTCCGAAATCTTAACAGTGATCAATTAATCCTATGGCGAAAGAAGCTCCGATAAAGGTCGACGGTACAATCCTCGAGACATTGCCCAACGCAACATTTCGGGTCGAATTGGAAAATGGGCACAAGGTCCTTGCGCATATTTCAGGCAAAATGAGGATGCACTTTATCAAGATTCTGCCAGGCGACAAGGTGACACTCGAGCTTTCGCCATATGATCTGAGCCGAGGCAGAATTACTTATCGTTATAAATGAGGACGTCATGAAAGTTCGTTCGTCTCTAAAACGCATCTGCGATAGTTGCAAGATCATTCGTCGAAAAGGCAGAGTGATGGTGATATGTAAGAACCCCCGGCACAAGCAACGCCAGGGGTAAGTTCATCTGCAACCAGAATTCTGAATATGTGTGGAGGTTTGTTTTGGCTAGAATAGCGGGAGTTGATTTACCCAAGGATAAGCACGTCGTGATTGGCTTGACCTATATTTTTGGCATTGGATTGTCGAGCTCCAAAAATATTCTCGCTCAGGCCGGAGTCGGCGAGGAAATTCGTGTGAAGGATCTGTCCAATGACGACGTTGCCAAGATCAGAGCAATCATTACTCAGGACTACAAAGTCGAGGGCGCGCTACGCACCGAGGTTTCGATGAACATCAAGCGGCTCAAAGACATCGGGTGTTTTCGCGGCCTGCGACACCGCAAAGGGTTGCCTGTGAGAGGCCAGCGGACGCACACCAATGCACGCACACGACGTGGCAGAAGGCCTGCTGTGGGTGGACGTCGCAGATGATACGCCGGGTCATTACCTCGAGGAGGATATAGGTTCATGGCACCTTCAAAAAGATCAAAATCAAAGAAAAAAGAGAAGGTTGAAGCCAATGGGGTTGCTCATATCAAAGCAACGTTCAACAATACCATTGTCACTTTGACCGACCAATATGGTAATGTTATTTCCTGGGCCTCTGCAGGCAAGATTGGGTTCAAGGGCTCCAGAAAGAGTACTCCGTTTGCCGCCCAGCTTTCTGCTGAGACAGCCGCCAAGGAAGCGATGGAGCTCGGCCTGAAGCGTGTTGAGGTCTTGATAAGAGGACCTGGCTCCGGACGAGAATCTGCTGTTCGCTCCCTACAAGCAGCGGGCCTGGAGATCACAGCCATTAAGGATGTTACGCCTATTCCGCATAATGGCTGCAGGCCACCGAAGCGGAGAAGAGTCTAATTAAGAGGAGTATTATTCCAAATGGCTAGATATACTGGTCCAGTATGCAGGCTTTGTCGAAGAGAAGAGCAAAAGCTGTTCTTGAAAGGTTCAAAATGCAATACGCCAAAGTGTCCGCTGGAAAGAAAATCCTATCCTCCCGGACAGCATGGAACAAGACGTCGTTTCAAACCGTCCGAGTACCTGGTTCAACTGCGTGAGAAGCAAAAAGTCAGACGGATGTATGGTCTGTTGGAGACGCAGTTCAGAAATTATTTTGTGAAAGCAGATCGCGCCAAGGGAATCACCAGCGAGGTGCTGTTGCAGTTGCTTGAAAGGCGGTTGGACAATGTGGTTTATCGTCTGGGGTTTGCCCCTTCTCGTCGCACCGCCCGGCAGCTTGTGCTGCATCGGCATTTCCTGGTCAACGACAGATTGGTGAATATCCCGTCTTATGTCGTTAAGCCGGGCGACGTGATCAAGGTAAAAGACAAAAGCAAAAAACTTGCAATCATTCACAATTCCATGAAGAAGATTCGTGAAGGAAAACTATTGGCGTGGCTGGATTTGGACAAAGCGGGAATGAAAGGTACCCTGTTGGGCAATCCGAGCCGAGCAGATATCCCGCTCGAAGTCAACGAGTCTTTGATCGTAGAATTATATTCCAAGTAAGGATTCATTTAGATTCCACGGAGAGTTTTAGGTATGAATTGGCCCAACCTTCAAATGCCAGATAGTATTGAAATTGATGAAAAAAGTTATTCCAACACCTACGGGAAATTTGTGTTACAGCCGCTGGAAAGAGGATTCGGCGTGACCATCGGCAATTCTCTAAGAAGAATCTTGCTATCCTCTTTGCCGGGCGCAGCCATTTCAATGATCCGGGTAGATGGCGTGCTGCATGAGTTCTCCACCATACCTGGCGTTGTTGAAGATGTCTCGGACATGATTCTGAATCTCAAAGAAGTCAGATTCAAGCTATTGAGCAAACGGCCAGACAAGATCGTGGTTGGCTTGAAAGGCCCAGGTGAGTTCAAGGCGGGGGATATCCAGAACGGAACCACCGAATTCGAGGTACTCAATCCTGACAGACACATTGCAACCTTGAATGAGGACGCGAAGTTTGACATCGAGCTGAAGATTTCTCGCGGACACGGTTACGTTCCCGCCGAGGAGAACAAGATGGCAGACCAGCCGATAGGGGCCGTACCCATCGACGCCATTTTCACTCCCATCAAGAAGGTAACGTACCAGGTCGAGAATACTCGCCTGGGACACCGCACCGACTATGAGAAGCTGACCCTCATCGTTGAGACAGATGGCAGCGTGACGCCAGATGACGCGCTGACCTACGCCGCAAAAATCTTGAAAGACCACATTCAGCTCTTTATCAACTTCGACATCGAGCCCGAGGAAGAGGAGCCGGTGGAAGTAGATGAAGAGATTCTGCAGGTTCGCAAACTGCTGAAGATGCCCGTAGATGAGCTGGAGTTGTCCGTCCGATCCTATAACTGCCTGATGGCCGCCAACATCAAAACGATAGGCGACCTGGTGAAGCGCGACGAGCAGGAAATGCTCAAATTCCGTAATTTCGGGCGAAAGTCGCTTCAGGAGTTGACAAAGATTCTCGAGGAAAAGGGGTTGCGGTTCGGATTGGATACGGACAAGTATCTCAAGGGCGATACAGAATAGAGGAACAAGAGAATGCGCCACAGGAAAGTTAATAAGAAACTTGGCAGAACTGCCAGTCATAGAAAGGCCCTCATTTCTAATGTGGCAACTGCCTTGTTTGAGCACAAGCAAATCAAAACGACGACGGTGAAGGCAAAGGAAATCAGACGGTTTGTCGAAAGATTGATTACATTTGCCAAGCGAGGAACCCTTGCTGACCGCCGGCAAGTGTTGCGCACGGTGCGCAACAAGCGAGTCGTGAGAACCTTGTTTGAGGACATTGCGCCCACCTATCAAGATAGAAATGGCGGCTATACACGAGTCGTTCGACTTGGTCGGCGCAGGGGGGACGGCGCTGAGGTGGCCTTGCTCGAGCTTGTTGGATATGAAGGCGTTCTGCTCGAAAAGCAACGGTCCAAGGAAGAGCAAAAGAGTGCCAGGGAAAAGAAAAAGGAGAAGGAAAAAGAGAAGGAGAAGGGGACAGAAACCGAACAGTAGGTTGGGCATATGTTCTGTTTTGCGTTTGACTTTGATTGGCCGATTGTAAACATTTCAACAGTCGGCTTTTTTTGTTTCTCTCGCGGTGGCGATTTCACGCATAGATTGTTTTCGAGGTCAAAATGAAACCTGAGAGCAAACCGATTAGAGCACCAAGAGGGTCGAAGCTGACCTGCAAGGGATGGGGTCAGGAAGCGGCCATGAGGATGCTGATGAACAACCTGGATCCGGAGGTTGCCGAGGATCCCGGCCGCCTGATCATTTATGGAGGGACCGGCAAGGCGGCGCGCAACTGGCAGTGCTACCACCGAATCGTCGAGACGTTGAAACATCTGGACAACGACGAGACACTACTGATTCAATCGGGTAAAGCCGTCGCCGTATTCAGGACGCACACTTATTCACCGCGCGTTTTGATTGCCAATTCACTGATGGTGCCAGCCTGGGCGACTTCTGAGAAATTTCGTGATCTGGAAGACCGAGGCCTGATCATGTATGGTCAGATGACGGCCGGGAGCTGGATCTATATCGGGAGCCAGGGCATTCTGCAGGGAACCTACGAGACATTTGCTGCTGCTGCCAGGAAACACTTTGACGGCAGCCTCAGGGGAAAGCTGGTCGTCTCCGGTGGTTTAGGGGGGATGGGGGGGGCGCAACCGTTAGCCGCCACCATCAACGGCGGAACGTTTCTGGGGGTGGAGGTGGATGAGGCGCGTATCAGGAGAAGAGTGAAGACCGGCTACTGCGACCAGATGACGCACGATCTGGACCAGGCGCTCGACGTTGTTCTCGAGGCGAGAAAGCAGGGGGAGGCCGTTTCGGTCGGGCTCATCGGCAACTGCGCCGAAGTCTTGCCGGAGTTGGTGAGTCGCGGAATTGTGCCAGACCTTCTTACGGATCAGACTTCGGCACATGATGAGCTGAATGGCTATGTTCCCGCCGGTCTACCCTACGAGCAGATTCTGCGCCTGCGGCGCTCCGACCGCGAGGAGTATATCAAGAGAAGTTATGAGTCGATGGTGACTCATGTTCAGGCCATGCTGACTCTGCAAGAGATGGGTGCGGTTACGTTTGATTATGGCAACAATCTGAGAGGCCAGGCTCAGAAGGCAGGGCTCGAGAATGCCTTTGACTTTCCCGGCTTTGTCCCGGCCTACATCCGTCCGCTTTTCTGCCAGGGGAAAGGACCGTTTCGCTGGGCCGCGCTCTCCGGCGAGAAGGAGGATATTTACAAAACAGAAGAGGTCGTGCTCGAGCTTTTTCCGGAAGATGAAGCCCTGAGCCGGTGGATAAAACTGGCGCGAGAAAGCGTGCCGTTTCAGGGGCTGCCCTCGCGAATCTGCTGGCTCGGCTTTGGCGAGCGGGCCAGGTTTGGATTAGCAATCAATGACCTCGTCGCCAGCGGTGAAATCAAAGCGCCAATCGTGATCGGACGAGACCACCTCGACACTGGCTCGGTGGCCTCGCCAAACCGGGAAACGGAAGGAATGCGAGACGGCTCCGATGCCATCGCGGATTGGCCGATTCTGAACGCTTTATTGAACACAGCATCTGGCGCGACCTGGGTCTCAGTGCATCATGGCGGCGGCGTCGGTATCGGGAACTCCATCCACGCCGGACAGGTGATTGTGGCGGACGGTACAGCAGAGGCAGCGCTCCGGCTTGAACGGGTCTTGACGAATGACCCCGGCAGTGGTATCGCCAGACATGCTGACGCTGGCTATGATGAGGCCATCCGCACCGCTCGCCACAAGGGCGTCACCCTGCCCATGATGAAAGAAAAGGAGTGAATTTGCAACGTCTCGAAGCCGATCTGCTGGTCAAAAACGCTGCTGAAGTCGCGACGCCGCTTGCGCCCCCATCTTTTTCTCCTGCTCCATTTGCTACCATCACCGGTGGCGCCGTGGCAGCGCTGCAGGGTCGAATTGTCGCCGTTGGTGAAACCAGGGAGGTTGAAACACAGCTCGATCTTCGTGGAAATGCCACTGTTCTCGATGCCTGCGGCAAAACGGTGACTCCAGGGTTCGTCGATTGTCATACGCATCCTATCTTCAATGGCACGCGCGAAGACGAGTTCGAGATGCGGGCTTTGGGAAAGAGCTATGAGGAAATTACCCTGGCCGGCGGCGGCATTCACTCGAGCGTCCGGAGTTTGAGAAAGGCTTCGAAAGATGAATTGGTGGCGCAAGCATGGCCCCGTTTGGATAGATTTCTTTCTCTTGGAACGACGACGATCGAGGCCAAGAGTGGTTACGGTCTCTCGGTCGAAGACGAGATCAAAATGTTGGAGGTTATCGCGGAGCTCCATCAGGCGCATCCTATCGATCTTGTCCCCACCTTCCTGGGTGCCCACGAGGTTCCGGATGCATACCGCAACGACAAAAATGGGTATGTCGAATTGGTGGTCAAGGAAATGTTGCCTCTGGTGCAAGACCGGCAACTTGCGGAGTTTTGTGACATTTTTTGTGAATCCCATGTGTTTTCCGTCGCGGAGTCCAGAACGATCCTGGAAGCGGCTCGTAAACGCGGGCTAAAGCTCAAGATTCATGCTGAGCAGCTTTCGCGAATCGGAGGAACGTGTCTGGCCGCCGAGCTGGGTGCCACGTCAGCAGACCATCTGGACTATGCGGTCAAAGAGGATTGGCTAAAGATGCTTGAAAACGAAGTGGTTCCGGTAGTTTTGCCTGGCGCTGTTTATTTTCTCCGCAAGCGCACGTATGCGAATGCCCGGGCCATGCTGGAGCTCGGTTTACCAGTGGCTGTTGCAACCGACCTGAATCCGGGCTCATGTATGACCGAATCGATGCCGTTGATGCTGAATCTTGCCAGCCTGGCCATGGGTCTGACGGCGGCTGAGGGCCTCACGGCTGCAACCTATCACGCCGCGCTAGCGCTTGACCGTGGGAACTTATTAGGAACTCTGGAAGTAGGAAAGAAGGCTGATTTGGTGACCTGGGACATTCCCAATCATAAACACATTCCATACCACTTTGGCGTGAACTTGGTCCATACAGTGGTCAAGTCAGGTGTCATCATAAATCATTGAAATGGGGTTGTTAAATAGAGGAATCACATCGTTGATGTCCAGGGTAACAAGAACGAGCTTATTGATAACGGTCATGTTGTCAGCGTGGTCTTTTGTAGGCTGCGAGCAAGATGACCCGATAGATGGGTTTGATTTGCTTTCGAATCCAGCGGACAGAGGAGTGGTTGACAGCACGACCATCACAACCTTGCTTGGCGAGGAGACCATGCAGGACACGCTTGTCGCAACAGGCAGCGGTCTCTTTCTCGAGCTCGGCCAATTTGATGACCTGGAGACCCGGATTCTGTTGAGATTCAACTCTGTTCCGGATTCAGTTGTCATTCAAGGGGCCAAGCTTGTCTTGAATACCAACACGTTTTATGCAGATGGCAGCGAGAAATTTTCGTTCCAGGCAACTGTTCACCGGGTGACAGCCCCCTGGGATGAGAAGAGTGTCACGTACGAGGAGTTTGGCAATGCGTTCGACCCGACGCCGATCGCTGAAGCCGAAATCTTTACCACTGCGCTGGGCGTGGGCACGGTGGATTCTCTTTTCGAAAGCATTCGATTTGAGTTTGGCGAGGAGGGCAAGAATCTTGTGCGGGATTGGGCCGCGGGCAGCGACACGCTGGGGATTTTGATCGATTTTGAAAGCAGTGGGTTCATCAAGGAGTTTTTCTCTCAGGATGGAAATATCACTCAGCCAAGGCTAGAGTTGGCGGTCTCTGACAGTGGCGCGGGCGGCGACACGACTATCGTCTCAGTCGCGGATGCTGATGCGTATATTGTCAATCGCCTGATCCCGCTACCCGAGGGCCCCCTTTATGTCGACAACATCTTCGGGCATCAGAGTTTCGTCAAATTTGACCTTTCTATGATTCCAAGAGAATCCACCATAAACCTGGCCAGGCTGAAATTAGACGTCATACAGAGCAACACTAACGTCAAAAACAGCGGGTTCGCGTTTTTAGTCAATACGTTGGAGGAGCCCTTCACGCCAGAAAGCGAAGTGAAAATCGCAACGGATGGGTTCCTGACCTCGGCTGTCGCTAACCCTCAGACAACCACCCTCGAGATCACGATCACAAACCTGGTGCAATTCTGGGTAACTGAAGATGTTGAAAATCATGGTATTTTGTTGAGAACCACAAGTCCGGGCAGCGATATTACGCGTTTGGCTTTTCACTCCAGTCAAACGGATCCGGATTTGGCGCCTCGGCTCGAAGTGCGGTTTTCGTCCGCCCCTAATTGATAGGATTCTGAAGGATAATGATGAACAGACTCGAGTTTAAGGCTACCGTGCTGGCCGTTGCAAGCATTATTGCCGTTGTACCTCTCGCGAGCGCACAGTCGTTCTATTCGCAGCGCGGAATCGGTTTGGTGCATTATTTTGTCAGCGGACAAAGCGCTGGCATGGGTGGCGCGGGTTTAGCTGTTTCTGACAAATTGACGCTCAACTACTTAAACCCGGCTGCGCTTGTTAATTTGCCGGTCACGTTTATCTCGGGTAATTTCAAGCATGAGTCCGCTAACCTGTCTAGCGAGAGTCAGAAAGCAGCGATTACGAATTCCAACGTTGCCGGCGTTCAGTTCCATGTTCCGCTGAGAAAAGAGAGAATCTCACTTGCCCTCGGATTGACTCCCTTTAGTGAAATCGAATACTCTTTTCAGTCTTCGGGGGCCGTAGCTGGTGAACCGTTTACAGAAATCTTGCAAGGGGACGGCGGGGTGAATACGGCGTTCTTGACGATGGCTGTGAGACCATTCCGACGTGTTTCTATCGGAGTTAGTGGCTTGTTCTACTTTGGTTCCCTGCGCAGCATTTGGCGCGTTTTATTCCGGGACCAATCCGGGTTGCTCAACACCCATCAGGAAGTTTCTCAGAACTTCACGGCAGGAAGTATTCGTGTGGGCGCACAGGTAGAGATTCTTTCGGGTTTTCGAATCGGTGGCGTCTATTCGCCGGCCGTGACATTGAACACAAACAAAGCTGTAACCCTGGAGAATGTTCGAAGGTTTTCGGATCTCGAGGACCAGGACATCGACGTTCCGCAAGCGTATGGTTTTGGTGTCTCATTCTTTTTGAACCGCAAGCTGCTGCTGGCGGCCGACTACTACGTCCAACAGTGGAGCGGTTCGAATCTTGATGGCTATGCAAATGATAGCCGGCGAATTGGCCTGGGATTCGAATTCTCTGGTCGGGGAAACCGAGTAAATAGCTCCTACTGGAGCCGAACTGCTTTGCGAGCAGGCGTGTACTACATGGATTTGGGGCTCGAGGATCCCGTTGGCGAACGCGTCACCGAGATGTTTGGTTCAGTGGGCCTGGGCTTGCCTATCAAGTGGAGCGCTGGCCGGCTGGACCTTGCGCTGGAATTCGGTAGGAGAGGGTCCTTATCGGACAACCCGGTGAGCGAGAACGTGATTCGGTTTTCCGCAAGCGCTACCGTAGGTGAACGCTGGTTTTATCGCGGTGGTCCCAGATAAAGTAAATGTAACAATTCGCTTGCTTTTTTGGCAAAATATTACTATCCTAAACGCTTACATAATGCCTTTCCGTTGAAATCCATGTTGACAATTTTCACTGCAAATAGAACTTAAATAATCCGGGAGGTATCTACGGTGAAAACAAAAGCAAGTGTGCTCGCAAAGCGCTCTCGCGACAGTATGAGAACGCTCCTGTGGCTGGGGTTCTTTGCAACGATTGTCGTTGCATCCAACACCTATGCTCAAAACGGGGATGCGGAGGGAAAGTTGGACAAGAAAAAGTACATGTTTGAATTGGCTAAGAATTGGAGTTTTGGATACGAGAATTACAAAAACAAGCAGTACGACCGGGCCGCGAAATACTTTTGGGTGGTGGCCAGGCTGGACACCATTGATAAGTTTCCGAAAGTGTACCGGTATCTTGGCGACAGCTATTTCAAGTTAGAAAATCCCGACAGCGCGCAGCTCGTCTTTGAATCTGGCCTGGAAAAATACCCCAAAGATACCTACTTGCACCGGATGATTGGTTTTCTGAAAGCACAAAGAGAACAAGTGGATGAAGCCATCATCGAGTACGAGACGGTCGTTGCGCAGGAACCGGAGAGCAAAGATGACTGGAAGCAACTGGCTGCACTTTATGCCAAAGCGGACCGGGATGATGATGCGATTGCTGCATATGACAGTGTTCTGGCGATCGACCCGCATGACCTCGAGGCTCAAAACAATCAGGCCGCTCTGATCGGCCGCACGGGTGACATCAGTGGTCTCATTGAAAAGAAAGAAGTGATTCGACAACAGGATCCGGAAAACAGCCAGGTCCGCTACGAGCTGGGAGAGTTGTACTTCCGTGAGGGAGAGTACGAGAAGTCCATTGCATTGTTCAAGGAGTTTTTGTCTCTCTCCGGCGGTGACGTCGCAGCCATCGAGTACATCGCCAATTCCTATCGTAACCTCGAGCAAACGCAGGCGGCGATCAAGGAGTTCAAGAAGATTCTCGCGCTGCAGCCGGACAACAAGAAAATGATGGCAGAGATCAGCCGCGGGTATAAGGAGCTGGGGAGCTTTCAGAGTGCAAAAACGTACGCCAACAAAGCGTTGAGAGTCGACAGGCGGTATGGCTTTGGCTGGATCGTGCTGGGTGAAGCGTACGAGGGGTCCGCAGAAATATGTGTGAACAAAAAAAATGGCTCGGTGGATTTTAGTGACAAGCTGATTTATGAGTTAGCACGACAGCAATACAGGAGGGCATTTCAGGACCTGGAATTCAGACAGGAGGCGGAACGACACATTAGCTTCCTGCAAACCGTCTTGCCAACGAAAGAGGATGTTTTCATGCATCGAAGGGATAAGAGACCGGAGACGGATTGCTACACGTGGATTCCTGATTCTGCGTTCGGCGATAGTTTCTGGAGAACGCTCAATGCCCGGTTGAAGTGATTGATGGTGCACTCTTGAAAGAAGTACAAAAAAGCGATCCTGAACTTTACAGAGCAATTGTAAACGAAACCCGGCGTCAAAACGAGAAGCTCGAGCTTATCGCCTCGGAGAATTTTGTCAGCAGGGCTGTGCTGCAGGCGGCGGGACAGGTGATGACAAACAAGTATGCCGAAGGCTATCCGGGTAAACGCTATTATGGTGGTTGTCAGTTTGTCGACGTGGCGGAGGAGTTGGCGCGCGAGCGAGCCAAGAAGCTCTTTGACGCCGAGCATGTCAATGTCCAGCCCCATTCCGGTTCACAGGCCAACATTGCGGCCTATTTTGCCCTCCTCGAGCCCGGAGAAAAAATCCTGGGAATGGATTTGTCGCACGGAGGCCACCTGACGCACGGAAGCCCGGTAAACTTCTCCGGCAGAATCTTTGATGTTAAATTCTATGGCGTCAGCAAAGCAACTGGATGTATCGACCTGAATGAAGTTGAGGATATCGCGCATTCGGTCAAACCGAAGTTGATCATCACCGGGGCCAGCGCGTATTCCCGTGAGATTGATTATGAAGGCTTCCGTGACATCGCTGACAGGGTTGGCGCGTATCTTATTTCAGACATTGCGCATCCCGCGGGCTTGATCGCAGCCGGTTTGTTACCGAGCCCGGTGCCACACTGCCACCTCGTGACCACGACGACACACAAAACCTTGCGTGGCCCGCGCGGCGGCATGATCATCGTTGGCAAAGATGGTGAGAACGATCTGGGCCTCGCGACGCCCAAAGGCCGCGTCAAACTGTGGTCCGAGGTGATCGATTCGAATGTGTTCCCTGGTTTTCAAGGTGGACCGTTGATGCACATCATCGCTGCCAAGGCCGTTGCCTTCAAAGAAGCTTTGGAGCCGGGCTTCAAGATCTATGCAGCCCAGGTGATCAAGAATGCACAAGCCCTGGCGGATAAGCTAATTGAGCTCGGATATGACATCGTCTCGGGCGGCACCGATACGCACGTGATGCTGATCGATTTGAGAAACAAAAGCCTGACGGGCAAACAAGCGGAAACACGGCTCGAACAGGCCGGGATTACGGTCAACAAGAACATGGTTCCCTTTGACACACAGAGTCCATTTGTCACCAGCGGCATTCGGATTGGTCCGCCGGCGCTCACGACCCGCGGCATGAAAGAAGCGGAAATGGAGCACATTGCGGTGTTGATCGACCGAATCCTGTCAGATATCGACAATGACTCGGAATGTCCGGCTGTGGAAGCTGAGGTGCGTGAGCTTTGTGCGCGTTTTCCACTGTATGAGCTAGACGAATGATCCCACATGCGATGCCCATATTGCCAGTTTGAGGACAGCAAAGTCATCGATTCGCGTTCCATCAGTGAAGGACGGGGTGTACGAAGACGCCGGGAGTGCTTAAAGTGTGAGCGCAGATTTACGACTAAGGAGTACATCGAGGAATCCCCCTTGATGGTCGTCAAGTCAGATGGGCGTCGGCAGCCGTACGACCATGAAAAGCTCAAGCTCAGTCTGCAGATTGCCTGTAAGAAGCGCCCGATCTCTACGGCTTTGCTCGAGGAGGTGGTAAACCAAATCGAGGGTCTTTTGCGTGATAAGCAGCAGGACGAGGTGAAGTCACGCGAGATCGGGGAGTTGGTGATACAGTTCCTGCGGGAGCTTGATGACGTGGCCTATGTTCGATTTGCTTCCGTCTATCGCAACTTCCAGGACAAGAATGAGTTTTTGAACGAACTGGAAGAACTCGAGAAATAAACGTCAATTTGAACCACAATCAAGGAATTCTGGAGCAGATAGCCTGACGGTTTTGGTCACTATCTGCTCTTTTGTGTCGGGCTAGCTATGAATGCAACGGAAAGCGAAAAGGAACTGCCGTTTCTGGACCATCTCGAAGAGCTAAGATGGCGGTTGATCAAATCTATCGTCGCAATTGTGGTGGCGAGCATTGTTATCTATTTTTTTTCTGAGCTGGTTCTGAAGATACTTGTCAACCCGTATACTGACGCCATGGCGTTCTTGAACAAGCCCGAAAGCCAGAAGCTGATTTTTTTGACACCGACCGGCGGATTCATGATAAGGCTGAAGCTGTCTGTTTTTTCTGGTCTTATGATTGCGTTGCCGGTGGTGTTTTATCAGTTCTGGCAGTTCGTTGTGCCCGGACTCCTCTCCAAGGAAAGAAAATATGTGCCGATCGTGGTGTTTTTTTCGACTTTTTGTTTTCTGATGGGCGCACTCTTTTGCTATTTCGTCGTTTTGAGGTACGGTCTGCCGTTTCTCCTGGGCTTCGAAACCGCGGAGATGATCGCGACGATTTCTGTCAATGAATATCTGCAGTTTGTCACCATGCTCATCATGGTCTTTGGGTTGATTTTCGAGCTGCCTGTGCTGTCTTTTTTCTTGACTAAGATTGGGTTGGTCACCCCGCCTTTTCTGCGTCATTACCGGCGTCATGGTATTGTGGTGATGGTCATACTGTCTGCCGTTATTACGCCGCCGGACATTATGACACAACTGTTGCTGGCCGTGCCTTTGGTCTTGCTCTACGAGATCAGCATTCTGGTCTCTCACCTTGCGTTGAAGAAGTCGAAAAGTAGCTGAAAGGTCAAGTTAGGATTTGATTGAGTCGAAAATGAGTAACGGAGGTCGAGCCGATGGCCATCAAAGCCGATAAGTGGATTAAAAAGATGGCGTTAGAAGAGGACATGATCCGCTCCTTCGTTGAGAGTCAAGTGCGTGAAAACGTGATTTCATACGGCTTGTCCTCGTACGGCTATGACGTTAGAATTGCTGACGAGTACAAGATTTTCACGAATTTGAATTCGACTATCGTGGATCCCAAGCATTTCGATCCGCAGTCGTTCGTTGACTTCAAGGGCGAGGTTTGCATTATTCCGCCGAATTCGTTTGCTTTGGGGCGCACTATCGAGTACTTCAAAATTCCCAGGCAAGTGATGACTATCTGTCTTGGCAAGTCAACCTATGCCAGATGTGGCATTATCACGAACGTAACGCCTCTGGAGCCAGGCTGGGAAGGGCATGTGACATTAGAGATTTCGAACACCACCCCGTTGCCCGCCAAGATCTACTCCGGCGAAGGCATCGCTCAAATTCTGTTCTTCGAAAGCGATGAGGAATGTATGCTTTCTTATGGTGACAAGAAGGGCAAGTACCAGGGGCAGGTGGGCGTGACACTACCGAAAGTATAGTCTGTACGATGACGAATACCAATCACGGCGATGTCGATTTACATCTTCATACTTGTCATTCAGACGGATACTACACACCGAATGATCTCATCGATAAAGTGCACTCCCATGGCCTGAGTGCGATTGCGATTGTAGACCATGACGAGATCGGCGCTCTTCCCGAAGCCATCCAATACGGCAAAAGCAAAAACATCGAAGTGCTGCCGGGTGTTGAACTGAGTGTCTATTTCCGCGGCCAGGACATTCACGTTCTTGGATACTGTTTCGATTATCACGACTCTGATTTGCTCGACTATTTAGGATTGTTTAGGCGTGAGCGCCTCAAACGTGCCCGCCAGATCATTGAGAAACTTGCTCTCTCGGGGATTCATATTTCATTAGATGACGTGCTTGAAAAGGGTGGAGCGGGGTCGATTGGACGCCCACACATTGCAAACGTCATGTTAGAGAATGGGGTCATCGATTCTTTCCAGGAGGCTTTTGATAGATTTCTGGGAGATGGCAAACCGGCAAATGTGGAGAAGTACAAGATCGACGTCTACACCGCCGTTTCTATAGTGAAGTCGGCTGGCGGCATCTGTTCCATCGCCCACCCCGGCATACAAGTACAGAATCGAGACTTGATGCCGCTGTTCAAGATGGGGATCCAGGGCATTGAGGTGGTCCATCCAAAACACCGCGAAGAGAAAACCGATTTCTACCGGAATCTCGCCAGGAACCATGGTCTCCTGGCTACGGGTGGCTCTGATTTTCATGGTGGCCCTAAAGGCGAGGAAGCACTGGGTAAGTACACGGTGGAATATGAAATTGTGGGACAGATGAAAGCTTTGGGAAACTGCCAACAACCGTCATGAGAGCTCAGCCATGATAATTGATTGTATGCAGGTTGGAGCGTTTGCAGAGAACTGCTACGTGGTGGCATGCGAAGAAACGCGGCAGGGCGTTGTCCTCGATCCGGGCGATGAAATCGCGAAGATCGTTCGAAAGATAGAAGAACATAAGCTCACGATCAAGTTAATTCTCCTCACGCATGGGCATCTGGACCATGTGAAAGAAGTGGTCGCCTTCCAGAAGGAGATCGACGTTCCGGTGTTGATGCATGCCGATGATCAGTTCCTGCTGGACAATTTGCCGGCACAGGCTGCCGCCTTCGGTATGACGACTTCCGGAATTCCAAGTGTGGACAAGTATATCCATGAAGGGGAAAAAATCGAGTTTGGTCACAGTGTCTTTGAGGTGGTTCACACACCCGGACATTCACCTGGCAGCGTGACATTTCTTGCACAGGGTGTTGCCTTTGTGGGTGATGTTTTATTTGCCGAATCGATTGGGCGAACGGATTTGCCGGGTGGAGACTATGACACGCTTATTCGTACGATCAAGACCAGGTTGCTTCTGCTCGGTGATGAGACTCAGGTTTTTCCAGGACACGGGCCGACAACGACCATCGGCCACGAACGGCAATTCAATCCTTTCCTGGTGAATTCATAGACAGTAGATAAAGGAAAAAAGTCTGGAGCAAAAATTGATGGGCACAGTAATCACTTTGGATAATGTGAAAAAAGACAGGCAAGTCCAGGCCTATATTCGTCGCGCGGACGAGAATCTTGCCGTGGTGGGATATACCGAGCATGGAGCGCGGCATTGTGGCTTGGTCGCAAAAGTGGCCCGGCAAACATTGTTACAGCTCGGCACCTCAGAACGTGAAGCTGAGTTGTCATCCATTGCAGGCTATTTGCACGATATCGGCAACGTGTTTAACCGCGTCAACCATCCCTATACCGGGGCGGTGTTGGCTCACACGCTGCTGCGCGACCTGGGAATGGATATCGATGAGATCACCGTCATCGTCTCTGCTATCGGCAATCATGATGATGATGATGGCTGGGAACCGGTTAACCGGGTTTCCGCCGGCTTGATCCTGGCCGATAAGTCTGATGTGCACCGCTCCCGGGTGCGCAATCCCGACATGATCAAGTTTGATATCCATGACCGGGTGAACTATGCGGTCAACAAATCGTACCTTGATGTCGACAATCAGAGGAAGACAATAACGCTTTCGCTCACGATCGATGACGAGATTTCTTCGGTGATGGAGTACTTTGAAATCTTCTTGAATCGGATGCTTTATTGCAAGAAAGCGGCCAATTTCTTGGAGACGCAGTTCAATCTTGTCATAAACGAGAATAATCTCTTGTAAGTACAACGCTTAGGTAACAGAAAAAATTCTTGCAAGTTTATGTTATTTTCCTTATACTTAATTTTATTTCCTATCAGCAGATGGGTAGAAGTATCCCTTCTTATTTGCTTGGCGTTCTTTGACAGTTTCGGTGATGTGCAACTGTTTAGGTGTTTGAATAGGAAATATTTTCAACCAAATATGATAGGAGCATAGTTGCAAGTCAAGATGAAAAAGGAAATCATAATCAATTCGTCAATTGGAGAGACCCGCATTGCCATTTTAGAAAATCGACAGTTGGTTGAGCTATTCGTTGAACAGCCCGAGCGCGGCAGGATGGTTGGCGATATTTACGTCGGACATGTGGTGAAAGTTGTTGAAGGGATGCAGGCGGCCTTTGTGAACATCGGACACCAACAGGACGCTTTCTTGCATTTTTCAGATATCGGGGATGAGATTGTTGACTATCGGACCTTCATCAATCTGAATGGAAGACGGCGGACCAGCAGGGAGAGAAGTCGCAGACCTATTCCAAAGGAAGGCCAGAAAATTTTGGTCCAGATCATCAAGGAACCTATCAGCCGAAAAGGAGCGCGGGTTTCGACTGAGCTGGCTTTCCCGGGCAGATTCCTGGTGCTGGTGCCGAATTCCAATGTCGTTGGCGTGTCGAAGAAAATCTATCGACTCAGGGAGAAGCGCAATCTCAAGAAGATTGTGCAAGGCATCAGGCCTGAGGGATTCGGGGTGATTGTCAGAACTGTAGCCGAAAACAAGGATGAGAAGACGCTACAGAATGATTTGGATTTGCTCTTGAAGGAGTGGAAGCGATTAGCAAACAAACTCAAGAAGGTGTCACCGCCGGCCCTCATTTATAAGGACGTCACCATGGCCTCCAGCGTGATACGTGACCTGTTCACACACGATGTTGGCCGGGTGGTGGTGGATTCGAAGAAGCTTTACCGCGAAACAACCTCATATTTGCGAGAGGTAGGCTCGAGCCTTGCAGGTCGAGTGGAATCATATAATGGCAAGAAACCGATTTTCGACCATTATGGCATTGAAGTTGAATTTGAAAAGAGTCTTTCCAGAAAAGTCTGGATGCCCAGCGGAGGGTATCTTATTTTCGATCACACAGAGGCCCTGGTGGCTGTCGACGTCAACAGTGGTAAATTTGTCG
This sequence comes from bacterium, assembly GCA_046757165.1. Lineage (GTDB taxonomy): Bacteria > Zhuqueibacterota > Zhuqueibacteria > Oceanimicrobiales > Oceanimicrobiaceae > JBHHXT01. Next base: position 74,895 of record JBHHXT010000001.1, on the reverse strand, counting down.
GAGGCAAGCAGCCGGAAGATAATATTCTCAGGGTTAATCTCGAAGCCGCCCGGGAAATTGCACGTCAGTTGAGATTGCGGGATATCGGGGGGATCATCGTCATCGATTTTATCGATATGCTCAATCCTAAGAATAAAAGAAAACTGTATGATGAATTTGTGAGAGAGCTCAAAAAGAGTCGGGCGCAAGCTAATCTGGCGCCGATCAGTGAATTCGGTCTGATCGAGATGACGCGAGAACGGGTGCGACCAAGTCTACTGTTTGCTTTCAGCGAGCCGTGCCCCGCCTGTGATGGCGTCGGCCGCGTTGTGTCTGAAAGTACGGTCCTGACCAAGATAGAGCGTTGGATCAAGCGGTTCAGGGCAGAGAGGAAAGAACGGAAGCTTCAGTTGCATATTCATCCCTCCATTGCCAACTACTTGAGCAACGGCTTCTTCAATAACAAACGAAGACTCATGTGGAAATATCGAGTGAAAATCGATATCGTAAGAGATGACACTCTGCGAACGGACCTGTTTAGAATTCTATTACAATCAGATGGCAAAGACGTTACGGAGCGATTCTTAGCCTGAGGTGGTCCTTTCTGTTTGACCGTGCGGCTCCGTCGTACTAGGATTGATTATACACTTTGTTCAGGAGGCATTCAATCATGTATGCAATTGTCGATATTGCTGGAAAACAATTCAAGGTTAGCAAGGGCGAGAGTATTCGCGTTCCCAAAGTGGCGGGCCAGGTTGGTAAGAACATTGAGTTTGACAAGGTTCTTCTTATCTCCGACAAGGGCAAGGTTACGGTTGGGCAGCCCGTCGTGGAGCGGGCCAGCGTCAAAGCCAGGATTGAGAGTTTCGGGCGCGACCGGAAAGTAATCGTTTTCAAGAAGAAGCGGCGAAAGGGATATCAGGTGACCAGAGGGCATCGGCAGGATTTTACCGAACTGGTGATCAAGAGTATTTCAAAAGCAAAAGCAAAACAAGCAGGAGAACAAGAGGATGGCGCATAAGAAAGGCGTAGGGAGCTCGAAGAACGGGCGCGACAGCAATCCGCAGTTTCTGGGCGTGAAGCGCTTCGACGGCCAACGTGTGACGGCAGGCAGTATTCTTGTTCGTCAACGGGGGACCAAGATTCATCCCGGGGAAAACGTTGGCCGGGGGAGGGATGATTCTCTGTTTGCTCTCATCGAGGGCGTGGTGAAGTTCGAGCGCAAGGGCCGGTACAAAAAGGTCGTGAATGTGCTGTCGAGGAGTTGACCCGTCTGAGGTTCAGCCCAGCTGGCGGCCCAAGCGGTGACAGTTTTCGCCCGGTTGGGTCGGGAGGAGTTTGAGATTAAAAAGCGGCATCTGCCGCTTTTTTCTTTTGTACTTGATGAAAAAATAGCGACTTACAAAAATTATGCCATCGGCTTAGATTAGCCTTGACAATCAAAATCTATTATTTTATATTACGTAGATTTTTGAATTGAGGAAAAGCACGAATGTCGATCACACTTGAAGATGTCGAGAAGACTGCTCGTTTAGCTAAGTTGGAATTCTCAGTAGAAGAGAAGCAAGCATTGGTGCGGCATCTCGATCAGATCGTGGCTTACGTTGAACAGCTCAATGAGCTGGACACAGACGGTGTTGAGCCTACCTCACATGTACTTGATTTGAGGAATATCTTTCGAGAGGACGAGGTGAACGCCTCGATGAGCCAGACAGACGCGCTCAAAAATGCGCCGAAACAAAAGGATGGCTATTTTAGCGTCCCGAAAGTAATCGGGTGAGACCGTATCTGAAACCAGCAAAGGTCGGTGTGTGGCTGTTAATAAGACGACGAAATTCATCTTCATAACGGGCGGAGTCGTTTCTTCCCTTGGTAAAGGCATTGCTTCGGCCTCCATCGGTTTGTTGCTGAAGCTGCGCGGGATGAAAGTCACGATTCTGAAGCTGGATCCCTATATCAACGTTGATCCGGGAACGTTGAGCCCCTACCAGCACGGTGAGGTTTTTGTGACGGATGATGGTGCAGAGACGGATCTGGACCTTGGACATTACGAGCGCTTCATGAATTGCAACATGACCCAGAAGAACAATGCCACGACCGGACAGATCTATTATTCAGTCATAACAAAGGAAAGACGCGGTGACTATCTTGGCAAAACCGTTCAAGTCATTCCGCATATCACCGACGAAATCAAGTACAGGATACGGACTGCCGGGCAGCACGATGTTGAATATGATGTCATCATTGCGGAAGTCGGGGGGACCATCGGGGATATTGAAAGCCTCCCCTTCCTGGAGGCGATCAGGCAGATGTGTTGGGAGGCGGGCCGGGAAAATACGCTCAACATTCACCTAACGCTCGTCCCCTACATCAAAGCCGCAGGCGAGTTCAAAACCAAGCCGACGCAGCATTCGGTCATGCGGCTGCGTGAGATCGGTATCCAGCCGGACATTCTGCTCTGCCGCTGCGAAAGCCGTATGGACCAGGCACTCAAAGACAAAATCGGCCTGTTTTGCAATGTGCCACAAAATGCTGTGATCGAAGCGCGTGATGTCCAGACCATTTACCAGGTGCCGCTGATTTTTGAGGAGGAGGGAGTCGGTGATCTCATCGTGCAGAAGCTTGCTCTGCGGACGGACGAGCTGGACCTCTCGCGCTGGCAAGTGTTTGTCACGCGGGTTCTGAACCCCGAGCAGGAAGTGACTATTGCGATTTGCGGCAAATACGTGGAGCTCAGGGACTCGTACAAAAGTATCATCGAATCGTTTGTGCATGCTGGCGCAGCTCACAGTGCTCGCGTGAATCTGAAATGGATCGATTCCGAGGAGATTGAAAGCTCAGGAATTGGAAACCTTTTTGACGGGATTTCAGGGATTCTGATCCCTGGTGGTTTTGGTAACCGTGGGATTGAAGGAAAGATTGAAACCGCAAGGTTCGCCCGCCTGAACAAGATTCCCTTTTTGGGCATTTGTCTGGGGATGCAGTGTGCCATCATCGAATTTGCCCGCAATGTGTGCGGCATGGACGATGCAAACGGGGTTGAGTTCTCGAGCCAGACCGAGTTTCCAGTTATTGATATCATGGAAGAGCAGAAGAATCTGGCAAACCTCGGTGGGACAATGCGGCTCGGCGCATATGTGTGCAAGATTGAGCCGGGTACGATGACGTTTGATATTTACGGCAAGGACCAGATTACGGAACGTCATCGCCACCGCTATGAAGTGAATAACTTGTATGTGGATGAGTTCGAGAAGGGTGGGCTGATCGCGACCGGCATCAATCCGGACACGAAATTAGTCGAAGCCGTGGAGTTGAAAGGACATCCGTGGTTTGTTGGTGTGCAATTTCATCCGGAGCTAAGATCTAGAGTTCTGGAGCCACATCCTCTCTTTCGGGAATTTGTCAAAGCCGCACTGGAGCATCAGGCCGTGAAAAAAGCCTGAATGGCTCGCTGGTGTAATATTCAGTCTGGATGTCGATAAATAGTTATGAATTATAAAATAAAGATATTCATTTGCTTTTTTGCGCTCATGGTGGGGGGGTGCCGTTCAGACCAGGATTTCACCTCGAACAACGATGACCTGGCGGAGGCACCAGATCAGGAGGGGTTTGATGCCATGCTGACCACCACGAGCAAGGGTCAATTGCGGTGGCAAATCCGGTACAAGCGAATGGAAAGGTACTCGAGTCAGAAACAATCCAGGTTTTTCGATGGCGTAACTATCGATTTTTATGAGAACGGCGAGCACAGTTCGAGAGTCAAAATGCGCGAGGCGACTTTGAATGAACGGACAAATGAGATCGAATTCAAGGGCAATGTACGAATCAAGTCGGACCACGGTATTTCTCTGTTTACTGAAAAACTGCTCTGGAGTGATTCCAGGGGAAAGGCAACCTCCGATGACTTCGTGACCGTCGTCACCGCAGAGTCAGATACCATTCACGGCACCGGGTTCGAATCTGAACGTTCTTTCAAAAACTGGGTGATTAAGAAGCCGTATGGCGTGACCCAGAAAAAACTGAATCTCAATGAATGAGTCGTAGGCGGTTTGTATTGGTTTTGTTTGAATATCGTTAACGTTCTAAGTCTATTGACTGCCCAGATTCTTCTGTCTCAGGAGGCTGGAGAGAGACTGCGGCTCATTCAGGCGGGGTCATTTAGTCGGGAGGAAGTCAGCGGACAGGTTGTGCAAAAGCTGGTTGGAAACGTGAAACTACGGCAAGGGAAAACGACAATTCTCTGCGACGTTGCAACACAATCGCTCAGTCGAAAGCAATACATGTTGGTCGGCCACGTCAAGATTTTTGATGATGAGCAGACGCTGCTGGCGGATACGGTCTTCATTTTTGAAAAAGAAGAAAAGCAGGTCGCCTCTGGAAATGTCGTCAACATTACGCCCACGGACACAACCATGGCAGACCGAATGACCTATTTTCAGAGGCAAAGGAAGCTGTTTTCCGAACGCCATGTTCGGATTGCGAACAAGAAGGAGCAGATGGCCTTGACCGGGAGCTTTGCGGAGTACTGGCGTGATGACCGTTACGGCAAAGTCTGGGGAAGCCCGGTGCTGATCAACTATGACAGTTTGGGCAACGAGACCTCGCGCATCGTTGCGGATACGATGAAGATTTTCGAGAACGGCGACCGGACCCTTGCAATCGGAAGTGTCGAGATGACACAGCCGGAGATCACCGCGACTTCAGGCAGGGCGGAGTTTTCGAAGGTCGATGACCTGGTCACACTGCTCGAGAATCCGGAGGTGCGACAACCCAACTACACCATCCGAGGGGATACCGTGCATCTGTTTCTGAAGGGCTCTGAGTTGAAACGGGCGACCGTCAGCGGGCATGCTCTGGCGGTATCAGACGCGGATACGTTGAACAAAGGTCGCTGGCAAAACAAGTTGACGGGTCAACAGATGACGTTTTATTTTGAAGACAAGAAATTGCGCCGGGTCATTATCGACAACCAGGCGACCAGTTTTTATCACATTATCGAGGACGATTCTTACAAAGGAGCCAACGAGTTATCCGGAGATCGTATTGAAATCGAATTATCGGATGGCCGGGCACAGCGTGTTTGGGTCAGCAGTCATCCGGACGTGGCCGAAGGCAAGTATCTGCCGCCAAAGTGAGAAATTGAAATGACGAAGGTCGTGTAACTCAAACGAAATCGTGCTGACGCTTAAGACGAAAGATCTCGTTAAGGTTTACAGAAAGCGCAAGGTTGTCAATCAGGTCACTATCGAAGTCAATCAGGGAGAGATTGTCGGGCTGCTCGGTCCTAATGGCGCCGGCAAAACCACGACCTTCTACATGATCGTTGGGATGATCAAGCCGAAGAGCGGCGCGATTTTCCTGCAGGATCGGGATATCACAAGATTGCCGATGTACAAGCGGGCACGGCTCGGGATTGGGTATCTTTCGCAGGAACCATCGATTTTCCGGCGTTTGACCGTGCGAGAGAACATCGAGGCCATACTGGAAACGTTGAAGATCTCGAAAACAGAACGGGAAAGACGATTGCATGAGCTTTTGAATGAGTTGAACATCGGCTATTTGGCTGACAGAAAAGCGTACACGCTGTCAGGTGGTGAACGTCGGCGCGTTGAGATCACGCGGGCCCTGATCAGGAATCCCAAGTTCATCCTTCTGGATGAGCCCTTTGCCGGCGTGGACCCGATCGCAGTCGAAGAAATTCAGAATATTGTCAAGCGCCTGAAATACAGGGGGATTGGAGTGCTCATCACTGACCACAATGTGCACGAGACACTGGACATTACGGATCGCGCCTATCTCCTTTTTGACGGCAATGTGCTGATATCTGGCACGGCGCAGTTCCTGGCAAATGATCAGGCTGCGCTCAAACTCTATCTTGGTGAAAAGTTCAAGCTGAATCGATGAGATGGTGTTGACCTCGAGAACCCCGGTATAGACAGGATCTGTTATGGCGAACTTAGTTCAAAAACTTGCAATGTCGTTGAAGCAATCTCCGCAACAGGTATTGCTTTCATCTCTCCTACAGCTCCCCATCTTAAGCCTTGAACAAAAAATCAAAGTGGAGTTGGAGACCAATCCATTGCTCGAAATAGACGAAGAGATGGATTTGGTGGAAGAACTGGAGGAAGAGGTCGTGCAGGTTACCGACGGTGAGGCAAAAGACGAAAAGGAAAGCGAGAACGACGCCGTCGATGAGTTCGAAAAAGAGGAGATTGATTGGGAAACGATCTTGAACGACGATGATACGTATGAATACCGCATGCCCAGAGACGACAGCGCTGAAGTTTTCGAACGGCCGGAGGTGGCCCATACGACCTTACCGGAGCATTTACTCAGTCAGTTGCATATGACGAACCATCTCTCAGAGCGGGAGATCGTCATCGGCGAATACATCATCTGGAACATAAATGAGGACGGCTATTTGCCGTACTCAGTGGACTTTATCGCGGAAACGCTGCAGGAAGACACGGACCAGGTTGAGAAAGTATTGAAGATCATCCAGCATTTTGAGCCCCTCGGCATCGGATCACGCTCGCTACAGGAGTGCCTGCTGATTCAAATCCTGGACATAGATGACCATAATCCGTGCACCGTCGAGATTCTGCGAGACCATTTTGATGATTTTACCAACAAACGGTATGAGAAGATTGCCAAAAAGATGGACATTTCGCTCGACGGTATCCGCGCTGCCATCACAGACATCACGAAGCTCAATCCGAAGCCCGGGGAGGGGTATGTCCTGTTTCATCAAAATGTGATTGTGCCCGATCTGGTGGTCGAAAAGGACGAAGACGGGGACTTCAGCATCAGCATGAATGATTGGAATATCCCCCATCTCAGGATCAACAACTCATACAGAAAACTGTTGCTGGATAAGAAGAAGTCGACAAAGGATGCCCGCGACTATATCCGGCAAAGCTTGGAATCGGCGCGCTGGTTGATCAATTCAATTCACCAACGACGGGCGACAATTCTGCGCGTGATGGAGGCGATCATCGATAAGCAGCGCGACTTTTTCGATTATGGCAAGGAGCATATCAAGCCTATGATTCTGAAGGACATCGCCGATGAAATTGGAATGGATATTTCCACCATCAGCCGCGTGACCAATGGCAAGTATGTGCAAACAGAGCACGGCGTTTTTGAGCTGAAATATTTTTTCAGCGAGAAAATCAGGAGTGATACCGGCGATGATGTTTCCAACAAGACCATAAAAAACTTTATCCGGGAGATTATTGAAAAGGAAGATCCAAACAAACCTTTGAACGATCAGAGAATTGCTGAGCTCTTGAAACAGAAGGGCTTTCAGGTTGCGAGGCGGACGGTTGCCAAGTACCGTGAACAAATGATGATTCCGGTTTCCCGGTTGAGAAGAAAACTCTAAGGCTGGCAGATGGATAGAATAAGAAGCACAACCATACTCGGGGTTCGCCACCAGGGCAAGAGTGCTATGGGCGGGGATGGTCAGGTAAGCCTCGGAGATTCCATTCTCAAGGCGAAGGCGCGCAAGATCCGTACGATTTACCAGGACATGGTGATTGCGGGGTTTGCAGGTGCGTCAGCGGATGCCTTCACGCTTTTTGAGAAATTTGAAAACCGTTTGGAGGAATACAGCGGCAATTTGAGCCGGGCGGCGGTGGAACTCGCCAAGGAGTGGCGCAAAGATAGATTCCTGCGGAGATTGGAAGCGCAGTTGATCGTCATGGACAAACAAAGCATGTTCCTTATTTCTGGTACTGGTGACGTGATTGAGCCCGATGACAACATTATTGCCATCGGCTCCGGTGGCGGATATGCCATGGCTGCTGCCACTGCCCTGGTAAAACACTCCGGGTTAGGTGCAAAGCAAATTGTTGAGGAATCCCTGAAAGTCGCAGCCGGTATATGCGTTTATACAAATTCTGATCTCACGATCGAGGAAATCTAAATAGGAATCTAAATGTCAGACATAAAAGAGCTTACTCCAAAACAAATCGTTGCAGAGTTAAACAAATACGTTATCGGACAGGACAAGGCAAAGAAGTCGGTTGCCATCGCGCTGCGAAACCGTTGGCGCAGGAAGCAAGTGCCGGACCACCTGAGAGAAGAAATTTATCCTAACAACATCATTCTCATCGGGCCGACCGGCGTCGGCAAAACGGAAATTGCGCGGCGTCTTGCGCGGCTCTCAAATGCCCCCTTCATCAAGATCGAGGCCACAAAGTTCACCGAAGTCGGGTATGTTGGCCGCGACGTTGAATCTATCATCCGGGACCTGACCGATCTCTCCGTTTCAATGGTGCGGGGAGAAAAGACGAAAGAGGTGCAAGAGCTGGCTGAAAGACACGCGCAGGAGCGGTTGCTGGAGCTTCTGGTCCCGCCCCCGCCCAGGAAACGCAAACGCGTCAGCATAGAAAATGCCGTCGAAATCGAGGATGATGACACCGAGGAACGGCATAATCGAACGCGAGAAAAGTTCAAGCTCAAGCTCCAGAGCGGCGAATTGGAGGACCGCTTGGTCGAGCTCGATGTCCAGAGCGACCAGTCCCCTTTGATGCAGATCATTTCGCCCATGGGTGTTGAGGAAATGGGGGTCAACCTGCAGGACTTATTCGGAGGCATGATCCCAAAGAAGACCAAACGCCGCAAAATGAGTGTGAGCGAGGCCAGGAAATATCTCGTTCAGGAAGAAGCCCAAAAGCTGATCGATATGGAGCAAGTTGTGCAAGAGGCCATCGATCGCGTGCAGAGTTCAGGCATCGTGTTCTTAGATGAGATCGACAAGATTGCAGGTGAGGGCGCCAAGTCAGGCCCGGACGTATCACGACAGGGCGTACAGCGAGACCTGCTGCCGGTTGTCGAAGGCACCAGTGTTTTCACCAAGTATGGCATGGTAAAAACCGACCACATCCTTTTCATTGCTTCCGGAGCCTTTCATATCTCGAAACCGTCCGACCTGATCCCTGAATTGCAGGGCCGCTTTCCCATCAGGGTTGAATTGAGTAGCCTGACGGCCGAGGACTTTGTGCGCATTCTTACTGAGCCCGAGAATGCTTTGATCAAGCAGTACGTGGCGCTCTTTGAAACTGAAGGCGTGTCGCTTGTGTTTGAGGACGAGGCCATTCGCGAGATTGCCAACATAGCCAACACCGTGAATGAACGCACCGAAAACATCGGTGCCCGTCGACTGCATACCGTGCTCACCGCGCTTCTGGAGGACTACTTGTTCAAGGTTCCCGACACCCGGGTCAAACGATTGCTCATCACTCGAGAGCTTGTGCTCAAGACACTCGATGACATCGTCAAGGATGAAGATCTGAGCCGGTATATTCTCTAGCTATGAAGTATTGTTCATTAGTGACAAGATCCGTTATCAGTGTGAATGTGTGGTTCAAATATATTCTGCCGAAGAAAGGAGCCGGGGGTGAAGAAAGATTTTCTCTCCATTTCAGACTTAGATAAGAGTGAAATTCTTGACATATTTGAACTGGCGCGCGAACTGAAGGCAAAGCAGAAGCGCGGCGAGCATCACAAACTTCTGGAAGGACAATCCCTCGCGATGATCTTCCAGAAGCCGTCCACGCGTACACGCGTTTCCTTTGAAGTTGGCATGTTTCAGTTGGGTGGACAGGCGCTTTATCTCGGCCCCGACGATATCCAAATCGGCAAGCGCGAAGCTATCGGTGACGTGGCGCAAACGATCTCTCGATATGTTGACTTGATCATGGCGCGCCTGTTCGGGCATGAGGATATTATCGAGCTGGCCAGCCATGCAACCGTTCCGGTTATCAATGGCTTGACAGACCTGCTCCATCCGTGTCAGATCATGGCAGATATGTTGACGGTTTATGAAAAGAGAGGCGGTCTGGATGACCTGAAGGTAGCTTATGTCGGAGATGGCAATAACGTCGCCAACTCCTGGATCATTATGGCGGCCAGGGTCCCGATGCGGCTCTCGCTTGCTATCCCGGAGGGCTATGATCCCGACGCCGAGATTCTTCGGGTGGCCAGGCAGGCGAATGTCAGCGAGATTGAAATCTATCGCGACTCGGTGGCAGCAGCAAAGGAGGCCGACGTGCTGTATACCGACGTTTGGGCCAGCATGGGTCAGGAGTCCGAAGCTGAGGCGCGCAAAGTCCTCTTTCGCGATTTTCAAGTCAATCAGGCCCTGCTGCAACAGGCAGATCAGGCATGTCTGGTGATGCACTGCTTGCCGGCGCATCGCGGTGAAGAGATCACCGCCGAGGTGATCGATGGGCGACATTCCATCGTTTTCGATGAGGCAGAGAACCGTCTCCACGTCCAAAAAGCAATCATGGTCACGCTTGCGAAATGAGCGTCCGGGAGTCAGCCTTCAAGGACTTGCAGGAGCGCAACAGCGTCGAAGTGACTCGGTTTCGGGTTGGAGATGAGAAAGGGTGGGATGAGTTTGTTTGGTTTTCGAACAACGGCACGATCTTCCACACCCGGCAGTTCCTGGCCTATCATCCTCCTGGCCGCTTCGATGATTGCTCGTTGCTGTTCACCAAAGCCGGCAAATGCATTGCGATTTTTCCCGCGGGGGTGCGTGAAATCGACAGAGGCAAGGCGCTGATTTCACATCCCGGCGCCTCGTTTGGAGGTCCGGTCTTCAAACTCACCATCTCCCTCAAGGACACGTTTTTCATCGTAGAACGTCTGCTCGAGTTCGCAGGTGACAATGGGATTGAAACGATACAGATGACGCTGCCCCCTCTTATCTATCATTCCCGTCCGGGAAACTACTTCGATTTTGCCCTCGGCGAATCGGGCTTTTCGTATTTGCGGCGAGAAGTTTCGAGTGTTATTCCATTGGACTTTGCCGCGGAGGACACCCTGTTGGTGTTCAGTCCGGAGTCCAGGCGGGCAGTCCGGAGGGCGCTCAAGATGGGTGTTCAGGTGAGTGAGTGCGACGATTTCTCCACTTTCTACGACATTCTGAAGAAGAACTTGCAGATGCGCCACAACGTTCGCCCGACGCACTCGCTGGACGAGCTGCTGCTGCTCAAGCAGTTGTTCCCAGAGAAAATCAGGCTCTTCGCTGCGCAAAGAGACGGCGAGATGATGGCTGGCATTGTCGTGTTCGAGTGTAATGAGAGGGTGGCCCTGGCTTTCTACATCAGCCACCGCGAGGAATTGCAGCAGCATCGGGGGGTCAACCTTCTTTTTTATGAGGTGATTCGGTGGGCCATCAGCAAGCAGATCAAATTTCTCGATTTTGGCATCTTCACCGTCAACATGAAACCGAACTGGGGACTGGCACGCTTTAAGGAGGGATTTGGCGCGCTGGGGGTTTTTCGGGACACTTTGATAAAAAAGGTTTGACATTTTCGCAAGTTTTTGTATTTTCCGTTAGTGATATGTTGCGAAGCAGACTTCTTGCCAGACCTCCTACACCCATGTTGTTTTGTCGATGGTTTTGAAAATTCTACATATTGCTCCTTTTAACACCTCCGGAGTCCCAATCACTTTTGTTCGTGCTGAAAGGAAGCTTGGCCACACGAGCCGGCTGGTCACCCTGGGGAGAGACAGGAGAAACTACGCCGAGGACATTTGTCTGGATTTGCCCTTCCTCGATTTCAGCGGCACGCGGTTGATCAAAAAATTCGTTTCGCATCCCAGCAGGTTGACGGTGAGCAACCAGGTGGTTGAAAGAAAGAGTCTGCCTCTTGCTTGGCAGGCGAACGGGCCTGCTGAGCATGCGTTAGTGCGGTTGCGAGAATGGTTCTGGGGATTCCGAATTCTGCCGTGTCTGGAGAGAATAGAGTTTTGTGAGTTTGATGTCATTCAGTTGGATGGCGGGCTGGAATTCTATCGAGATGGTCGAATTGTAGAAAAGTTGAAATCGCTCGGCAAGAAAATTATCTGCTGCTACACCGGTAGTGACCTACGAACGCGAGGCGTTATCCCCGCGATCGAAGCTCTTTCAGATCTGAATGTCACGCTCGAGTATGACCATTTACAACTCCATCCGAACATCTTCCACGTATTCTTCCCATTCGAAACCGAACCTTACCAGCTACGACCTGAGCCCATTTCGGACCCTATCAGAATTGGACATGCGCCGACCAACCGGAAAGCCAAGGGCAGTGATGTGGTGATCGCAACCGTTGAATCGTTGAAGTCAGATTACCCGGTGGAATTGGTGCTGATCGAAAACGTTTCGCATGCTGAAAGCCTGCAAAGAAAGGCGCAATGTCACATATTTGTCGATCAACTGGGCGATTTGGGGTACGGCCTCAATTCATTGGAGTCTCTGGCGATGGGAATTCCGACCTGCTCGTGTCTCGCAAGAGGATTTGAAGCGAGCTATTCTGACCATCCCTTCGTCCTGGTCAATGAATCCAATCTCGAGGACAAGTTGGTTGAACTCATTCAAAGTCCGTCTTTGAGGCAGGAGCTCGGCCGGCGCGGCAGAGCCTGGGTTGAAAAACACCATAATAGTGTGGAGGTCGTAACCAAAATTCACACGCTCGCGGGTTTGGGGACAACAACTTCGCAACACAAACAAGGAGCCGTGTCTGCGTAGTTGCTGTTGACCCTGTTTGACAAAAACAAGGTGAGAGAAACAGCATCTTTAGGTTAGCCTTACAGTCTCACTATTTCTGGAAAATTCTAAGGAAGGATGCCTGCTATGAGTGCTACGACGAGGCTGAAGCGTGCACTCCGACTGACCTTGCTAAGGCTACTCGAGAGACGACTGAGGCGTGCGAGATTTTCTGCTTCTGATGTATCGCTTCGGAAAATCAAGCGTATCCTCTTTGTTCAACAACACGACCGGTTGTGTGATCTACTGCTGTCTATCCCGGCCTTCCGGGCCGTGAGACGCGCCATTCCCTATGCTCACATTGCAGTTGTTGCGCGCTCTCCCCAGGCTGCCGTGTTGATGCACGAGGATTGTGTTGACGAGGTGATCAGCTTTCCTCCGGGAAGTGCAAATTGGTTGTTTGGTTGCGTTCGATGTTTTTCGGGAGGGTTGAGAAGCCGGTTCGATCTGGCCATCGTGCTTAGTACCTTCTGCCACTCGTTTACCTCCGACCTGTTGGCGAAGTTGAGCTGTGCCAGGTTTGTTCTCGGTTCTGACCACCTGGTTTTTGAAGGGTGTCGTGAGAACTTCTTCTACAATCTGCTCGCCCCCCATTCGAGGCGGCTCGAGCACCAGGTAGAGCGAGGCCTGGACATTGTCAACTACATCGGTGTGAAACCTGCAGGCTGTCACACGGGCCTGACATTTACCAGCGATGAAAGCAACAACGCGATCGAGTACTTGCTTGAAAGGGGTGTCAAATACAGGGAGTTTGTTTTGGGGATCCACATCGACTCCGGCGATGCAGGATGTACATGGCAGATACACAGATATGTCAATGTCGCCAGACATCTCAGCATGAAGTACGGTGCCAGAATCGTGGTTTTCTGGTCTGGGCCCGGACGGGAACGAGTCCAGCAATTCGTGGACAGCTTACCCTTCATACCCATCGAAGGGTCTGACCTGGGATTGCGGGAGCAGGCAGCTTTGATAAGCTGCTGCAATGTCTTCGTGTGCTGCGACCTGGATATGATGCACCTGGCGGCTGCTGCCGGCGTGCCTCTGGTGGGGTTGTTTGGTGATCTGGACCCACATCAATGGAAGCCGATCGGAAACCGGTACCTTGCCCTCAAAGGCGCTCTCGCTCAGTGTCTTGCGATCGATGAATCTCAGGTGATCCAGGCAGTAGAAATGCTGGCTGAACTTTATCCCAAATCCGTTGAGATTTCTCAAAGAGAGTTTGACATTTCGGAGCAGGTTGTGGACGACTACCTGGGGTTTGGCGATATTTCCGAGAATATTGGTGGACGCTGATAAAGGAGGGCTTTGCGCCTGTTGTTTGTTTGCCAGACGTATTCGCGGTTCCAGGGGCAGTCAATTCTTGCTGTGCGAGCACTCTAAACTTGATTCATCGTTTCCAAAGTATCCAAACTTGCCGATGCTTGCCTGTGAGGCGTACACCACACGGGATAAGCAGGAGGAGGGGCCTGAAGCGTGAGCGGCATACATCAAGGTCAACAGGAGGTACCAGATGAAACTGAAAGATATTCTCAAAGCAAAGAGTGGTGAGGTCTTCACCATCAACATGGAGAAGACTGTGCACGATGCCATCAAGATTCTTTTCAAGAACCGAATTGGTGCTTTACTGGTTCTGGATGACAATGAAAAGTTGGTGGGCATCATCTCGGAGCGTGATGTTCTGTGGGAGTGCGTCGATCGGGACAACTTGCTGAGAAAGACCCTGGTCAAGCAGGTCATGACCAGGAAACTGATTGTCGGGGTTCCTGACGATGACATCAAATACTCTTTGGCTGTCATGACGAAGAACAAAATAAGACACTTGCCTATTGTGGAGAAAGATCGTATTGGCGGGATCGTTTCTATCGGAGATCTGGTCAAAGCTCAGCTCGATGAAATCGAAGTAGATAATCGGTATTTGAAGCAATACATATTTGGAACCTAAACCTCGGGTAGCGGGTGGCCAGCGCATGAACGTCACAAAAACCCTTGACAATCACAAATTATTTGCCTAAACTGGTGCGGATTTTCGAGCCTGCCCTATTACGTTTCCTTGTATTTTGATTCTGAGTGCATCTTAGGGGAGAATCGGATCGAACTGCGGGAAAGGAATCCGAGTTGAAAGTTTTTTCATTTTCCACCGACAAAGGGCTTTCCCAGATCGGCATAGAGTATCAAGGCGAGCTGTATAATTTTTCACTGGCCTGGGAGTTGTACAAAAACTTGAAGAGTCGAGGCCAGGGTCCGCAGTTGAATTTTCTGCAGGTTATGGTGGAAGCGGATTTTTTCGACCTGGATACGTTGCAGGACGTGCTCTTTGAGTTGCAGGAAGTGAGGTCTATCGAGGACCTCGAGATCCAGACGCCGGTGAAATATCTGCCGCCCCTTGGCCGGCCGCAGAAAATACTCTGCGTCGGGCGAAACTACCGCCGGCACGCTGACGAGCTCGGCAATCCTGTGCCCGACGAGCCTATTTTTTTTTCCAAGTCTCCCTCTGCTATCATTGCCCATGAAGAGATTATCCGCCTGCCTGCAAATGTCGGCCGTGTGGACTATGAGGGGGAGCTTGCCGTCATCATCGGCAAGAGGGGACATCGGGTCTCGGAGGGACGAGCTTTGGACCACATCGCAGGGTTTACGCTTCTCAACGACGTTACCGCGCGCAAAATGCAGCAAGCCGATCAAAAGGCTGGCCGCCCATGGTTCCGCTCGAAAAGTTTTGATACCTTTTGTCCGCTGGGGCCCTCTCTCGTCCCAAAGCAGGCCATCCACGATTTCAGAGATTTGGAAGTGCGGGTTCGAGTCAATGGTGAGACAAGGCAGCGAGGCTCAACGTCGGAGATGATTTTCGACATCCTGGAGCTCGTGTCGTATCTATCCAAATTCTGCACGCTGGAACCCGGGGATGTGATTGCGACTGGCACCCCCGCGGGCGTGGGCGAGTTGAACCCAGGAGATGAAGTCGAGGTCGAGGTGCTCGAAATCGGTATCTTGCGCAATACGGTTGAGTGATTTTTTCTCTTAATGCTATTCTTCAAATTAACAGGGGTTGTTAACAACTAATCACAAGGAAGGAGGAGTTATGCGTCTCCAAGAAAAGTTGATCATAGGTTTGATTTGCGTCTTATGCTCGGCGGTGCTCCAGGTGCCATCGTTTGGCAGGGAAAAGACCGATGAAGTCATGATCAAATTCAAAGAAGGTGCGACGGTCAGTGAGATCGATTCTTTCACTTCAAGCCTGGGTTTGGTCAAAGTCAGGTCGATCGATGAGATCAGCGTTGACGTCTTCAGAGTTGCAGAAGACCAATCTGTCATGGAGGTGGTCAAGCTTTGCAGCAACGTGGGCTTTGTCGAGTATGCTGAGCCAACTCAGACCGTGCGTGCTTTGGCTGCGGAGGAGCCACCTGTTGAGAGCAGCGCTGAGCCGGCGCTGGCAGTACAAGCAGAAACTGCGGAATTTATGCCAGGTGAAGTGATCATTAAATTCAAGACTGATCAGGCGCCGAGATCGGTTGACAACCTGTTGTCAAGTGTCGGGATTCAGGTCGTCAAGCGTTTCGATGAGATCTCGGCTCTGCAATGTAATATCACAAGCAAAAAATCGGTTCTGAAGACGATCGAAGAATGCCGGGCCATTTCGACAGTGGAGTACGCCGAGCCGAACTACATCTACAAAGCGTCCATCGTTCCAAACGATCCGCGCTTCAACGATCTCTATGGCATGCGGCAGATCGACGCCCCGGAGGCCTGGGACTTGCAGAAAGGCAGTAAATCCGTCATCGTTGGCGTTATTGACACCGGCGTCGACACCGATCATCCTGACCTCAAAGACAACATCTGGAGCAATACCGGTGAAAGCGGCGGCGGCAAGGAAAGCAACGGTGTGGACGATGATGGCAACGGCTTTGTTGACGACTTTCGGGGCTGGGATTTTATCAACGATGACAACAACCCGTTCGACGACAACGACCACGGCACCCATGTTTCCGGCACCATTGGCGCAGTCGGTGACAACAACAAGGGCGTCGTCGGCGTCAACTGGAACGTTTCGATCATGCCGTTGAAGTTTTTGGACGGAAATGGCAGCGGTACCACCGATGACGCCGTCGAAGCCATCATCTATGGCACAAGGATGGGCGCCAGGGTCTTGAGCAACAGTTGGGGCGGCGGCGGCAAGTCGCGCGCTTTGGAAGACGCCATCAAGTTCGCCAACGACAATGGCGTCCTGTTTGTGGCGGCCGCCGGCAACGACTTCAGCAATAACGACCGGGCGCCGACTTATCCGGCCAACTACGAGGTGGCAAACGTCATTTCGGTAGCGGCCAACACCAGTAGCGACCGGTTGGCTGGTTTTTCCAACTTCGGCAAGAACACCGTCGACCTGTCCGCGCCTGGAAACAACATCGTGAGTACGGTTGCCAGAGGACGGTACGAGACCCTCAGTGGCACCTCGATGGCCACCCCCCATGTCAGCGGTGCGGCTGGTTTGATTTGGGCACAGTTTCCACAGTTGAGCATGAATCGGATCATCATCCGCCTGCTCGGCTCGGTGGACAGGAGCATCAACTACGCTGACAAGGTTGCCAGTGGCGGTCGGCTCAATGTCTTCAAGGCCATGTCGACCAGCCCGATCATTGCGCGCACGACGCGCCTGGGAAACACGCTCGACGTGGTGGGACCGTACGTTGTCGAAGCCGACATTCTGGACGACTCCGAGTCCACCATCACGAGTGCGACTTTGACGTATCAGATGACCGGGCAAGAGGCGGTGACGCTGGACATGAGCGCGACAGGCAGCGACCATTATCGCGGTGATATTCCTGGCCAACCGCTGGGAAGCACTATCCTGTATTTTGTGAGCGCCACAGATGATGAGGGAAATTCAACAAAAGACAGCAACCACACCTTTTCGATTGCAGAACCAAGCAACGGCGGTGGGTGTTGCGGCAAGCCGGCAGTCGAGCTGGCGATTGACAACCGTTCCCTGCAAACGCCTTTGAACGCCCTGGTCAATATTGGATTTTTCTTACTGCCCATCTTTGCCATTCGGTTAAGATCGAAGCGAAAGAAAAACTGATCTGAAGCGCCCTATCGACAAAACTTTGCGATGTTTGGTCCACACGGATAAAAAACCCACACGGAAAATTCTCTAACAAAAAATCCGTGTGGGTTTTTTATCCGTGTGGAATATTCTACCTTTTCCTGCCCGCAGGGCCATCTCTACTGGGCGCAGACTCCAGTCAAGACGTAAAGGGCCTGACGACTTCTTTTCTGTGAGCAATGCACTCGTCTCCTGAAAAAGGCTTGCGTTTTTGGGGCGAACGGCG
This sequence comes from bacterium, assembly GCA_046757165.1. Classification (GTDB taxonomy): domain Bacteria; phylum Zhuqueibacterota; class Zhuqueibacteria; order Oceanimicrobiales; family Oceanimicrobiaceae; genus JBHHXT01. The sequence continues at coordinate 57,048 of JBHHXT010000001.1, read as the reverse complement.
TAGCTTTGAAGTATTTATGGGGTTGTGCCCGGACACAAATGAAATCCTTTCTCCAGATGAAAAAGTTCAGACGAGTTGCCTATATTGTTCTGGCGGTTTTGAGCGGAACTGTTGTCCGAAGTACTATCCAGGACACGCCAGCAAGTTACAGCAAAATCAACTACAGCTACACCGTGAACGAAAGTGATCCCGGACAGTCGAAGGTGAGAATAGAGATTAGCGGCATCAGCCGAGAAGAAGTCACAGTGCGCATGCCTCGTTGGTCTCCCGGCTCTTACCGAATCCGGGACTACGCGCAGAATGTGGAGGCCTTTCGTGCCTTCGATGTCGCAGGTCGAGAGTTGACGTTCGAGCAGGTGGGGAAGGATGGGTGGCGGGTTGATGTGCATGGCGATTCACTCGTGGTGGAGTATGAAGTGGAGCAAGCCTACCAGCCGTGGTCCGGCGCCGGTCAGGACTCGTCGTATGTTCTGGTGGAAGGCCCGAGCGTCTTCATGTATGTCGACGGCCAGAAACACCGGCCTGTTTCAGTCAGTTATGAGGTGCCGGACGGATGGGATATTGCCTCGCCGCTGGCTCGTGACCAGGCGTCGGGCGTGTTTTACGCCAGAGACTACGATGTCCTCATCGATTCGCCGGCCCAGCTAGGCAAATTCGACCGGCAGTCACTACAACTCGGCGAGGCGCAGGTGGAGTTGATCTTTCACGGCCCGATACGTTTTTCGCGGCACAAGTTCTCGAACATGGTCGAAAAGATCTGCCGATACCAGGTTGATTTCTTCGGTGAGATCCCATTTGACAGGTACGTCTTCTTTTACAACCTTTTGCCCGGCTACCGCAGCGGCGGTGGGCTCGAACATAGCAATTCCACCACCATTGGTCTGGCGAGCGAGCTTTTGACGGCAAGTGTGATGAGCGCTGCTGAAGTTACAGCCCACGAGTTCTTTCACGTCTGGAATGTCAAACGAATTCATCCAAAGGTGTTTGAAGTGTTGGACTACGACACCGAGGAACGTACACGGACACTCTGGTTTGCCGAAGGTGTAACAAGCTACTATGAGGCGCTCACCCTCGTGCGGACCGGCTTGTGGGACGAGCGAGCATTCTTCGATGAGTTGGCGCGCCAAATAGAGCGATTGCAGAAGACCGATGAGCGTAAGGAGGTGAGTGTCGAGGAGGCAAGCTGGGACATCTGGGAAAGAGGTTACGGTCATCCGGGCGTTTCCTTCTACAACAAAGGGGAAATTTTGGGGGTTCTTCTGGATCTCGAAATCCGGCACCGAACCTCCAATCGGGCGAGCCTGGATGATGTATTGAGAACCATGAATGAGCGGTTTGGGAAGAAGCAGCTCGGGTTTACAAAAGACGATGTCGAGGCCATCGTGAACGAGATAAGCGAGAGCGATTTCTCGGAGTTTTTTGACAATTACGTCGCCGGCACACGTGAGCTTCCTTACCAGAAGTTTTTCGCTTTTGCCGGCATGGGAGTCTCACTCGAAGAGTCCTTTCTGCCTCATCTCGGTGAGGTTGTATTTGTCGGCCCCAACAATCGAGTGGTCTCGGTCGAGCGCTCCAGCCCGGTCGAAAAGGCCGGTTTGCGACGAGATGACTACCTGGTGGCGCTCGACAGTGTTCGAATCGGCTCCCTGAGCGAATGGCTGCAAGAAGTGAGCAAAATGACGACAGGTCAAAGGGTCGTTGTGAGAATCTCGAGAAAAGGGCAAGAGCTGGAACTACCGGCGCAGGTTGGAGAACAAAGGACCGTAGAGTGTGATATTCATACGGTGTCCCATCTCTCCCCGGTGCAAACGATCATCTGGAGAGGTTGGATGGAAGGCTGGACCGGGGTCGCCACTCCTGACTCCGCAGACGACAAAAGCAGTACGGGTGATTGATTTCTAAAACAAATGTTGTTGGAAGGTTATTATGTCAGATGACGCCGCAGTGAAGCCGTACCTGAAACGCATAAAGAAGTGGAAGATTCGCAACATGATCATGCTTTACCTGGAAGGGCGGGACAGGTTCAAGAAATACAACCGGATGGTGAAACGGGGAACGTTTCTTTCGTTTGCGAAGCTGCGCGAGCTTTGCGACATCCTCTATGAGGCAAAGGAAGAACACCATCAGTTATACAAGCGCTTGCAGGACCCCCGAAAAAGCAGGTTCGAGAAAGCAAACAAGTTCGTACCCGATGAAATAGAATTGGAATTCATGAACAACATCGGACTGCTCTTTCACAAACTTCTGGTTGCGCGCGAATTAAAGTATGTCATTGAGCATTATGTTGAGGAAAGCGAAACCTTTCAAAAGAACAGCGAAAACCTGAAGAATCAGCTAGAGCTCATCGATGTGTTGTTTGATGAGGGGATCAAGATTCTCGAGTCACTCATCACTCGCAACACCGACAACGTTTTGTTGTTGACGCTCCTGCTCGAAAATCCGGAGATGACGAAAAGACACTTTGGCAAGAACGCTGTGCAGTTGGTTGAGCACTTTGGCAGCGGCACAGGTCTGGATGACCTCTACTTTTCCGTCGGCCAGTATTATGTGGCGTGCGGCCGCGAGGAAAAGGCGAAGAAGATGTTCAAATCGGCGTTGAAGAACAATGCGAAGCACAAACTGGCACGCCAGCAATTGAGCGACCTGAGTTGAGCAATTGCACGGTCCGAAAAGCACACGTAGGTATGCAGCATATTGTTGTCGTCCACTATGGGGAGATTGCCCTTAAGGGCGAAAACCGCGTCTTTTTTGAAAAACAGCTCATCAGGAACATCAAGCGAGTCCTGCCACGAGGCTCCATTGATGCCATCAAGCGGCAGCGGGGACGCGTGATTATTCACCTGACGTGTGATGCTGGCGAGTGCGATGCAGAAGCGCGTTTGCGCCGCGTCTTTGGCATCGCGAATTTTGGCTTCGGGGTGGAGGTGCCTAAAGACCTGGATGCCATCAAAGAAGTGGGATGGGAATTGCTTCGGGACATGAACTTCGACTCCTTCAGGGTCGAAGCTCGCCGTGCTCAAAAGGATTTCCCTTTTAATTCCATGCAGATCAACCAGGAGGTTGGTGCCTACATTTATGAAAAGTGCCAGAAGAGAGTCGATCTGTCGAATCCACAGGCGACTTTGTTTGTGGAGGTGACCGAAAGCAGCATTTTTCTTTATACCCGGAAAATTCAAGGAATACGGGGCCTGCCTGTCGGGGTCAGCGAGCGAGCAGTTTGTTTGCTTTCTTCCGGCATCGATTCACCGGTGGCGTCGTACCTGATGTTGAAACGTGGGGTCAATCTCATCTACGCTCATTTTCATAGCCAGCCATTTACGAATCCAGCCTCCCAGGAGAATACTGAACGAATCGTGCAGGTTTTGAACCAGTATCAATTCACCTCAAAAGTCTATTTCATTCCCTTCATCGACATTCAGAAAGAAATCATGGCGAAGGCTCCGTCTGAGCTGCGCGTGCTGCTGTATCGCCGGTACATGGTCCGGCTGTCCGAGCGAATCGCGCGGCTCGAGAAGGCACGCGCCCTGGTGACGGGTGAAAACGTCGCCCAGGTTGCGTCGCAGACGCTAAGTAATATTCGCGTCGTGGGCGAAGTGACGTCGTTGCCAATTCTGCGTCCACTTGCGGGTTTCGATAAGCAGGAGATAGTGGAGCTGGCTAAGAGAGTCGGGACGTATGAGATTTCCATTGCGCCGTACGAGGATTGCTGTACGCTCTTTGTACCCGACAATCCTGCCACCAAAGCCCATCCCAGAAGCCTCGCAGACGCCGAAAGGGAGCTCGTGACCCCTGCTCTTGTGGATGACGCCATGAGTCGCGCTGAGATTAAGACGCTCAAATGCTCGGAGTAAGGCATGCTGCTGCCGGTCGAGGAGCCGTGTTGAGTGGAACTTGGTGAAGCCGACCAGAATAGTCAAGCCACTACAGCGACGGATTCTTTGCTAAGCTTTTCAACGGGTTCAGGTGTTCAAGATTGGGGTGTTCACGCTTTAGCGTGTTTTCCCCTCACCCCGGCAAGCTGAAGCTTGTACACCGACCGCCCCCGGTCGGGAACCGCGTAACTCAGGAAGGAATCTCTTTGGTTCTGGCTTAAGCTTCAGCACCTCATAAGATAAGAGCCTTTCCTGGATCATCTCTGCCGATGAATTCCGCAACGATATCGACAAACTGTGGCATCGCATCAACATGTACCCAGTGACCGGCGCCGGGTACGGTCACAAATTCCATGTTTGGAAAGTGTTTGCGTATCATCTCTGATTTTTTTGCCAGATTTTGTTCTGAGCGCTCACCACTGATAAAAAGCGTCGCACCGTGAAACTGCTCGTTTTCAGCGAACAAGTTGGGTGCACTCAGCTGTACGAATCGGTACAATTCTGGCAAGTTGCATTGCCAGACATAGTGCCCATCTGCCTGCCTTTTCAGATTCTGTAACAGAAAGTGACGCATCGCCGGATGAGGGATTCTTGCTGCTAACTGACTGTCCGCTTCATTCTTGCGGCTGACGCGGGAGAGGTCAACCTGGAGCATGGCTTCTAATATCCAGGCTATGCGGTTCAGTCTCAGCTCCGGAGCAATATCGACGACGACCAGCCCTTTGAGATGTTCCGGCCTTTCCACGGCAAAAGACATTGCAACCAATCCTCCCATCGAATGACCGAGCACAAAACACTTGTCGATGTTGTGAGTCTTCACCAGCTCGAGCAGGTCCGCTTGCATGAATTCGATGGTGTGCGGACCATGGGGAGATCGCCCGTGATTTCGGAGAGAAACCGCAAGGACGGCATGATGTTTGGCCAATTCCTGTGCAACAGTGTGCCAATTCCGGGCAGAACCCAACAGACCATGCAGAACAATGAGCTGCACAGGGCCAATTCCATACTTATTATGGTCCAGATTCATAGCGTGAATTTAGACAAAAAGTTCAGAATGTAAAGTGTAAACAAGGTCGAACTGAAAAAAATGTTTGATTTTTGACATTTTTGCTCTATATTGGTGGTAGTTTAAGTAATGTGCACCTCTTCTAAATGCCTTTCAAATAACACATTTTTTGATTCTTCTCTAATGTTGACTCACGACAGAGTGCAACTATCGCGCGGAGTGATATAGCTATTTACGCCGTTCCACGTCGAAATTCGCATCAAGGGCTTGAAGTTGGTTGTACGAACGATTAACCTTAAAAGCAGGGGCTTCTTCAATGGAAACAGGTACAGTCAAATGGTTCAACAATGCCAAAGGTTATGGATTCATCATCAGGGAAAACGGCGAGGATGTTTTTGTGCATTACAAAGCCATCGAAGGGGATGGCTACAAGACACTCGAGCAGGGAGACCCTGTTCAGTTTGAAGTTGCTGACGGACCGAAAGGGATTCACGCCACTCATGTGATGAAAATCTGAGCTGTGTCATTGTCTGACAATTCACCCGGTCTGATGGCCGGGTTTTTTTGTGCCCTCCTCTCGAGGCAACTGATTGATTTTATGCCACCGTTCGGCCTTCCTTCCTGATGAGCATTTCTCTCCAGAATTTCCAACCCCGCAAAGCTATACACTCATGGCTTAATAAAGTAGTTTGACGTCCCTGTCGAATACTGAAGTATTACATTATTGACAAGGTTATGGTCTGTTAGGGGCATGGTACGACAATTGCCGCAGAACGTTGAGATGTTCATAAGGGTGCTTATTTCGTTAGATGCTAACTGAGAAATTGCGCGACGCGCCGGTCCAGTCAGCCTGGACCGGCCCGCCACAAGAAAAATGGGGCAGGACTCCCAACGAGTTCTCAGCGCTCAGGAATCTTGTCAAGAAAATCGAGGCACACTCGCCCCTTGTGCTGATTGTGCTCGCTTCCTTTCTCACTCTCCTGTTCTTGTTTTTCGGTTTTTGGATTCCTCAAACGCCCGGCCGCCTGGCCCGACCGACTGCCTCTCTGGTAGATGATCTCGAGATCTGGCGCCTCATCACTTCGCTGCCGTTGCACGTGTCCGAAGACAGTAATCTCATCGCGTCTTTGCTTATTGTTGTTTCTGGCTGTGCTTTTTTTGCCTATGGCCTGGCCATATTTTTGAGCTGGAGAAACCGCCGCAATCCCGGGATTCGAAAGGTTGTTGTGTGTGCTTCTCTGCTTTTTTCGTTTGTGTCGGTTTGGTTTTTGCCGAATTTCAACACCGACATCTACAACTACATCTTGCGGGGACGGGTCTCGAGTGTCTATCAAAGCAATCCCTATTATGACGCCGCGGACAAGTTTTCGACGGACCCGATCTACCCCTATGCGAGTCACCGCTACACGACCCGGCCGGGTGGGAAATTCCCCGGATGGATGTATCTGAATATTCTCTTGTCCAGGTTGGCAGGAGACGAACCCACGACCAACCTGCTTTTGTACAGATTCGTTCTTTTTATGTTTCACCTGGTGAACCTGGCCCTGCTTGCGCTTATTCTCAAGAAAGTGAACCCTGAGTATGTGTTCGCGGGTCTCCTGGTCTATGCCTGGAATCCCATCGTGGCTCTGAACAGCCAAAGCAAGACCGACACGGTCATGGTATTCTACTTGCTTCTGGCGGTTTGGCTTCTGCTGACAGAAAGAAAGCGGTTGGCGGTCGTTGCGCTGGGGTTGTCAACTGCGGTGAAATTGATCACCGGTCCGTTGATGGCCGTGTACTTCCTGCGCGATATCAGGCTGCGGCGGTGGCGGACTGTCGCTGAAAACTTGTTTGTCTTGGCAGCGACATTCTTGATCCTCTATCTACCGTTTTGGCGCGGCCCGGAGCTGATCGCTCAGCACTGGGAATCCCTTGGAGAAGCAGCCGCAGCTGCCCCGGCGCTCATCAAGATCATTCTCCCGTTGATTTTTGCCGGCCTCATTCTTTGGGTAGGATTGAGCCAGGATGGCAGCGCGGGTTCGTTGCTTTGGGGATGGGCCTATTTGATGCTGTTCTTCGCTCTGTTCCTGACTAAGTTGGGACTGGCGTGGTACCTGATGACGCTCATCGCCCTGGTGAGTTTGAGCTTTGGGCGACGGCTGACGGTCGTCATGGTCATTCTCTCTTTCTCGTCATTTCTTTTCAACGTCTGGTATTCAACCTTCTCAAAACATTTTAAGGTCGAAGAACTGTTCTCTGCGCCACAATTGATGGTCTATATTTCACTGCCTGCTGTGGCATTGATTTTCCTGACGGGGTATGCGGTTTACCAATCACTCGAGCATCGTAACCGGCGCATTCGCCAGATTCTTGCTAAGAAGGCTGTGCAACATTCCGAAGAATCAGGAAATGGCGCTATATATCCTATGTATCCCATCTATCATAAAAACGACGGGAACACAATACTCAGAAACGGGAAAGGGGCACACATGCTTCGTGTCATAACCTATCACCGTGTTGACGAGCCTGAAGCAACACCCTGGCTGGATCCAAATCTGATCAGTGCAACGCCGGCGGTTTTTGAGCAGCATATGGCCTTCCTGGCAAAGAGCTATGACGTTGTGGCTGTGCATGATGTGTTAGATGCGCTGGAGAACGGCGCCAGTCTACCGCGGCGTGCGATCTTGATCACGTTCGATGATGCGTACTGCGATTTTAAGGTGCACGCCTGGCCAATCCTGAGACAGTTTGATTTGCCGGCCACTGTGTTCGTGCCGACGGCCTATCCCGACCAGGAGCAGCGCGTTTTCTGGTGGGATCAGGTCTATCGTTCGGTTCTCTTCACCTCGAGTGTCGAGCTGCGGTCCACGACGCTGGGCGTTATCTCATTGAACACGCCTGCGGAACGGCAGCAGAGCGTTCGCAGAATACAGCGGTATGTCAAAACACTCTCGCACGAGCAGGCGATAGCTCTGGTGCGCGAGATCTGCTCGGAGCTCGGCGAGGGACCGAACGCCGGCAAAACCGTCCTGGCATGGGATGAACTCAGGCAACTAGCCAAAGCAGGCGTCACGTTCGGTCCACACACGCAAACGCATCCGATCATGACTCAGCTCACCCCGGAGCAAATGCACCAGGAAGTCGTCGGCGCCTACGATGATTTGAAACGGGAAATCGGGGATGTTCCGCCGATATTCTGTTATCCGAACGGCGGCCACAACGATGAAGTGGTTGGGATTCTGAGAGACGAGGGATTCAAGCTCGGCTTTACGGTGATGGATGGACAGAACGACCTGAGCTCGACCGATCTGCTGCGGCTCAGACGAACTAATATTACACGCAAATCCACGCTCCCGATTCTCAAGATCAGGTTAAAAAAATGGTTTACATATATCGACATGATTCGGCACCGAGAACGTAAACCAATTAGCCACCTGTAGTCCGGTCTGAATCAGAGACACATGGCAGTGTTGACGATGACTGCTCGTTTCAAGCACGCTCCCCATTTTGTTTCGCCCTTATGGCTGTTCATCTTGGTTTTTGCCACGTCTGCCTACGCACAGAGCGGCCCCACTTATGATACACCCCGGGAAACTTCTCGTCGAATCGGCCCAACGAACGCGGGTGAGATGGAGCAATTTCTGCAACCGATATTTCAACAGCAGATGAAACAGCTTCATATCCCCGGAGCAGTCTTTGTTTTTGTCAAGAACGGGCAGGTCTTTTTCAAGAAGGGATACGGCTATGCAGACCTTGAAAATGAGATCGCCGTTGACCCGGACCGGACGTTGTTTCGCGTGGCTTCTGTTTCTAAAGTCCTGACCATCACGGCCGTCATGCAGTTGTTCGAGCAAGGATTGTTGAGCCTGGACGATGATGTCAACCGATACTTGAAGAGATTCAAGATCCCTGCCACTTTTCCACAACCGATTACCGTCGAGAACCTGCTCACACACACCGCCGGCTTTGACGACATCCGCATCGGCCTGGCGACTTTGAGAGAGGAAGATTTGTTGCCGCTGGGAGAGTTCCTCGCCAGGAATCTACCCGCACGGGTCATGCCACCCCGGCAGGAGTACAGTTATTCCCGCTATGGTATCGCACTGGCTGGCTATTTGGTGGAGGTGATTTCCGGCCTGCCTTTTGAAGAGTATGTCGAACAAAACATCTTGCGGCCACTGGATATGACCCACAGCAGTTTCTTACGCCTTGAATCGTTGGCGCAAGACCTGGCCAAGGGATACACTTTTCGGGACGGTGAATACAGTCCTGTTCCGTATTATTATTTCAACACCGGACCTGAAGCCGGCTTCAGCGCCTGCGCTGGAGATATGGCTAAATTCATGCTAGCCCACTTGTGGCGCGGTCGCTACCACGGTGTCCGAATTCTGGCAGACACGACAGCGAGGCAGATGCATCAGCAGAACTTTAGGCATCATCCGAAGTTGCCTGGCCTGGCTTACGGCTTTTATGAACGGATGGAAAATGGCCACCGGGCGATTCAGCACGGAGGTCACATTCCTGGTTTCGTGAGTCGCATCCTGCTGTTGCCGGATCTCGATATGGGATTCTTTATTTCTTGCAACCATGACCGGTTCAAGTTGATCAGCACCGTGACCGAGCATTTGTTCGAGCACTATTTCCCTGTCATCGAAACAGACAAACCGGTGCAGGCGAACGAAATCAGCCCTGAAGCGTTGAGCCGGTTCGTTGGCACCTATCGCATTAACGAATATGCACACAATAGTGTCGAAAAGATATTCTCGATAAGGAAACAGTTCACCATATCCACCACCAGGGACGGACATCTGCTGGTCAAGGGCGGCCAGAAGTGGCAAAACGTGGCCCCTCTTCTGTTTCGCAATGTGGAAACTGGCGAATTGTCTGCATTCAAGGCAGGTGACAGGGGGAAGATCAGTCGGTGGTTCCGTAAGCGTTTCGCTTTCGAGAAGCTGCCGATTTATGAAACGGCTTCCTTCAATCTGAGCATTCTTGCGGTCATGGCCACGGTTTTCTTATCTGGCTTGTCTCTGTGGCCAGCCGCGGGCCTGTTGAGAGCCGCAGGGTGGCACGACCGTGTGAAAGGGCTGACCCGGGCAGCCAGGCGCACCGCTGGCGCAGTCAGCCTTCTAAACCTGCTTTTCATGATAGGCTTCGGTCTTTTTTTCTTGACTTTTGATAGAATGAATGAGTTCACCTTTGGCGTGCCACGGAGACTGATCCTGTTGTTATGCTTGCCGTTGGTTAGTTGCGTTTTGACCATCTGGATGGTCATCTACAATGTCAAGGTCTGGAAAGGTAAGATGGGGCGTGCTGCGGGCAGGCTTCATTACCTGGTTCTTGCTCTGGCTTCGATCTTCTTCCTGACCTTTCTCCACGCCTGGAACCTGCTCGGATTTCGTTTCTAAACCGCCTACGCATTTTCCAGGATTCTGCCTGAAAAATGAGGCCCGAAGGGCAGTTGCAAAAAGGATTTTGGACGCTGAATGAGGGTGTTCACGCTTTAGCGTGTTTTCCCCTCACCCCAGCAAGCTGAAGCTTGTACACCGCCCCCGGTCAGGAACCGCTCAATTTAGGAATTCTTTTTTGGTTCCAGCTTGTCCGGCTTAGGAGTTTCTAACAAGGGCGTTACGCATGGCCGTCGTGCTGTGTGTATACAAGATAAAGTTGTTGGTGAGTCTGGCCATCAAAGTGCGAAGCAGGCCACCAGCAAGCTTAGCCTCGGTTGCTCAGTCTCTGCCCCAGACGACCGAATGCAATCTCAAACACATCCAAAACTGCAGTTTCTAGCATGAACGGGATTGTGAAATCAAGGGATCATAAGATAAAAGGGGGACATGGTGGTCGAAAACCATAGGGCATGGGGTGGCCTTGCCTGGGGTCTGCTGTCGGTTTGTTTCGTGTTGGTTTTCAGCTTTCAAGTTGGTTTTTTCTTGCCAGCCGTGCAGGCGCAGGAATGTAGTTCAACGCCTGTGGAAGTTGGCTACCGGGACTTCAAGTTCAGGAGCGGTGACGTGACCACCGCACCCACGGAGGCCAAACCGGAAAGCAAGCTATGGTACAACGATGGCTTTTGGTGGGGCATCCTGTGGAGTCCGGATTCCCTGCACCACCGAATCCATCGTCTGGACCTTGCCAACCAGTGCTGGAACGACGTCGGCCCGGATGTGGACGACCGCCCGCGCTCGAGCTCGGATGTCTTATGGGATGGCACCAAGCTCTACGTGGCCTCGCGTGCGAAGATGAATCACAAATCAGCGCACGGCCCACAAGGCGCCAGGCTGTATCGATTCAGTTATGAGCCGGCGACCAAGTCGTACACCCTGGATGATGGCTTTCCTGTTCAGATCAATACCCGAAAATCAGAAACGCTCGTTCTGGCCAAGGATTCTACTGGCCAGCTCTGGGTAACGTGGAACCAGAGCCACAAGGTCATGATCAACCGCTCTCTGGGCGACGACCTGGCTTGGGGAAAGCCTTTTAAACTCCCTGTGCAGAAGAGCAGTACACTGGATGATGACATCTGTTCGGTCATAGCATTTGGGGGTGATAGAATCGGGATCATGTGGAGTCACCAACCGGATCAGAAGATCTACTTCTCCGTTCATAAGGATAACAAAAGCGATACCAAATGGGAGCCACGTGAGGCTGCCTTGGCGGACCCTGAGCTTGGGGCGGTTGCCGACGACCATATCAACCTGAGTGTCGCCTGCACCGAAGATGGGACCATTCTGGCAACCACAAAGACTTCTCTGCAAGCAATCAGCGATCCCAAGATTTTTTTGCTCAAAAGAACCCTTTCTGGCGAGTGGACCCGCTATCCTTTCAGCTTTGGGGACCACAAACATACACGCCCGATTGTCCTCTTCAACTCTGATACAGAACACATCTACGTGGTTGCGCGCGGGCTCGAACATCCATGTCGCATCTATTACAAACAGACTCATCTTGCGAACCCGTTTTTCCCCGCCGGTTTCGGTACCGTGCTGATTTCGAGCGAAAAAGACGATGATGTCAATGACCCAACGTCGACGAAACAGTGCATTACGAACGAATCCGGCCTCCTGGTGTTGGCGTCCGATAGCGATACCAAGCGGTATTTGCACAACTACATCGATCTCAATGGTGGCGTCGACAACCAATCACCGGTAGCCGCAGATGACCAGCGTACCATCTTTGAGGACAATGCCATAGCCATCGATATTCTTGCCAACGATGGCGACCCTGATGGCGCATTGGATCCCGCATCCCTCACCCTGAGCACTCAGCCGGCCCATGGCACTGCCCTGGTCAACTCGCTGTCAGCTGTGGTCACCTATACTCCGAATGCAGATTTTAGTGGTTCAGACATTTTTACGTACCGCATCAGCGACAACAAGGGCGCTCTCTCCAATGAGGCCATTGTCACGATCACGGTTAATGAACTCAATGACCCGCCTGTCGCTGCTCCGGATTCGGCGACAACAGACAACGCCACCGCGGTACCCCTTGCGGTCCTGAGTAACGATTCCGATGTCGACCACAACGTGGCGGAGATGGTGCCCACCATCAGTACCTTCCCGGCAAACGGCACGGTCTCGGTCAACAACAGCACGGGCGAGGTGACGTACACGCCGAGCCCCAATTCCTTTGGCACCGACACCTTCACCTACACGATCCACGACCCGGCCGGGGCGACCTCCAATGCTGCCCGGGTCGCGATTCTCGTTCTTGCCAGGCCAGTGGCCTCAGATGACATCGCTGTCACTGAGGAGGGGGTGGTTGTCGACATCGACATCCTCGCCAACGACACGGACCTGGATGGATCCTTGCTGCCAGAGACGATCTCACTTGCGACAACACCTTCAAACGGAACCATTCATATCGATTCACACACCGGGGTCGTAACGTACAGCCCTGAGACGGGCAACTTTGGCACCGAGGTTTTGACCTACACCGTGAGTGACGATTCGGGCCTGAAATCCAATCCGGCCACGATCACCATCGATGTTATCGGTCCCCCCGTGGCTGTGAATGACTCGGCGATCACGATCGCTGACACCCCGATTGCGATTGCTGTGCTGGACAATGATTTTGATCCGGACGGCGGGACGATCAACGCGGCCACCCTGAGAACCACGTTTGGCCCCCTTAACGGTGCCATCTCCATCAATGCGACCAATGGAGCTGTCACCTACACGCCAGATGCCGGCTATTCAGGCGCCGAGCTCATTGGCTACAAAGTCGACGACGACAAAGGCAATACCTCAAACGAAGCCTTGATCACGATCAGGGTCAACCTGCCTCCGGTGACGGTTGACGACGCTGCGACGACTTTCGAAGATATTCCTGTTCCAATCAACATAACGGCCAATGACAGCGACCCGGATGGGAGTCTTGACCGCGCGACGGTTGAGATTCATGAAGGGCCATTGAACGGCACCCTGGAGATAAACGCTGTCACTGGCGTGGTGACCTACTCTCCTGATGCCAACACCTTTGGCCTGGATTTCTTCACCTATTCCATCCGAGACAACGACGGCACTCTGTCCAACATGGCCACCGTTTCGCTGGCGGTCAACTCCCTGAACGACCCACCGGTCGCTGTGAGCGATAGCGTGATGACCCAGGAAGAGACGATGGTCGAGATTCCGGTTCTGGAGAACGACTTCGATGTGGATGGCAGGGTGGAACCGGCCACGATCGCTTTTCAAGGCCAACCCGAGCACGGGACCATCGTGCTGAATTCGCTGACCGGGATTGTGAGCTACACACCCGAGGCTAATTTTTTCGGCTCGGATGCTTTTCGATACACCATTCACGATGAGGAAAACGCCTCGTCCCAGGTCGCCGGCGTGCTGATTATCGTCCTGAGCGATAACGACAAGCCCATTGCCGTCAACGACAGCGCCGTGACAGGCCTCGGAGCACCTGTCGATATTGCCGTGATCAGCAACGACTTTGATATCGACAATGCCATCGATGCGAGCACGGTGGCCATCGCCACGCCTCCGGTCAACGGTCAGGCAAGTACGGTTGGAAGCAACGGGCTAATCAGATACTCGCCGAGTGCAGGCTTCAGCGGCTTTGACCGGTTCCACTATACCGTGCGGGATGAAGGAGGCCAGGTCTCTAATTCGGCAACGGTTGTTGTGCGCGTCATCGGCCCACCCGTTGCACGAGATGATACGACCTTCACAGGAGTCGGGAACAGCGCGAACATCGCCGTTCTGCAGAATGATTTCGATCCGGACGGCGCCGGTCTCGACCTCAGGTCGGTTGTCAAGCTCCTTGGGCCATTCAATGGCTCGGCCACTGTCGATCCGGCCACAGGCATGATCCACTACACACCGCAAATCAATTTCGACGGCATCGACGCGGTGCGATATACGGTCAAGGATCTCGACGGATTTACTTCCAATGAAGCGGCAGTCACGATTTTCGTGGGGTCAAACGTGCCACCTGTGGCCAACGATGACGCCGTGGTCACAGAAGAAGATACGCCGATCTCGATCGATTTAACCGCCAATGACACTGATTTGGATGGTCTCGTGGTGGCAGAAACGGTGCTCATCAGGTCAGGACCCGGGCATGGGAGCGCTATCGTCCACTCGACCGGAGTCAATTACGTTCCGGATGATGACTATGCCGGGCAAGACTCCTTCACCTACGTTGTCCGCGACAACGAGAACGCCAGCTCCAACATCGCGACCGTGTCGATTACGGTTCAGGCCGTGAATGATCCTCCGCTCGCGGAAGCGGATTCTGCAAGCACGCAGGAAGGGACAGCCGTGACTATCCCGGTGACAGACAATGACCTGGATGCAGAGCGGGCGCTCGATCTTTCTTCCGTCACAATCACCACTGCGCCCACGCATGGCAGTGCGACCGTGGACGCCAGCAGCGGGGCGATTTCTTATACGCCAGACAGTGGCTTTGTGGGATCAGATAGCTTTCGCTACACGGTGCGGGACGATAATAACACGGTTTCAAACGAGGCGACAGTGGCGGTGACGGTAAACAGCAATCCCGGTGGCGGCCAATCTACTTTTGTTTCCATCGAGGATGGGCAGGTGAAGGTGACGGAGGTAGACAACAATTACGGCGCCAAGAGCACGGCCAAAGTTGAGCAAAACAAATTCGTCGTGTATCTAAAGTTTCGCGTGAGCGGCCTGGCCGGTGCTGTCGCGCGGGCGGTGGTGCGATTGCGAGTGACCGATGGCTCCAGCGACGGCGGAGATGACGGCGGATCACTTTATGGGGTATCAAACACCTACCAAGACACTACCACACCCTGGGATGAAGATGAGCTTACGGCCAGAAACGCCCCGCTGATATTCGGCGCAGCGTTGGCGAGCGCCGGCGCTGTGTCTCCAAAAACAGAGGTTGAGTTTGATGTGACTGGCGCCATCGCTGACGATGGCGTCTACAGCTTTGCAATTTCGAGCGAATCGATGAATCAGGTAAAGTATTTTACAAAGGAAGGAGCGCATCCTCCACAGTTGGTGGTCGAAACCGCATCCGGTGGCGGCGGTAATCTGCCGCCGGTGGCCGGGGACGATGCCGCCGAAACCTCCTCAGGCACACCTGTTGAAATTGATGTCCTTTCCAATGACACGGACAGTGACGGCTCGATCGACGTGACCACGGTAGAGATTGTCAGTCTACCTGCTCACGGCTCCGTTTCCATCAGTGGTTCGACCGGCCGTATCACCTACTCGCCGGCAGATGGTTTCAGTGGGCAGGATGGCTTTTCCTATCATGTGAAAGACGATGACGGAGCCACCTCTGCTCCAGCAACCGTGACTGTGACGGTGAACGGCGGATCCGCTGGAGGAGAGGTAACTTTTCATCCGATTGAGGACGGCCAGATCAAGCTCAGTGCGCCAGGCAAGAACTACGGCAGCAAGGGAACAGCCAAGCTCGAGTTCGACAAGTTCATCTTCTATCTCAAGTTTCAAGTCAGCGGGCTGCAAAACGGCGTCCGGCAGGCTCTTTTGCGTTTGCACGTTGGCAGCGGCTCCAGTGACGGGGGGGATGACGGCGGCTCGCTATTCTCGGTGTCAAACGACTTTAAGGACACGACGATGCCCTGGGACGAGAACAGCTTAACTGCGAGCAATGCCCCGGATCCTGGCGGTATAGCTCTGGGAAGCGCGGGTCCCGTGAATCCGAGCAGCCTGGTTGAGTTTGATGTCACCAGCGTGATCAATGGCGACGGATTTTATAGCTTTGCTCTGACAAACAATTCGACGAATCTGATCAGATATTCTACCAGGGAAGGGATTCAGCCACCAGAGCTCTTCATTGAGACCACGATGGGTGGAACCAGTAACCTGCCTCCGGTGGCTGAAAATGATCAAGCTGAAACGGAGGTGGACACGCCTGTTGCCATTGAGATTCTGGCGAATGACAGGGATAGTGATGGGACGCTCGAACCCGCGACTGTGACCATCGGGACGCTGCCGGCGCATGGCGCTGTTTCGCTCAATTCGGCGACCGGTGTTGCCACCTACACGCCGTCGAGTGGTTTCACAGGCGCGGACCAGTTCACCTACCGGGTCGAAGATGACCGTGGCGCTGTTTCTAACGAAGCCTCGGTGGCTGTAACGGTCAACAGCGCCGGGAGGGACGACTCCTTCACGTACCAGTCGATTGAAGATGGCCAGGTAAAAGTAACGGAACCCGGCAAAAACTACGGCAGCAAAAGCACCGCCAAGCTCGATCTCGACAAATTCTTGTTCTATTTGAAGTTTCAGGTGAGCGGCCTGACCGGTGAAGTGGAGCATGCAACACTGCGGCTGCACACAAGCGAAGGGTCGAGCGACGGCGGTGATGACGGCGGGTCACTCTATTCTGTTTCGAATACCTATCTGGCGTCGACGACGCCCTGGCAGGAGGAGGGCTTGACCGCCGGTAATGCTCCGGCGATCGCCGGGTCTCTGCTTGACAAAGCCGGTGCAGTCAGTCCAAACACGGTGGTCGAATTTGATGTGAGCGCGACGATTCAAGGGGATGGGGTGTACAGTTTTGCGCTGGCAAGCGGGTCCACCAACCGGGTGAAGTACTTTACAAAGGAAGGCATATCGCCACCGGCATTGTTCATTCAGGTGGCCGCCGCCAGTAGCAATCAACGCCCAATTGCGGTCAACGATGAGACTGCAACGCCAGAGAACATCGCCGCTGTGATCGACGTTCTCTTTAATGACCACGATGATGATGGCCACCTGGATATCTCCTCCGTTGCCATTATCGATGAACCGGCCAACGGCGACCTGCTGGTCAACCCGAATTCCGGCGTGATCACCTACACACCGGCAAACGGTTTCAGTGGTTCAGATGTATTCACGTACACGGTAAGAGACAATGATGGGGCTGAATCGAGTGTGGCAACCGTCACCATCGAGGTCATCAGATCCGGTGGTGCTACCACGCTGACTTTCAAGCCGTCCCACGATGCTCAGGTGAAAGTCAGTGAGCCCTTGAAGAACTATGGCAGCAAGACAACGGTGAAGGTGGCGCAGGACAGGTTCAGGGCCTACTTCAAGTTTAGTGTTTCAGGCATTAATGGCACGGTCACCAACGCCCTGCTACGTCTGCGCGTCTCCGACGGCAGCAGCGACGGCAGCAAAGACGGCGGCGCCGTCTACCGGGTCGCCAACAATTTCGCCAGCGGTTCTGCACCCTGGGTTGAGGAGAACTTGAATGCAGTCAACGCGCCTGAAATCACCGGCGAGCCGTTGAGCAGCGCCGGCTCTGTTTCTGTGAATTCGACGGTGGAGTTTAATGTCTCTGAAGCGATTGCGGCAAACGGCACTTACAGTTTTGCAATCAAAAGTACAGCCACGGACCGGGTAAAATACCTCTCTAAGGAGGGCGCGATTTCGCCGGAGCTCCTGGTTGAATTCATCGCCACTTCCAGTCGATCTGAGCTTGACGAGCTGACGCTGAACTCTCGCAAAGATGGCGATGGCCAGGCGCAAGCGATTGGCGTGCCGGAGGAATTCGAGTTGCACCCGAACTATCCCAATCCGTTCAACGGTGAGACCACCATCGAATATGCCATGCCGAAGGAAAAGCGGGTCGAGCTCCTTATTTTCAATACTCGGGGCCAGGAGGTCCGCAGCCTAGTGGACGCCATGCAATCGCCTGGCCACAAGAAAGTGATCTGGAACGGTCGAGACAATTCAGGTCGCGAAGTGGGGTCAGGCATTTATTTTCTACGCCTGGAGGTCGGAAATCGGATTTTCTGCCGCAAGCTCGCCTTACAAAAGTAGTCCTGTCGGTTATTTTCCTTAACAGTCATTAACATTTCTCTCTGCACTCTTCTGCCTTCGGGTGTATACATCCCTTATAAGAAGCTATGCTTTGATAAGATTTTGATTTTGTTTTTGATACAACATACTGCCTGCCCCACAACTGATTTCACAGACCTAACAAGTTCGTTAGTCGTCACATTCTCTTAACACGTTCTAAGGAGTCGTTATGGGCATCTTTGGTTTGGCATCTTCCTTTGGACCCTGCCTGCGCACGACCTGTACGAAGTACAGTCTCTACTTTCTTACGTTGCTGATGTCGTTCTTGTGCATCGCAACGCGGCTTTTGGCGCAGACCATCCAATCGGAACCGGTGCTGGTTGGATACAAAGATTTTAATTATACCGGCGGCGACGTCACGAGCGAGCCAACGGAGGAGAAGCCAGAGAGCAAACTATGGTATCACGATAGCTTCTGGTGGGGCACCTTCTGGGATAATGACGTCAACAAGTACAAGATCTTCCGCCTGGATATGACCACTCAGGATTGGACGGACACCGGAACCGAGGTAGATAGCCGGCCCCGTTCAAGCCAGGATGTGCTTTCAGAGGGGCAAACCCTTTACATCGCATCACGAGCCAAGCAATCCCACAAAGACACGCATGGGTCAGAGGTCGCGACGCTGAGCCGATTTACCTACAATTCCGTTTCAAACACGTATGCCCTGGATACCGGATTCCCCACCGACATCCCTGGCACGGCGAGAACACGTGCCCTGACCCTCGCCAAAGACTCCAACGGCAAGCTCTGGGTCACCTGGACGGCAAACTTGAAAGTCATGATTAATCGCACGATTGGCGGCGACACCAATTGGGGAACAGCTTTTGGGCTACCGGTGCAGGGCAGTGATTTGAATGTGAACGACATTTCAGCCATTATTGCCTTTGGCGGTGGTCGCGTCGGTATCTTATGGTCAAATCAGGAGGATGAGAAAAACTATTTTGCTGTTCACCTGGACAGCGACGCTGACGCCACCTGGCAGAGCCGGGAAGTTGCACTGGAGGACCCGGGCGGGAGAGCAGCAGATGACCATTTGAACCTCACATGCGATAACAACACCGGGACGGTAGTTGCTGTTGTGAAAACCTCATTTACGGGCGCCTCTTCTCCCGGTGTTGTCCTTCTAAAGCGGGCGCCGTCGAACGGGGCTTGGAGTAGCCACACCGTTTGGACGGTCACCGAAGACCGCACGCGCCCGATCGCCGTTCTCAACACGGACACCGACAGTGTCTATGTGTTTGCCAAGAGTGATGCTTTTCTGCCGAAAACCATTTTCATGAAAAGCGCGCACCTGAACAACCCCGTGTTTGCGCCCGGATTTGGAACCCCCTTTATCAAGAGTCTTCAAAACTCGAAAAGCAATAATCCGACCTCCACGAAGCAGTGTGCGACCAACGCCTCCGGAATTGTCGTGGTAGCGAGTGACAAAACCAGCAAGAACTATCTGCACAATCTCAAGAGCTTTACCAATTCGCCGCCCGTGGCCGTGGAGGACTCGGCATCCACCAATGAAGGAACCTCTGTCACCATAGATGTCCTGACAAATGACGTGGATACCGATGGTTCCCTTGATAAATCTTCTGTCGCAATTGTGATCGATCCTGTTCATGGCACGATGAGTCTCAACACCATCAGCGGAGAAATCACCTATACTCCGAACCTCGGCTTTTCAGGCCCGGACACCTTATATTATTCTGTTGCCGATGATGACGGACAGCACGCGAACGCTGTGACCGTGGCGATTCGTGTCAATGATTCGCCCACTGCTGTGAATGACGCCGGCTTCACCAGCGAAGACACGCCAGTCAGTCTCGTCGTTCTTGCTAATGACAGCGATCCAGACGGGCAGCTGGACGTGACAACGGTCACCGTGGTCAGCCCGCCGGCCAATGGCAATGCGGCGCCGAATCCGACCACGGGCATTGTCACCTACACTCCGAACACGAATTTCAACGGTACTGACAACTTTACCTACACGGTAAAAGACGACAGCGGAGGCGTCTCCAACCAAGCCATTGTTACGGTTATCGTATCGAATGTCATCGATCCGCCGATTGCAGGGGATGACAGTGCCACGTTGAACGAAGATTCCTCCGCGCAAATCAACGTGACTGTCAACGACACGGACACTGACGGGAGCATCGATGCGACGACGGTTACGATCGTCGACCCGCCCGACAAAGGTACGACGGTTGTGAATCCGACCACCGGTGTGGTGACGTATACGCCGGCGCCGGACTCCGCTGGCACGGATTCTTTCACCTACAACGTCAAGGATAATGATGCGGCACCCTCGAACACCGCGACGGTGACCATCACCATCATTCAGATCAACGACCCCCCGCGGGCAAACGGCGACAGTGTTCTCACGCAGGTGGATGTCCCTGTCGACATTCTCGTGACGGCCAATGACACAGATGTGGACGGCGTGATCGACACCACTTCTGTTCTCGCTTCTTCCGGGGATCATGGCTCGACGTTGAGCAAGCCCGATGGCAGAGTCACCTACATCCCGAGCTCGGGCTTTTTCGGCACAGACCAGTTTACTTACCTGGTTCGGGATGATGATGGCGCATTTTCAGATCCAACAACCGTGGTCGTGCGAGTCAATGCTGCACCCGGTGCGAATGATGATGCGGCCGCCACCAACAGCAACCAGGCCGTGGACATCACCGTGCTTGCCAATGATGCCGACCCTGACGGCCCGCTGGACTCCACGAGCGTCACCATCGTGACGCCTCCAGCGAACGGGACAACCAGCATCAGCCTGTCGTCCGGCATCATTACCTATACGCCGGCGAACGGCTTTTCAGGAACAGACAGTTTCACCTATCAGGTGAGCGACCATGATGGCGGAACCTCCAATACTGCCACGGTCACCGTGACGGTCAATGCCCTACCCATCGCCTTCAACGATAATGCAACCACGGCGGAAGAGACGCCAGTCAGCATAACGGTGACGACAAACGACACGGATTCTGATGGCACAGTCGCCCCGGCGACCGTCGCAGTGGTCCAACCGCCGGCCAACGGCCAGGCCAGCGTCAACGGCGCCGGTGTCATAACTTACACGCCAGTTGTGGATTTCTTCGGCTTCGACTCTTTGACCTACACGGTCCAGGATAATGACGGCGCCGTTTCCAATCAGGCAAAGGTTTTTGTGACCGTCACCAACATAAACGATGCGCCCACGGCTGTGCGTGACACGGTCAGCACCAACGAGGACACTCAGACAAGTTTCGATGCCACCAGCAATGATGTCGACCCGGATAACGCCATTGCTTCGACGACGCTGACGCTCGGGACCCTGCCGCTGCATGGCCAGGCCAGTGTCAGCCCAACCACCGGGGCGATCACGTACGCGCCAGACCTGAACTTTTTCGGGGATGATTCCTTGACTTATTCGGTACGCGATGTGGACGGTGCGCAGTCCAACACCACGACGGTCCTGCTCCAGGTCGTGGATGTCAATGACCCGCCGGTAGCCGGCGATGATTCGACGACAACCAACGAGGACACGGCGGTCGATATCGATGTCAAGAGCAATGATTCTGATCTTGACGGCACTTTGGCTCAATCGACGGTGACCGTTGTTGTCGTCCCCACGAACGGTACCACAAACGTTAATCCCGCGACCGGTGTCATCACTTACTTGCCGGGCTCGAACTTTTTCGGCACAGACTCTTTTCAATACACCATCCAGGACGACGATAGCGGGGTATCGAATGGTGCGACCGTGACAGTCAAGGTAAACAAGCAACCGATTGCCGTGCCGGACGCGCCGACCACGCCAGAAGATACGCCTGTTACCATCGACGTGACCGCCAACGATGTGGACCTTGACGGCTCGATCGACGTGACCTCTGTTTCGATCATCACGCCTCCGGGCTTTGGGACGGCGGTCCTGGCGCCGGCGACCGGCGTCGTCACCTATACACCCGGTGCAAATTTCTCTGGCGTCGACTTGTTCACCTACACGGTCGAGGACAACGATGGTGCGTTATCGCTTGTGACCAACGTGACGGTCACGATAACCGCGGTCAATGATCCGCCGGTTGCGGCCACTGATTCAGCCTCAACCAACAAGAACACGCCCGCCATTATCGATGTTGCAGCAAACGACACTGACATCGAAGGAACGGTTGACCGGACAACGATCCTGGTTGTTTCGGGGCCTGCAAACGGCTCGGCGACCGTGAATCCGACCACGGGCGTGGTCACCTACATGCCAGCGCCTTTCTTCTTCGGGCCAGATTCGTTTTCCTATACCATTAAAGATGATCTGGGACAACCCTCCGCTCCCGGCGTGGTTCGTGTGTCGGTCGATGGCGGCAATGAGCCTCCTATCGTTGCGCCAGACAACGCAACAACGGCCGAAGACACACCGGTGAACATCGATGTGATTGCCAACGATACCGACATCGATGGCAGCCTGGATGCGAGCTCTGTGACAGTTACATCTACCAATAACGGCAGTACGACCGTGAATCCGACTACGGGTGTTGTGACCTACACGCCCAATCCGAATTTCTTTGGCAATGACGTTTTTACCTACACAGTCCGGGACAATCTGGGCGCGTTTTCGAATCCGGCCACGGTCTCGGTCACGGTCACGGCTGTCAACGACCCCCCCAGCACCGGCGTGGACACGTTTGCCGGCGTGGAAGATGTCCCGATGGTTCTGGACGTGGCGGCCAATGACACCGATATCGAGGGGACAGTCGACACGACCTCGACTGCGATTGTGACTCCGCCCACCCACGGAAGTGCAGCCGTCAATCCGAGCACAGGCCGCATTACCTACACGCCAGCCGTAAATTTCTTTGGCCAGGACTCCCTGACCTATACGATAAAGGATGACCTTGGCGCAGTTTCCGGCCAGACAAAGGTGTTCCTGAACATTGCCAATGTCAATGATACGCCGGTTGCCGTGGATGATGCGGTTACAACCGTGGAAGAGGGTGCGCTTGCCATCGACGTGACGGTCAATGACACGGACCCGGACGGCTCCCTCGATGTCACGACTGTGACGGTCGTTGCCCCTCCGGCGAATGGGAGCGTCACGGTGGATGCCTCCCTTGGAACCATCAACTACACCCCTGGACTGGATTTTGTCGGGAATGATACGCTTACTTACACGGTAAAGGATGGGGCTGGCGCGGTTTCGAATACGGCCACCGTCGTCGTTACTGTGACCCCGGTCAACGATTCGCCGGTGGCGGTGGATGATGCTGTCACCACGCCGGAAGAGGCCGTTCTGATCATCAGTGTCATCAGCAATGATTCAGATGTCGACGGCTCCATCGATCCGGGTTCCGTGGCCATTCAGAGCGGCCCAAATCATGGCAGCGCAACGGTCGATTTTTCAAACGGCGCGATTACCTACACGCCGGCGCTGAACTTTGTCGGCCTGGACACCCTGACCTATTCGGTCAGGGACAATCTTGGCGCCGCCTCCAATGTCGCAACAGTGGTCATTTCGGTGACCGATGTCAACGACTTGCCGGTCGCGGCTGACGACAGCGCCACGACTCCCGAGGACACACAAACCGTCATCGATGTTGCGGCCAACGACCAGGACCTGGACGGAACCCTTGACCTCACCTCCGTCGCCATTGTGCTGCAACCAGACGATGGCTCTGCAAGTGTCGACCCGGTGACGGGTGCGATCACCTACACGCCTGCTCTCAATTTTGTTGGTCTCGATACGCTCACCTACACCATCAAGGATGACCGTGGCGCGTCCTCTAATGAAGCGAGGGTCGTCGTAATGGTTACTCCGGTCAACGATGCGCCGTCTGTGGTGGATGATTTGGCCATAACGGATGAGGAAGTCGCCGTAACCATCGATGTCCTGGCAAATGACTCGGATGTCGATGGCACCGTGGTTCCTGGTTCGGTTCAAATCGTCAGGGAGCCGAGCCACGGCACCCGGGCGATCAACCCCGCGACGGGTGCGATCACGTACACGCCGGCTTTGCATTTCGCTGGCAAAGACACCATGGGCTACACGGTTCAGGATGATGTGGCTGCCGTCTCGATTGAGGCGAGGGTTGTCGTCACCGTGTCGGAAATAAACGACCTGCCTGTCGCCGTCGACGATGACACCGCGACAGCAGAAGAAACTGCTGTAGAAATCGACGTTCTGGGCAATGACTCCGATGTCGATGGCACCCTGGTTGCGAGCTCAATCGTGGTTGCCAGTGCTCCGGGAAATGGCACGGCGGTCGTCAATGCCGGAAGTGGCACCATTACCTACACACCGGCACTTGATTTTGTCGGCACAGACAGCTTTACGTACACGGTTCAGGATAACAGTGGGGGCAATTCGAATTCCGCCACGGTTCAGGTCCAGGTGACCCCGGTGAACGACCCGCCGGTCGCTGTGGACGACAACGCCACGACGGCGGAAGAAACGGCTACAGAGATCGCCGTAACCAGCAATGACACAGACGTGGACGGATCTGTCGACGCAAGTTCTGTTGTCCTGGTCGATGCGCCGAAGCACGGCAGCGCTGCACTCAGCGCCATGCCTGGAGCGATCACCTATTCCCCGGCAATCGATTTTGCCGGCAAAGACACGCTAACTTACCGCGTCAGAGACGATGCCGGGACGTTGTCCAACACGGCGCGGGTTGTGATTACCGTGACCGATGAAAACGATGCACCGGTGGCTGTCAATGACACCATTACCACGGCAGAAGATGCCTCGATTGACATAGGTGTCCTGGCCAACGATTCGGATGTGGATGGGACGTTGGTGCCGGCGTCTGTTGTGCTCTTGTCCGGGCCCAATCACGGTACCGCCCTGGTGAATACAACCACGGGGACCATCTCTTACACCCCGGATTCGGAGTTCTTTGGCAGTGATACCATGACATACACCGTCAAGGATGATCTCGGCCTTGCTTCCAACGTGGCCACCGTGTTCATCACCGTCACCAGTGTCAACGATCCGCCGCTGGCCCAGGATGACAGCGGCAGCACCAGTGAGGAGGCTACTGTTGAACTCACCGTGCTGGTGAATGATTCTGACGTGGATGGCACGGTTAATGTCAGCTCTGTAACCATCGTCCGTCCCCCAGAAAATGGCACAGCCACGGTCAATCCCTCCGGCTCGATCACTTACACACCCGGCCCCGATTTCTCCGGCGCCGACTCGCTCGACTATACCGTGCGCGATGACGGCACTGCGCTCTCCAACGTCGCGACCGTGCGCATAAGCGTCACAGATGTCAACGACGCTCCGGTTGCAGCGGACGATGCCGTCACGACCCAGGAGGAAATACAGATTGATATCAACGTCACCGGCAATGATTCCGACGTGGACGGTACGGTTGCTGTTTCGACCGTCGCCCTGGTGCGCCAGCCGTCAAACGGTAGCGCCGCGGTGAACCCTGGCAACGGGGCGATCACCTATACCCCGCGGACTGACTTTTTTGGCGTCGACACCCTGAGCTACAGGGTGGCAGATAATCTGGGCGCGCTTTCGAACGAGGCGATCGTTGTGATAACAGTACAGGATGTCAATGACCCGCCGCTGGCTGCTGAAGATAACGCCACGACCCAGGAAGATGTGTCGGTCAATATCATCGTCGTGGACAATGATTCGGATTTGGAGGGCACCGTTGACGGGACGACCGTCGCGGTGGTGCAGCCACCAGGCCACGGGTCGACAAGCGTCAATGCAAGCACGGGCGTGATCAGTTACACGCCGGAGCTGAATTTCGCCGGCATCGATACGTTTTCTTACACCATTCGGGACGATCAAGGGGCGCTGTCCAATGAGGCCCGGGCCATCGTGACGGTCACAGAGATCAACGATGCCCCGATTGCGGTCAATGACACCGTGGTTACCAGCCGTGAGGTTGCCGTCGATATCTCGGTGTTAGACAATGATAGCGATGTCGATGGCACTCTCGTGACCTCTTCCTTATTTGCTTCCTTGCCGGGAAATGGAAATGTGCTGATCAAACCGGGCGGTCAGATTGTGTATACTCCAAATTCAGGTTTTACCGGCATCGACTTGTTCGCCTACCGGATCCAGGATGACGACGGCGCGCTGTCAAACCTGGCGACGGTGCGGGTTGTTGTGACTTCGACTCCGATCGCGAATAACGACATCGCTTCGACCAATGAGAATGAAGCCGTGGCGATCGAGGTGACAGCCAATGACACAGATCCAGATGGCTCGATAGACAACTCTACCGTGGCGATTACCAGCGCGCCCGGTCATGGCTCGGCCACGGTGAACCCGACCACAGGCGTTGTCACCTACACGCCTGCGGCCAATTTCCTGGGGTCGGACAGTTTTACCTATACGGTTGAGGATAATGATGCTCGTCTCTCCAACGCGGCGACAGTGACGGTGATTGTAAACGCGCTGCCCGTCGCGGTCAACGATACAACCACGACCAGCGAGGAAACCGCCATTGCAATCGATGTCACGGCCAATGATAGTGATCCCGACGGCAATGTGGTCGCGGGCAGTGTGAGCGTGGCAACGCAACCGGGCAGTGGCTCAGCCGCTGTGACTGGCACAGGGATTATCACCTACACTCCGGGTGTGGATTTTATCGGCGTCGACACGTTCACCTACACGGTTCAGGATGATGTCGGCGCGACCTCGGCTCCGGCGACAGTGGTGGTGAACGTCACAGGCCTCAATGATCCGCCTGTGGCCTCCCCGGATGTTGTCGCAACACCCGAGGATACACCGGTGGTCATCAACGTTGCCGCCAACGACAGCGATGTCGACGGCAGCGTGGTTCCGACTTCAGTCAGTGTCGTCTCGCAGCCGACAAACGGCACGTCCTCCGTGGATGGCACGAGTGGTCTGGTCACCTACACCCCGGCTTCGAATTTTTTTGGGACAGATTCACTAGAATACACCGTCAAAGATAACGCGGGTGCGGTTTCGAATGCGGCGCAAGTTGTCATCACGGTGACGAATGTGAATGATGGGCCGATTGCTGCCGATGACTCTGCTTTCACCAACCAGGGGTCGGCTGTGCTCGTGCAGGTGCTCGCCAACGACACGGATAGTGACGGCTCGATCGTGGCGGCGACTGTCACGGTGGTGAGCGCGCCGGTCAATGGCGGTGCCACGGTCAACAACACGACTGGTATCATCACCTATACGCCGACGCAAAACTTATCTGAGCCAGATTCTCTGAAGTACACGGTGCAGGATGATCTGGGGGCTTTGTCCAACGTGGCCACGGTCTACTTTGTCATCAATGGGCGCCCGACGGCGGTGAACGATGCCGCCACGACTCTGGAAGATACTCCGGTGGCGGTGGACGTTGCAGCCAATGACACTGACCCGGAAGGCAACATCGACGTCACCACCGTGGCCATCGCCACTCCGCCTTCTTCCGGCAGTGTGCAGGTTGATCCGGCAACCGGCGGTGTGACGTACTCACCCCCCGCGGAGTTCTCCGGTGTGGTCACATTTACGTACACGATTTCAGATGACCAGGGGTTGACTTCCGAGCCGGCGCTGATCTCGATTCTGGTAACGGATGTCAATGACTTGCCGGTGGCCGGTTCTGATACCTCTGAAACCAACGAAGATACACCGGTGGTCATTTCAATCTTGAATAATGATACGGATAGCGACGGTACGCTGCAACCCGCGACGGTGGCAATCCTTTCCGGACCGGCGAGCGGTTCCGCCGCCGTCGATCCTGCCACAGGTGGGCTGACGTACACACCGAACAGCAACTTCTTCGGCGTCGACAGCTTGCGCTATTCGGTTAGAGACGATGACAATGGCGCCTCCAACCAGGCTCTGGTGCATGTTACCGTTCATCCTGTGAACGACGCGCCGGTGGCGGTTGATGACTCTGAAACGACCAGCGAGGACACGCCGGTTGCCATCTCGATCACGGTCAATGACACCGACGTCGATGGCACAGTTGATGTCACCTCCGTTGCAATTGTCTCACCCCCCGCATCGGGAACGGTGGCAGTTGACGCGACCACAGGCGTTGCGACCTACACCCCGAATGCAAATTTCTCCGGCGCAGATGTGTTTACCTACAAATTGTCAGACGACCAGGGTCTCACCTCCAACACCGCGACCGTTTCCGTCTCGGTGGTTGAGCAGAACGATGTGCCTGTGGCAATGCCGGATACTGCGCAGACTCCGGAAGACACACAGATGAGTATCAACGTGCTGTCGAATGACAGCGACAGTGATGGCACACTGGACGCCTCTACCGTGATGGTCATCACGGCGCCAGCAAACGGCCAGGTGACCATTGATGGCACAACCGGCGCCATCACGTACACTCCGGCGAGCAACTTCTTTGGCGTGGACAGCTTGCGATACACGGTCAAGGATGACCTGGGCGCGACCTCGAATGCTGCGACCGTTCTCATCACAGTCACGCCGGTGAACGACCCGCCGGTCGCAACAGATGATTCGGAGACCACCAGTGAGGACACGCCGGTCGACATCGCCGTAACGCAGAACGACACCGACGTGGAAGGCAGCCTGAACCCCGGCTCCGTCACGATTGTTTCTGCGCCGAGCTCTGGCACGGCGCAGGCAAATGGCACAACCGGCGTTGTGACGTATGCGCCGAGTGAGAATTTTTCTGGCACAGACACCTTTTCTTACACCGTCGCCGATAACGACGGCCTGGTCTCGGACACGGCAACCGTTTCGGTCTCGGTCGTGGAGCAGAACGACCTACCGGTTGCAGAAGATGACACCGCAACAACGCCGGAGGACGTCGCGGTGACCCTTGCTGTTCTGGCCAACGACAGTGACAGCGACGGTTCCGTGCAGGCATCCTCAGTGACCATGGTTGCCGGGCCGCAGAGCGGCTCCGCCACCGTCAACACAGCAACCGGTGAAATCACCTACACACCGTCCCCCAACTTCTTCGGAGTTGACAGCTTGCGGTACAATGTGAAGGACAATCTGGGGGCGACGTCAAATGATGCGACCGTACGCATCACGGTCACACCGGTAAACGACGCGCCCGTGGCCGTCGATGATTCAGAAACCACCAGCGAAGACATCCCGGTGACTATTTCTGTGACCCAAAACGATAGCGATATAGACGGAACTCTCGATGTGACGACAGTAGCGGTGACATCCGGTCCCTTTTCCGGCGCGGCAAATGTCGACCCGGCGACTGGCGTCATTACGTACACGCCAAACACGAATTTTTTCGGGAACGACACGTTCACGTATACGGTGGCCGATGACGCCGGGCTCACATCCAACACCGCCACGGTTTCCATCTCGGTTGTTGATCAAAACGATGTCCCGGTTGCGCTCGATGACAGCGTGGAGACGGCGGAAGATACCGGGATCACCATTGCCGTTCTGGCCAACGACAGCGATAGCGACGGCTCTTTGGATGCAGCAACGGTGACCGTGCTTTCCGGGCCGGACAACGGTTCGGTGGCTCTCAGCAGCGGTGCGATAGTCTACAGCCCGAACACGAATTTCTTCGGACCTGACAGTTTTCGGTACATTGTGAAGGATGACCTGGGCGCGACTTCAAACGTTGCCACGGCCCACATCACCGTGACCTCGGTCAACGATATGCCCGTGGCTCAGGATGACGCGGCGACCACGACAGAAGATACACCGGTTGCCATCAGCGTCGCCCAGAATGATTCCGACAGCGACGGCACGGTCGATCCGGGGTCAGTTACGGTAACCTCTGGACCTTCATCAGGCACAACCAGTGTCGACACCACGACAGGAGTGGTGACTTATGCGCCAAACTTGAATTTTTCAGGCTCGGACTCGTTTATTTACACCATATCTGATAATGAAGCGGGCCTTTCCAACCCGGCGACGGTGTCGATCCTCGTCGGTGAGGACAACGATAGTCCCGTGGCAGTCAATGATACGGTGACGACTGACGAGGATGTGGCCTTCGTGGTATCGATGCTGTCCAATGACAGCGACAGCGACGGTACTCTGAACCTTTCGACCCTGACGGTGATTTCCGGACCTGAGCACGGCTCGCTGACCCTCAATAGCGTCAACGGCGTCGCGACCTACATCCCGAACAGCAACTTCTTCGGGGCCGATAGTTTTCGCTACACCGTAAAAGACAACAGCGGCCTGACCTCGAATGTCGCGACGGTGTTGATCACCATCAATGCGGTCAATGATGCACCGCTGGCGGCTGACGATTCCGATGCCACAAGCGAGGACACGCCGGTCGTCATTGCCGTGTTGGCGAATGATTTGGACGTCGAGGGCACGCTCGATCCGACCTCGGTCGCGATTACCTCGGCGCCACTCTCCGGCACCGTGCAGGTGAACGGCACGACCGGGGTCGTAACCTACACACCCAACCTGAATTTCTCCGGACTGGACCAATTTGGATACACCGTTAAAGACCAGGATGGCCTGCTTTCCAATGTCGGAACGGTTTCGATCCTGGTGGTTGAAAAGAATGACGGCCCGGTCGCCGTGGATGACACGGTGGCGACCCCCGAGGACGCGGCCATCCTCATCTCCATTTTGAATAACGACTCTGACCCGGACGGGAGCGTGAATGCTGCCAGCGTCGCAGTTGTGTCGGGACCGCATAGCGGCACGGCGAGCGTGAATGGCGCCAGCGGGGAGATCACCTATACACCCGGCACGAACTTCTTCGGTGCGGACAGCTTGCAGTACACGGTCAAAGATGATATCGGGGCCACTTCCAATGTGGCAACGGTGCGGCTGACGGTCGCGCCGGTCAACGATTCACCTCAGGCCATCGATGACACAACGAGCACGACCGTGGGTAACTTCGTCACCATCAATGTGCTGGCGAATGACCTCGACCCCGAGGCGGCGTTCAATTTGAGCAGCGTCACGGTGGCCACGCCACCGTCGAACGGCAGCGCGACCGTCAACGGGACGACCGGCGAGGTGACCTACGTCCCGAACAGCGGCTTTACAGGCACAGACACGTTTGGCTACACCGTTCAGGATGATGGCGGTTTAACGGCCAACGAAGCCACCGTCACCGTGACCGTCACCAACCCGGATGGCAATTTGACCTTTAATTTTGAGCCGACAGATGATGCTCAGGTCAAGCTCACAAATCTGGTCAAGAACTATGGCAGCAAGGAGTCTTCCAAGATTGAGGCTGGCATCTTCGTTTCTTATTACAAGTTTAATATCAGTGGCGTCAGCGGGCCGGTGCAGAATGTTCGCCTGCGACTGCGTATAGGCGACGCCCCGTCGGACGGTGGCCAGGTCGGCGGCGCGGTACACCTGGCCGCCAACAGTTTTCAGGGGACCGCTACGCCCTGGGTCGAGGAGACGCTAAACGGCGGCAACGCACCAGAGGTCCTGGGTCCTGCGCTGAGTACGCTGGCAGCGGTTGCACCAAGCACAACGGTCGAGTTTGATATCACCGCGGCGTTCAGTGGGGACGGCACCTATAGCTTTTGTGTGCAAAGCAGCTCAGGCGATCGGGTAAGATACTACACTAAAGAGGGGTTGGTCTCGCCGCAGATGGTCATTGTCGTCGGGAGTGGCGGCACGAGCAATCAGCCGCCTGTGGCGGTGGAGGACTCCACCACGACGCCGGCGAATACGCCAGTAGGGATCTCTGTCCTGGGCAATGATTCGGACAGCGACGGCACCTTGCAGCCTTCCACTGTGGCTATCGCCACGCCTCCTGCGAACGGAACGGCACAAGTGAACCTGGCGACCGGTGTCATAAATTACACTCCTGCGGTCGGATTTTCTGGAACAGACACCTTCACCTACACGGTGCAGGATGATGAAGGAGCCACCTCAAATCAGGCAACCGTATCGGTTTTAGTGGCCAGCGGAAACACGCCTCCGGCAGCGGTTGCTGATAATGGCGCAACTTCTGAAAATACGCCGGTCACCCTTGACGTTCTGGCTAATGACACGGACGACGGCACCCTGGTGGTGAGCAGCGTTGTCGTCGTGACCCAACCCGGTAATGGAACCGCTGTAGCGAGTGTGACAACAGGCGAAATAACGTACTCTCCGAACAATAGCTTCACTGGCACAGATAGCTTTGGTTACACCGTTCAGGATGACGGCGGTTTGACCTCCAACGAGGCCACTGTCACCGTCACAGTCTCGGCCACCGGCGGCGGCACGTTCACTTTTGAGCCGACCGATGATGGCCAGGTCAAAGTGACGAACCTGGGCAAAAATTATGGCCTCAAGTCTACCACCAAAGTCGAAGCCGGCAAGTTTGTGAGCTATTTCAAGTTCAGTGTCACCGGCCTGAATACGGCGGTGCAAAGCGCCATCGTTCGGCTGCAGGTCACTTCCGACCCGGGAGACGGCAGCGACAGCGGCGGCGCCATCCATCTTGTTTCAAACAACTTCAAAGGAACGAGCTCGCCCTGGGTTGAAGAGACGCTGAACAGGGGCAATGCTCCTGAAATCAGCAGCCCGGTGTTGAGTACGGTCGGTGCTGTTTCGCCCAACCAATTTGTGGAATTCGATGTCAGCGCCGCAGTCAATGGCGCCGGCGTCTACAGCTTCTGTATCCAGAGCAATTCTGGCAATCAGGTCAAGTATTACACCAAAGAAGGCGCGACCGCGCCTCAGTTGATCATCAATGGCGGTGCAGCCAGCAACCAGGCGCCTGTCGCAGTCAACGATGCTGCGGCCACCGACGAGAATACGCCGGTGGAAGTGGATGTGCTCGGCAATGATTCCGATGCGGACGGTGTGCTCCTGCCTGGCAGCGTGACCATCGTGGCTTTTCCTTTGAACGGAACCGCCACGCTAAACGGTACCACCGGCGCCATAACCTATGCGCCGGACGCGGGATTCTCCGGCACGGACACCTTCACCTACACGGTGCGTGATGACGACGGCACAACGTCGAATGCAGCCACGGTCACCGTAGAGGTCACGGGCACGGTTGGTGGGCAAACTCTGACGTTTCAGCCCTCCGATGATGCTCAGGTGAAGGTGACGGATTCCGGCCGCAACTATGGCTCGAAAGCGACCATGAAGGTTGAGGCCGGCAAGTTTATTTCGTATTTGAAATTCAACGTAACCGGCGTCAGCGGGACGGTACAAAATGCGCTGGTTCGGTTGCGCGTGACTAGCGGCGTAAGCGACGGCAGCGACAGCGGCGGTGCCATCCATTTTGTGGGCAACAACTTTGAAGGCACAGCCCTGCCCTGGGTTGAAGAGACGCTCAACAGCGGCAACGCACCGCAGATCAATGGCGCGGCGCTTCATTCAATGGGTGCTGTGACGCCAAATAGCCTGGTGGAATTCAATGTCACCTCGGTGGTGAACGGAGATGGAGTCTATAGCTTCTGCATTCAGAGCAGCTCGGGAAACCAGGTGAAGTACTACACCAAAGAAGGCGCCTCGCTGCCAGAATTGATCGTCACCACCGGCGGGGGTGGGGGAACCAACCAGCCGCCTGTGGCCGTCAATGACCAGGCCGCCACACAGTCCGGAACATCGGTGACCATCGACGTCTTGTCGAACGACTCGGACCCGGACGGCAATCTGACGCCGAGTAGCGTTGCCATCGCCACGGCGCCGTCCAATGGGAGTGCGGTTGTCAATCCGGCGACCGGCGTCGTTACCTACACCTCCGCGGCCGGGTTTAGCGGCAGCGTGACCTTTACCTACACCGTGCGCGACAATGATGGCGCGACCTCCAACGCAGGGACCGTAACGGTGTCTGTAACGGGCGGCAATACAGCTCCGGTCGCTTCCAATGACAACGCCAGTACGAATTCGGGCACGCCAGTCACCATCGATGTGCTCGCCAACGATACGGACGAAAGCGGCTTGAACGCAGGCAGCGTGACGATTGTGACGCCACCTGCCAATGGCAGCACCACCGGGAACTCGGGCACCGGCGCGGTGACTTACTCACCGAACGCCGGCTTTACTGGCACGGATTCGTTTAAGTACACCGTGCAGGACGATGGCGGCTTGACTTCGAACACGGCGACCGTGACCGTGACGGTCACCAGCAGTGGTGGTGGCGGGCAGACCTTTACGTTCGACTCCTCAGAGGACGGCCAGGTCAAGACAACCGACCCCGGCAGGAATTACGGCAGCAAGGCCTCGTCCAAAGTCGCAGCAAACAAATTCAACTCCTACTATAAGTTCACAGTCAGTGGACTCACCGGAACCGTTCAGAGTGCCAGGTTGCGTTTGTTTGTGACCAACGGCAGCGTCGACGGCGGTTCGATCTTCTCCGTGTCTAACAATTTTGCGAACAGTTCGTTACCCTGGGTTGAGGAGACCCTCAACGCCGGCAATGCCCCGGCCATCACGGGCTCACCGCTCAGCTCCGCTGGACAGGTGAGTGTCAGCAGCTTTACCGAGTTCGACGTGACGCTGGCAGTTGCCGGCGACGGGGTGTACAGCTTCGCGATCAGCAAGACAACGCCGGACCTGGCGTCCTACCAGACCAAGGAAGGTGCCAACTCACCGCAGCTTATCATCCAGACGGGTGGTGGCGGCAGCCCGAACAATCCGCCGGTGGCGGTCGATGACCAGGCCACCACCACCGCTGCCGCGCCGGTTCTCATTCCGGTGCTGGCCAATGATAGTGATGCTGACGGGGCGCTTGACGCCTCGAGCGTGACCATTGTCACGCCACCCTCGAGCGGCACGGCCATTGTCAATGCCAGCTCAGGCATCGTGACTTACACGCCAGACCCGGGCTTTATTGGCACGGTCACTTTCAGGTACACGGTGCAAGACGACGACGGCGCGACCTCCAACCAGGCGACGGCCACCGTGACTGTCAATGGCGGAGGCGGCACGCAAACTTTTACCTTTGAGCCTACCGATGATGGCCAGGTCAAGGTGACCGATTTGGGGGCCAACTACGGCGCGAAAGGCACCACAAAAGTCGAGGCCAGCAAGTTCAAGTCTTACTTGAAGTTTAGCGTGATCGGTGTCACGGGCGCGGTGCAAAGCGCCACGCTGAAACTGCGCATTCCAGACGGTGCGGGCGATGGCAGCGATGCCGGTGGCTCCGTCTTTCTGGTTTCGAATAATTTTCAAGGCACCTCGTTGCCCTGGGTGGAGGAAACACTGAAAGCAGGCAATGCCCCTGAAATCAGCGGCGCCTCCCTGAGCACGCTCGGCCCGGTTTCGCCGGCGACATTTGTCGAGTTCGACGTCACGAGCGCCATCGGCGGCAACGGTGTCTTCAGTTTCGCCATTACGAGCACTTCGACCAACCTGGTGAAGTACTACACGAAGGAAGGAGCGGTAGCGCCCCAGTTGATCGTGCAGACGCTGGGCACGACTGCTGCTTCCCAGGAAGAAACCCTGGCAGAGTCTTTCGAGATGAATAATGGTTCGGCGCTGCCGACGGCAATTTCCCTGAAGCCGAACTACCCGAATCCGTTCAACCTGGAGACGACCATCGAATACGACCTGCCTGCGACCGCCAGGGTCGAGATGATCATCTACAACGCCAGGGGCCAGGAGGTGCGCAAACTGGTGAACGAAACGCAGCAGGCCGGTTTCAGAAAAACCACCTGGAATGGCCGCAATGAAGCTGGCATTGAAGTGGGGTCCGGGATTTACTTCTTGCGCATGAAGATAGGCAAGGCGATTTTGAATCGAAAGTTGACCTTGCAGAAATAAGCGGCCAGACTCATTTATTTTGAATATTTTATCTGCATTCTCATTTACTGTGAGTACTACTTTATGTCTGCTAAGTCAATATAGAACTTGCTTGGCTGATAGCCAAAGGACAGCATTGCCTATGGCATAGAATACAGTTCTTTACAATCTTGGAAAGGTTGTTAAAACTGCCCCCTCGACCAAACATCTGCCTTTCCCCCTGAAAAGCACTGACAACAAAAATTTCACGCATACGGTAAACTTTTTCTGCGCATTGCAACTACGTGGACAGCTATGCTTGACTAATATGGAGACGCATCAATGGGCATCAGTGGGCAAACATCGGTAAAAAGGGTTACTCATTCCTTTTCGAGGAGCTTCCCTTTTGTAGCGGTTCTGGCATTTATTTATGTCATGAACCCGGCACAAAATGAGACTGCACGGGCTCAGGAGATCCAATCTCAACCGGTCATCCTGGGCTACCGGGATTTCAACCACGGGACAGACGTCACCGGCGACCCAACGGAAGCAAAACCGGAGAGCAAGCTCTGGCACCATGATGGCTTCTGGTGGGGAGTGCTTTGGAATGACCTCGCTGCTGAGTTTCGAATTCACCGATTTGACCCGGCAACGCAAAACTGGACCAACGTCGGGCCGACCGTCGACAACAGAAGACGTTCGGCAGCGGATGTTTGCGTTGACGGCAGCAAGGTATACATTGCATCGCGAGCGAAAATAAATGTGCACAGCACCGATTCAAAGCTTGCGACCCTGGCCCGCTATACCTATAGTTCAGGCTCAAAAGCCTATTCTCTCGACGGCGGATTTCCGGTCGACATCCCGGGAACGGATGAAACCGAAGCCCTGACGGTGGCCAAGGATTCTGCCGGCAAGATATGGGCGGTTTGGACGCGCAATAACAAGATTAGAGTCAACAGCACCAATGGCAGTGATACCTCCTGGGGCACCGACTTTGTTCTGCCGGTGCAGGGCAACGACCTTGCCGGCGACGACATTGCGGCGCTGACTGCTTTTGATGGCAACAAGATCGGCATTTTTTGGTCAAATCAACTCGACGCCAGGATGTATTTTGCCGTCCATCTCGATGCCAGTGATTCGACGACCTGGCAGCCGCGAGAGACTGCCCTTGAAAATGGCGCGAACGTCGCAGATGACCACCTCAATCTGGCCGTGCGCGAGAGCGACGGCACCCTGATCGCTATCAGCAAAACCAGCCTGCCCGGCGCCGACTCTCCATATATGTATTTGAATATCCGTAATCCCGGCACCGGTGTCTGGACAAACACCGTTGTCTGGCGCCGGCGCGAAGACCCGACGCGCCCCATGGTTGTGTTGAATGCAACCACGGACAGCGTTTATGTGTTCAGCAGATTGAAACCA
Source organism: bacterium (assembly GCA_046757165.1). Taxonomy (GTDB): domain Bacteria; phylum Zhuqueibacterota; class Zhuqueibacteria; order Oceanimicrobiales; family Oceanimicrobiaceae; genus JBHHXT01. The sequence goes on along the minus strand of JBHHXT010000001.1, from coordinate 19,905 downwards.
GAAGATGGCATCTTTTTCAAGGCCACGCATCTGGACAATCCAACCTTTGCCGAAGGCAATGGTCGCTTGCTGATCAAGAGCTTTATCGAAGATGTTGTCAACAATCCGACCTCCACGAAACAGAGTGTGACAAACAGCACCGGATTACTGGTCCTGGCGAGCGACAAGGATGCGGACACCTACATGCATGGCTTTCTGCCATTTGACAACCTGCGTCCCATTGTCAATCCGGACTCGGCGTTCACCAACGAAGAAACGCCGGTCACGATTTCGGTGACAAGCAACGATTCAGACCCGGACGGCAGTATCGACATTTCAAGTATTGCTGTTGTCCACGCGCCGCTAAATGGCACGACACAGGTTCTGGTCGGCGAGATCGTCTACACGCCCGGCCCCGGCTTTAGCGGGCAGGATTCCCTGTTTTATACCATAAAGGACAATGATGGCGCCAACGCCCTGGCCGCGGTGGTCAATATCGCGGTCAACGATTCCCCGGTGGCGCTGGACGATTTGGCCTCGACCAACGAGGACACCCCCATCGATATCGCCATCCTGGCCAACGACTCGGACACGGATTCCGGCATCGATTCGGCTTCGGTGGTCGTGGTGGATGCGCCCGACAACGGCACGACCGCGCTCAACCCGGCCAATGGTGTGCTCACCTACACGCCCAACGCGAACTTCAACGGAACAGACTCCCTGACCTACACCGTCGCCGATGACAGCGGCGGCGTGTCCAACCAGGCAACGGTGACCATTGCCGTGAGCGATGAGAATGACCCCCCGGTTGCGATCGACGACACGGTCACGACAGACAATGCCACTCCGGTCACCATAGACGTGCTGGCCAACGATATCGAAGTAGATGGGACGGTCAGCCCGGGCTCGGTCATCATGACAACTCTGCCGTCACACGGGACGGCGAACCTCAACTCGACGACCGCGGAAATTGAATATACGCCCGACCCCAACTTTTTTGGCACGGATTCACTGAAGTACACCGAGACTGACGACGATGGCGCCACCAGCAACGTGGGCACCGTCTTTATCAACGTCAACTCGGTGCCATTTGCCCAGAACGACACCGTGGTCACCGAGGAAGAGACGGCAGCCGTCATCGACATCCTCGGCAATGACAATGACCCGGATGGCTCGTTGGATCCCGCGACAGTCACGATTGTTACCGACGTTGCCAGCGGCAGCACGAATATCAATCCGGCAAACGGCAACGTGACCTACACGCCCAATCCTGGCTTTGTGGGAACAGATTTGTTTACGTATACCGTCAAAGATGAAGGCGGCGTCTCCTCCAACCTTGCTTCGGTGCAGATCAAGGTGAATGACAAACCGACCGCAGTCAATGACACGGTCTTGACCCTGAAGGGGGTTGCCATCGATATTGCCATTCTGGACAATGACAACGATACGGATGGCACGCTGGATTCCTCCTCGATAACCATTCTATTTGGGCCGTTCAACGGCTCGCTTTCCATCAATGCGACCACCGGGGTTGCGTCTTACAGTCCCAATGCCCTCTTCTCGGGCACGGATATCTTCGAATACGAGGTGCAAGATAACGATGGCTCGGTCTCGAATAAGGCCACGGTTTCTATTCGTGTCAACGAGCCGCCGGTGGCGAACCCCGATGCGGCGATTACAAACGAAGACACGCCGGTGAACATCATCGTGACCCCAAACGATACGGATGCCGATGGCACCGTGATTGCGACTTCAGTGGCCATTGCCACACCACCGGCCCATGGCACGGCAACCGTCAATCCAGCCACCGGGGTCATCGCCTATGCGCCGGCACAGGATTACTTTGGCCCCGATGCGTTCACGTACACGGTCGATGATGACAATGGGACACCTTCGAACGCGGCCACGGTCACGGTGACGATCAACGACATCAATGATCCTCCTGTGGCTGTCAACGATACCGTGACCACCGCAGAGGACCAGCCGCTCGAGATTGCTGTCCTGGCGAACGACCTCGACCTGGATGGCACGCCAAATGCCACCTCGGTCAGCACACCCGCCAACTCAGCGCTTGGCACGCTTTCTGTGCATCCGGTCACCGGTGTCATCACATATACGCCACACCAGAACTTGTTCGGGCAGGATTCCTTTACCTACACTTTTCTCGATGATGACAACGCGACTTCGAACAGCGCCACCGTATTTGTCACGATATCGCCGGTCAACGATGCACCGACGGCGGTCGATGACAATGCGACGACAGATGAGGACAATGCGGTCGCGATTGATGTTTTAGGCAATGATTCCGACAACGATGGCAGCATCGATGAGACGACAGTGGTCGTCGATTCGGGCCCGGCAAACGGAACCACTTCTGTTGACCCGGTCACGGGCCTTATTACCTACATGCCGGCGGCTGATTTCTTTGGCACTGACACCTTTACCTACACGGTCGATGACAACACGGGGGCCCCGTCCAATTCAGCCACCGTTACGGTGACAGTCAACGACGTGAACGACGCGCCTGTCGCTGTCAATGATACGGCCAGGGCATTGTTCAACGAGCCGTTCGATATCGATGTTACGGCCAATGACCTTGACGTAGACGGTTCCATCGTGCCCTCGTCGATTCTGGCGAGCTCCGGCACGCACGGCTCCACCTCCATCAAGCCGAGCGGGGAGATTACCTATACCCCCAACCAGGGCTTCCTGGGCGAGGATTCGTTTTTCTACAGTGTGCGGGACGATGACGGCGCCGGTTCTAACACGGCCACGGTCACCGTCTTTGTGAAGGTGCCGCCAGTGGCTGTCAACGATACGGTCGTGACCAACGAAGATGTGGCGATTGAAATTCCGGTCATCGCCAATGATAGCGATCTGGACGGCACACTCGATCCGACGACGGTCGCCGTGGTGAGCCCCCCGAGTCATGGCTCCTTCGTGGTGAACGGTACAACCGGCTCGATTACCTACACGCCGAGCGCAAACTATAATGGCCCCGACAGTTTTCAATATACGGTGAGCGATAACGACGGCGTTGCCTCCAACGTCGCAACCGTGGCTATCACGGTCAACAAGGCGCCGTTTGCTCTCAATGACAACCGGACGATCGACGAAGATATGCCGGTAGACATCGACGTTTCTGCAAACGATGTCGATCTGGATGGCTCCATCGATCCGACGACGGTGACCTTGTTGACTCAGCCCGGTAACGGCAGCACCTCACTCAACCAGTCGACCGGTGTGGTAACCTACACGCCGAATCCTGATTTCTCCGGCAGCGACAATTTCACCTACATCGTGCAGGACAACAACGGCGTGAGCACGAACGCGGCCACGGTCACCATCACCGTTACTCCGGTCAACGATCCGCCGGTGGCAGGCAGCGAAGTTGTCAGCACCAACAAAGCAACACCAATCGACATAGACATCACCGCCAATGACGTGGATATCGACGGCACCATCGTGGAGGCGTCCGTGACCATCACGGCTCAGCCTGGCAACGGGAACGTGAGCGTTGATCCCACCAGCGGAGTCGTGACCTACCAACCCCATGCCTTCTTCCTGGGTGTGGACACGTTTGTCTACACGATTCAGGACAACAACGGCGCGGTGTCGAATTTCGCCACCGTCACCATCAACGTTAGCGGCGACAACGACCCGCCGACGGCCGTGAACGACACGGCAAACACGACCGAAGACCTGGCGCTGCTCATCAACGTCGCTGCCAATGATATCGACCTGGATGGCACCATCGATGCGACCACGGTGACGATCCTGACCAACCCGGTGAACGGGACGGCCTCCGTGAGCCCGGTCAATGGCGCCATCACCTATCAGCCTGTCTTCGATTTCTTTGGCGAGGACAGCCTCACGTATCAGGTCAAAGATAACCTGGGCGCCATCTCCAATGAGGCCAGGGTGTTTATCACTGTATTCAACGTGAATGATATGCCCGTGGCGCAGTCGGATTCGGCTGTGACTGACGAAGATATACCGGTGACCATCAACATTGTGCTCAACGACAGCGATTCGGATGGTACGCTGGACCTTGCCAGTGTGGCCATCGTCGATGACCCTGATCATGGTGCCGCCTCGCTCAATACCAGCACGGGCGAGATCACGTATACGCCGGATGCGAACTTCTTTGGCGAAGACAGCCTGAAGTATACCATTCAGGACAATGATGGTGGCGCCTCTAACCCGGCAACGATTCACGTGACGGTCACCGATGTCAACGACTTACCCACCGCTATCGGAGACACGGTGCAGACCTCTCTCGACGTGGCGGTCAATATTGCTGTCACGGCGAACGATTCTGACATCGACGGCACGATCGATCCCGCCACGGTTCAAATTGATACGCCTCCTGGCAATGGCACGACCAACATTCTGCCGAACGGGGAGGTGACCTACACGCCCAATCCGGGCTTTGGCGGGGTAGACGGATTCATCTACTCGGTCAAAGACGACGACGGCGCACTCTCGAATCCTGCGCTGGTTGCGGTGACGATTGTGGCACCACCCACGGCGGTCAAAGACAGTGTGGCAACAGACGAGGATGTCGCGATAGATATCGCGGTACTCGGCAATGACAGTGATGTGGACGGCTCCATCGTGACCAGCAGTGTGACCGTGGCTTCCGGGCCGGGGACGGGTCAGGCAACCGTCAACACCACAACCGGAAAGATCACCTACACACCTGCAAGTGATTTCTTTGGGGAGGATAGCTTTACTTACACCGTGGAAGATGACGACGGCAATCTGTCGGCCCCGGCGACCGTTAAAGTCACGGTGCTGTCGGTCAACGACTTGCCGGTGGCCCGGGATGACACGGTCGCCACGCCAGAGGATACGCCGGTTGCCATCGCAGTAACCGCAAACGACAGCGACGTGGACGGGTCCTTGAACGTGGGGACCTTGACGGTGACAGGCGGACCGACAAATGGCCAGGCGACGGTGAACACGAGTACAGGACAAATTACCTACACACCAAATCCCAACTACAACGGACCGGATGTTTTCACCTATGTGGTTCAAGACAACGACGGAGGCAGCTCCAACGAAGCCACTGTCAACCTGACCGTGACGGAAGAGAACGACCTGCCGATTGCGGCTGACGACGCGGCAACCACCAACGAAGATGTTCCGATCACCATCGATGTGGCGGCGAATGACATCGATCCGGATGGGAGTCTCAATCTCTCCTCGGTCACGGTGACCAGCGCTCCGGGTCATGGCACGACGGCCATCAATGCGGCGACGGGTGCGATTACCTACACGCCGGCAGCCGATTTCTTCGGTACAGACAGCCTCGAGTACACCATCAAAGATAATCTCGGTGTGAGCTCGAATGCAGCCACAGTGACCCTTACGGTCAATCCGATAAATGATGCGCCGAGGACGGCGGATGATGTTGCGGCGACCTCTGAAGATACGCCCGTTATGATCGCTGTGACGGCGAACGATGTCGACGTGGACGGCACCCTGAATTTCAGCACGTTGACGATAACCAGTGCGCCCGGCAATGGAACGGTTCAAGTGAACCCGGCAAATGGTGAGGTGACCTATACCCCGAACCTCAATTTCAGCGGCCAGGATAGTTTCAACTACACCATCAAAGACAACACAGGCTTGCCATCGAATGAATCGACGGTTACCATCAGCGTCAGCGATGAAAACGATCTGCCGCTAGCCCAGGACGACCAGGCCACCACCGATGAAGACGTGACCGTTGTCATCGATGTCGCAGCCAATGACAGCGACCCGGACGGCAGCGTGGACCCGACGAGTGTGACCCTGGTCACACCGCCCACCCGGGGCACCGCGACAGTCGACGCGACGACCGGTCAGATTACGTACACACCAGCAGCGGATTTCAATGGCAGCGACAGTCTAAAATATACGATTAAAGATAATCTCGGCGCCAGCTCCAATGAAGCCACGGTCACTATCACCGTGAACCCGGTCAACGACCTGCCCGTGGCGCTCAACGACACCGTTGCCACACCGGAGGACACCCAGATTGTCATTCCAGTCACGGCCAACGACAGTGATGTTGAAGGCCCGCTGAATTTCAATACGCTGACGGTCACGGGTGCGCCGGCAAATGGCTTGACAGTGGTGAACTCGACCACTGGCGAAATCGATTACACACCCAATCCTGACTTCAACGGCCAGGATTTCTTCACTTATACGGTCCAGGATGGTGAGGGGGCAACCTCGAACGAGGCAACGGTGGTTGTCAATGTGACGGAAGCGAACGATGCCCCGGTAGCGCAGTCCGATACCACCACCACCGATGAGGAAACACCGGTGGTCATCGACGTTGCAGCCAACGATAGCGACGCGGATGGCAGTCTGGACCTCTCCACTGTCACGGTAACCTCAGGGCCTGGCCAGGGGTCGATTGTGGTCAACCCGACGACGGGTGAGATGACTTACACCCCGGCTGAAAACTTCTCTGGCGAGGATAGCCTGAAATACACGGTTGACGACAACCTCGGGTTGAGTTCGAATGTCGCCACGGTCTTGTTCATGGTCAATCCGGTCAATGATGCGCCCGTCGCCGAGAACGACACCACGGCCACGTCTGAAGACACCCCGGTCACGATTGCCGTCACACAGAATGATAGTGACGTGGATGGCTCACTGGATTCCAATACTTTGACGGTCACCAGTGGTCCCGCAAATGGCGTTACAACCGTCAGCACCAGTACGGGCGAGATCACTTACACCCCGGCGGCAAATTTCAATGGCCAGGATTCCTTCACGTATACGATTCAGGACGATGTGGGCGCGACTTCGAACGAGGCCACCGTCGTGATCACGGTTTCGAATGAGAATGATCCGCCTGTGGCTCAGAACGATAGTGTCTCGACGGATGAGGAGGTCCCTCTGGTCATCGATGTGGCTGCTAACGACAGCGATGACACCGGCCTCAATCTGACCAGCGTCTCAATTGACACGCCCCCGACCCATGGCACAGCTAGCGTGAACCCGGCGACGGGCGAAATCATCTACACGCCGGCCGAAAACTTCTTTGGCCAGGACAGCCTGCGCTACACCATTGAGGATGATTCCAACCTGACGTCTAATGTCGCCAGCGTGACGATGACTGTGAATCCTGTCAACGACCTGCCCGTGGCCATCGACGACACCCGCAGCACGCTGCAGGGTGTGCCGGTGGATATCAACGCCATCGGAAACGACTCTGACGTGGACGGGACGCTGCAGCCAGGCTCCGTGGCGATTTCCGTTGCCGCTTTGAACGGCACGACAAGCATCAACCCGGTGACAGGTGTCATCACGTATACGCCAAACGCTGCGTTTGTGGGCACAGACCAATTCAGCTACACCGTCAACGACAACGACGGTGGAACTTCGAACATCGCCACGGTAAGTATCACCGTCACCGAGCCCCAAACGTTGAGCTTCCAATCGGTTCATGATGGCCAGGTCAAGGTCACAGCGCCGGGCAATAATTATGGTTTCAAAGGCACCACAAAGGTAGAGACCGGAAAATTCATTTCTTACTTCAAATTTGTTGTCAGTGGCGTGACTGGCCAGGTTCAAAGCGCCAAAGTGGTGCTGCAGGTGACAAATGGGGTCAGTGATGGCGGGGACTCCGGCGGCTCCATCTTCCTGGTGTCGAACGATTTTCTGGCAACAAACACGCCGTGGATAGAGCAGACACTGACGTCCGGCAATGCGCCCGAGATCACCGGCTCAGCGCTGAGCACCCTTGGCGCTGTTGCGACCAATCAAGTGGTTGAATTCGATGTGACCAGTGCCGTGAACGGCGACGGCACCTTTAGCTTTGCCGTCAGACCGAATTCCGGCAATCGAGTCAAATACTACACCAAAGAGGGAACAGTCCCCCCGCAACTGGTGATTGCGACAGGGGGGGGCGGACAAAACAGTGCACCGGTCGCGGTGAATGATAATGCCACCGCCACTGCGGGTCTCCCGCTTGGCATCGATGTGACCGCGAATGACAGTGACAGCGATGGAACGGTAGATGTGACAACGGTGACAGTGGTTTCTCAGCCAGCGAATGGTGCGACGAGTGTGAACGCTGCGATCGGGGTTGTGACGTATACTCCCAACGCGGGTTTTGGTGGCACCGACACCTTCACATACACGGTGCGGGACGATGACGGAGCGACCTCAAACGCGGCAACCGTGACCATTGAAGTGCTCGGCGGCAACACAGCGCCGGTTGCGGTGAATGACAATGCCAGCACGACCGCGGGGATCTCCGTTTCGGTCGATGTCACCGCCAACGACACGGATAGCGACGGGACGGTTGATGTGACGACCGTTGCCATCGTGACACTGCCTGCGAACGGCACGGCGACCGTGAACAACACCACGGGTGTAGTGACCTACACGCCGGCCAGTGGGTTTGCCGGCACAGAGACATTTACCTACACGGTGAACGACGATGCCGGAGCAACGTCAAATGCAGCGACAGTCACGGTAACGGTGCAAAGTTCAGGTGGCTCGCAGAGCTTTACGTTTGAATCCATGCATGATGGGCAAGTGAAGCTGACGGATCCCGGCGCGAATTATGGCGTCAAAGCCACCATGAAGGTTGATGGGGGCAAGTTCACCTCGTACATGAAGTTCAACGTCACGGGCGTCAGCGCTCCGATTCAGAGCGCCAGGGTCAGATTGCGTGTGACGGATGCTGCGACGGACGGCGGGGATAACGGCGGCTCCATCTTCCTGGTGGACAACAATTTTGCCGGCACGGGCATTCCCTGGGTTGAGCAGACCTTGACTTCTGGCAATGCGCCGGCGGCGACGGGATCTCCATTGAGTACTTTAGGGCCTATTTCAGCGAACCAGACGGTTGAGCTCGATGTGACGGGCGCGGTCACGGGCAATGGCATCGTGAGCTTTGCGGTCGTTCCGAATTCTACCAATGGCGTCAAGTACTACACCAAGGAAGGCATCGCGCGGCCAGAGCTGATCGTGACGACCGGTTCCGGTGGCTCGAGCAATAATCCGCCGGTGGCCGTAAATGACAATGGTGCCACCGTTTCCGGCACGCCAGTAGCGGTCGACGTGACCGTCAATGATACCGACAGCGATGGGACCATCGTCGTGACGACGGTTGCCATCGTCTCACAGCCCTTAAACGGAAGCGCCAGCGTAAATGGCAGCACCGGAGTTGTGACCTATTCGCCCAACGCCGGGTTCAGCGGCACCGACACCTTTACGTACACCGTGAAGGATGACGACGGTGCGACGTCCAACGCTGCAACGGTGACCGTACAGGTTCAGGGCAGCAATGTGGCGCCGGTGGCGACCGATGACAACGCCAACACCACCGCTGGTAACTCCGTCGCCATCGATGTTACCGCCAACGACTCCGATAGTGACGGCACCATCGATGTGAGCACGGTGACCATCGGAACTCCGCCAACGAATGGCTCCACCACTGTTAGCGGGCTGACTGGCGTTGTGACCTACACGCCCGACGCCGGCTTCGACGGCACCGACACCTTCACTTACACCGTGAAGGATGATGATGGGGCAAACTCTAATGGTGCCACTGTGACCGTGAGCGTGGCTGGCGGCGGCACGGGCGGGACGTTCACTTTTGAGCCGACTGAGGACGGCCAGGTGAAGCTGACAGACCCGGGGGCAAATTATGGCACCAAAGCCACCATGAAAGTGGATGGCGGCAAGTTCAGCTCGTACCTGAAGTTTGTGGTGACCGGTATCAGCAGCGCGGTTCAAAGCGCCAGAGTGAGACTGCGGGTGACCGATGCACTTTCAGACGGGGGCGACAACGGCGGCTCTATTTTCCAGGTGGATAACAATTTTTCCGGGGTCGGGATCCCGTGGGTTGAACAGACGCTGACTTCCGGCAATGCGCCGGCCGCGGCCGGGTCGCCTCTGAGCACCCTGGGTGCGGTAGCGCCGAGTCAAACCGTGGAGTTCGAGGTCACAAACGTCGTCAACGGCAATGGCACATTCAGCTTTGCCATTGTTCCCAATTCTACCAACAAGGTGAAATTTTACACCAAAGAAGGCAGTACCTCGCCGCAGTTAGTCATCACGACGGGGTCCGGCGGCTCAGGAAACAATCCGCCGGTGGCGGCCAACGACAATGCCGCCACGACAGCCGGCAACCCGGTGCCGATCGACGTCACGGCCAACGATTCCGATAGCGACGGGACGGTCGATTTCACGTCGGTGACCATCACCAGCCAGCCCGCAAACGGGACCACAAGTGTGAATGCGACCTTTGGCTTCGTGACCTATACTCCGAACGCCGGGTTCGGCGGCACGGACACCTTTACGTATACGGTTCGCGATGACGACGGTGCACAATCAAATGCCGCGACTGTGACGGTTCAGGTTATCGGAGGGAATCAGGCTCCGGTTGCGAACGCCGACAATGGCACCACCACCGCCGGCAATTCGGTTGCGCTTGACGTCACAGCCAATGACACGGACAGCGACGGCACTATCAATTTCACCACGGTCTCCATTGTGACTCCCCCGGGGAACGGAACGGCCACCGTGAACAGCGGTACCGGCGTGGTGACGTACACACCGAATGGCGGCTTTGATGGCACCGACACCTTCACGTACACGGTCAACGACGACGACGGTGCACCCTCCAACGCCGCCACCGTGACCGTGACGGTACAGCCGGATGGCGGCGGCACGGGTGGCACGTTCACGTTCGAGCCGACTGACGACGGCCAGGTGAAGCTGACCGACGCCGGGCTCAATTATGGCAGCAAAGCCACGATGAAAGTCGATGGCGGGAAATTCAGCTCCTACTTGAAATTTGTTGTAAGCGGGGTCACGGGCGCGATTCAGAGCGCTAGAGTGAGACTGCGAGTGACGGATGCGGCCACCGACGGCGGCGACAACGGGGGCTCGCTGTTCCTGGTGGACAACAATTTTTCGGGCTCCGGGAATCCGTGGGTTGAAGAAACACTAACCTCCGGCAATGCGCCGGCGGCGACCGGGTCTGCGTTGAGTACGCTTGGGGCTATTTCGCCGAGCCAAACCGTGGAGTTCGATGTCAGTGCCGCGGTTCATGGCAACGGAATCTTTAGTTTTGCACTCGTGCCCAATTCTGGCAATGCAGTCAAATATTTTACAAAAGAAGGCACCGTACGACCTGAGCTGATCGTGGTGACAGGTAGCGGAGGCGGCAACACTGCCCCGGTTGCCGCAAATGATAACTCAGCAACAACAGCGGGCACCCCGGTGGCCATCGACGTCACGGCGAATGACAGTGATAGCGACGGCACCATCGATGTGACGACAGTTGCAATAGTCACTCCGCCCGGCAACGGCACGGTCACGGTGAACGGAACGGGAGTCGTCACCTACACCTCCTCAGTCGGCTTTAGTGGCAGCGACACCTTTACCTACACGGTAAAGGACGATGACGGCGCCACCTCGAACGCGGCCACCGTGTCGGTGGTCGTCACCGGTGGCAACCAGCCGCCGGTGGCTGTCAATGACAACGCCAACGCCATCGCCGGCACACCGATCTTGATTGACGTGACAGTCAACGACACCGACAGTGACGGCACCATCAATGTCACGACCGTCACCATCGTCACGCCGCCAGGGAACGGCAGCGCCGTGGTCAGCAGCAGCACGGGAGTTGTCACCTATACACCCAACGCGGGTTTCAGTGGCACCGATAGTTTTAGCTACAGCGTCAAGGATAACGACGGCGCCACCTCGAACGCCGCCACCGTCACCGTCAGCGTGGCCGGCGGATCGCAGACCCTCACCTTTGCGCCCAGCCATGACGGCCAGGTCAAGCTTTCTGACCCCGGCGCGAATTATGGCACCAAGGGCACGATGAAGGTCGAGCGCGGCAAATTCTCCACTTATTTGAAGTTTGTTGTCTCCGGCGTCACCGGCACGGTGCAGAGCGCCATTCTGCGGCTGCGCGTCACGGTTGACCCGGGGGATGGCAGTGACCAGGGGGGCTCTATCTTCCGGGCCTCCAACAACTTTACCGGCACCGCGACACCTTGGCAGGAGGGGACGCTGACCTCCGGCAACGCGCCCGATGTCATCAGCGGTGCGCTGAGCACGCTCGGCCCCGTGGCTGAAAATACCCTGGTCGACCTGGATGTGAGCGGGGCGGTTGCTGGCAACGGCACCTTCAGCTTCTGCATCACGAGTAATTCGGGCAACCAGGTCAAGTACTACACAAAAGAAGGGACGACTGCGCCACAGTTGATCGTCCAGACGGGTGCCGGCGCAATAATTGTCAAGGGTGAGAATGTGGCTCCCAGTGCGGTGGATGACGCGATGACGACGAAGCCGGGCGTCGCGGTCGAGATTGACGTGCTTGCGAATGATCTGGATGTGGACGGAAAGCTGCGCACGAGCACGGTGGCACCGGTGACCTCGCCGTCAAACGGCAAGGTGCGGGTTGAGGCCGCGACCGGCGTTCTGGTTTACACACCACATCCCGGATTCACTGGCAGGGATTCCTTCAACTACATCGTCTATGACGAGCAAGGGATGGCGTCCAACCCGGCGCAGGTGGTCGTGACCGTAAATATGAGCGGTAACGTCACACCGCGGGCAACCGACGACGACGCCACCACCTACTCCAGTGTCGCGGTTTCGATTCCGGTCACCCAAAACGATTCGGATTCAGATGGCGCCATTGACGCCGCCAGCATTGCCATTCTTGCGCCGGCAGGGCACGGCACGGTGAGACTGGACGGTGAGCGCGGCCTCGTGATTTATCATCCCGATAAGGGCTTCGTTGGCGCAGATGAGTTTACCTACCAGATCCGCGACGATTCTGGTGCGCTTTCGAACACCGCCACGGTCAAGATAGCGGTGCAGAAGAGCGAGGCGCAGGTCCTGGCTTTTCTGCCAACCGACGATGCCTTTGTGCGCGCTTCGTCACCAACAGACAACTTCGGCGCTGTTTCCGAGCTGCGCGCTACAAACGGTACGGCTGAATTCTACAGCTTCCTGAAGTTTAGCGTGAGCGGCCTGACCGGTGCAGTCCAGCGTGCAACGCTCAAACTCTTCATCGCCGAGGACAACGAGGGCGGCGAGGTCTATGCGGTTTCCAATCGGTACCGAAATTCGGAGACTGCCTGGCAGGAGGACGGTCTGGTCTGGGACAACGCACCTGAAATCAGCGGTGCGCCGCTGGCACCTTTCGAAGGAGAAGGCAAGGGACGGTATGTCGAGATCGACGTCACGACCGCCGTGAGGGGCGAAAACGTGTTCAGCTTTGGCCTCAACAGCCATGGTTCAGAGACAGCAGTTTACGAATCAAAGGAAGGGCCGCATCCGCCGCAGCTGGTCGTCGAGACGGGCGAGGCCGAAGGGTCCTCGCCGGAAGTTACGGACGCCGCCACGGGTACGCCAAAACACCTGCCGGACGCTATCAGCTTGAGTCCGAACTATCCGAACCCGTTCAACCCGGAGACCAACATTCTGTACGCATTGCCACAGGATGCGAAGGTGAAACTGGAGATCTACAACGTGCGGGGTCAGTTAGTGCGCACATTGGTGAATGAGGTGCAGACAGCCGGCTTTAAACGAATTCGCTGGCAGGGGAATGACAGCAGCGGCATTCTTGTTGGCAGCGGCGTCTATTTCATGCGGCTGGAAGTCGGGAGTCAGAAGTTTTCGAGAAGGATTATCCTGCAAAAGTAGCAGTGTCAGGGTAAGGGTACAACATCAGGTTAGTTGCAGCTTAGCATTAGCATTAGGGGTAGTTTTTATGAGTAACGGGCAACAGCAAGGCGGGCGTGTGGAGCAAATGTGTTCGAAAGATGCGGCAAACAAATGGACAGTTTTGCTTCTGTTTAGTGTCCTCATCTCATTCTTGCCGAACGTACTGCCGGCTCAGACACTTCCGTCGACGCCAGTACTTCTCGGATTCCGGGACTTCGAGTACACCGGTGGCACTTCGGCGATCACTGAAGAAAAGCCAGAATCGAAACTCTGGCATCATGATGGATTCTGGTGGGCCGTGTTATGGGACCCAGCCACATTGGTGTTCAGAATTCATCGTTTCGGGACCAGTCCCCACGGGTGGACCAACGTCGGGCCAGATGTCGATGATCGGCAGCGCTCGGCAGCAGACGTGCTCGTCGATGGCAACACCTTGTACATCATCTCGCGCGCCCGGACCAGCATCCAGGCGAGCAAGTCAGAAGTAGCTATTCTGAACCGCTATACCTATGACTCTATTTCACAAACATACACCGTGGATGGCGGCTTTCCTGTGCAAATAACGGGCTCCACCAAGAGCCGGGCGATGACCATTGCCAAAGATTCCAACGGCAAGCTCTGGGCAACATGGACGAATGACACGGCGGTCGTTATCAACCGGACAGATGGCGTCGACGACACGAATTGGGGTGCGACCTTTGAGCTGCCGGTTCAGGGCGAGAATCTGTTGGATATCGACCTGAATGCCATCACCGCCTTCCAAGGGGATAGAATAGGCATTCTGTGGTCGAATCAGAATACTGAGGTGATGTACTTCGCCGTGCACGTGGATGACAGTTCGGACACCGTATGGGAGCCGCGCGAAATCGTGCTCAACGGCTCGCCCAATGTGGCGGACGACCACATCAATCTCGCGGTCCGGGAAAGCGACGGAACGGTTCTGGCTGTCACAAAGACCGGTTTCGGTGGGTCAACCAACCCCGCCATCTACTTCAGTAAGCGCGATCCGAATACGGGTGTCTGGTCGAGACATACCGCCTGGCTGACCAACACTGATATGACCCGCCCGATCGTCGTGCTGAATTCCCAGACCGATAGCGTTTATGTTTTTGCCAAGAGTGCCAACTCCAGTCCGCTGACGGTGCACTACAAGGTCACTCATCTCGACAACCCGAGTTTCCCGGCCCCGGAGAATCTCGGCCGTATCTTCATCCGCAGCTCATCCGACCCGGACGCCAACAATGTTACCTCGACCAAACAAACGGTCAACTCTGCCACCGGTTTGCTGGTGCTGGGCAGCGACAAGAATACGAAGCACTATCTGCACGGTTTCCTGGACTTCAACAACAAGAGACCGGTTGCGCAGCCGGACGCCTTTACGGTAAATCAAGGCGCTGCGACGGTTCTGGACGTCACCAACAATGACACGGACTCCGATGGCACGGTCGATGCCACGACCACGTTCATCATCACTCAACCCGACAGCGGCACGGCTTCCGTCGATCCGACGACGGGCGCGCTGACGTACACGCCCGACCCCACATTCAAGAGCACAGACACCTTCACCTACACTGTGGCCGATGATGATGGCGCCTTCGCCCTGGCGGTGGTGGCCACGGTGAGCATCAACGCTTCACCGGTGGCGCAGGACGACCTCGTTTTTACCAATGAGGATACACCCGTTGACCTTTCGCCTCTGAGCAATGACAGCGACCCGGACGGCCTGGTGACTTCCTCCCTGACCATTATCACCCCGGTCACCAATGGCTCGACCAGCTTCAATTCGACGAGTGGCGTGGTGACCTACACACCGAACGCAAACTTTAATGGTAGCGACGCTTTCACCTACACCGTGCAAGACAGCAGCGGTGCGACTTCAAGTGAAGCGACTGTGACCATTACCATAAATGACGTCAACGATAACCCGGTGGCGCAGGATGATGCTGCAGCGACGGACAACACGGCACCGGTAACCATCGATATCCTGGTCAACGATTCGGACACGGACGGCACACTCAATCCGGCCAGTGTCAATATGACGCTGCTGCCGGTTGGGGGCAACGCCACGGTCAATAACACGACCGGCGAGATCACCTATACCCCGAATGCCAACTTTTTTGGCACAGACAGCCTGAAATACACGGTGCAGGACGATGATGGCGGTGTCTCGAACACGGCCAAAGTCACGCTGACAGTGAGTGCTGTACCGGTTGCCGTCAACGATTCTGCCAGCACGGACAAAGATGTGGCGGTCGCCATCGACGTCCTGGCAAACGACAGCGATCCGGACGGTTCCCTGAACCTCACCTCCGTGACGATCACAACGCTGCCGTCGAATGGCTCGACTTCGGTCAACCCGATCACCGGCGTGGTCACCTACACACCCGCCACAGGGTTTCTCGGCCAGGACAGCTTTGCCTACACCGTCGATGACAATTCCGGCCTCAGCTCGAATGATGCAACGGTTTCTGTCAGAGTCTTTGGCCCTCCGATCGCAAACGACGACGTCATTGCGACCAGCATCAATACCTCGGTCGACATCGATATCCTGGGCAACGACACCGATCCTGACGGCGGCTTCCTGGTTCCGTCGACCGTCACCATCGTTCTCGGTCCCTTCAATGGCAGTGCGACCCTCAACCCGACAAATGGTGTGATCAGCTACACGCCAAGCAACAATTTCGGGGGTACCGATATCATTCGCTATCATGTTGAGGACAATGACGGCTCTCAGTCCAATGATGCAGATGTGACTATCCGTGTGACACAGCCGCCAACTGCCGCTGATGATGTCGGGAATACGGGCGAGGATTCTCCGGTGCAAATCGACGTCACAGCCAACGATATCGATTTGGACGGCTCAATCGACAAATCCACCGTCACCATTGCGACCTCGCCAGGGAACGGCTCTGTCACGGTTAATTCGTCTACTGGCGTGGTGACCTACACGCCGGAGCCCGATTTTTTTGGCTCGGATGGATTCACGTATACCGTCAAGGATAACGACGGTCTGGCCTCCACGCCAGCGTCGGTGGACATCACGGTGAACGCGGTCAATGACGCGCCGGTTGCGGTCAACGACACCAGCAGCACAAACGAAGAAACTCCTGTTGACATCACCCTGGTGAGCAATGATTCCGATGTGGACGGCTCCGTTATCGCGACCTCTGTGACGCTGGCCACCCAGCCGATCCATGGCAGCGCCACGGTGAACCCAACCACCGGAGTCGTCACTTACACCCCGGAGGTGGATTTCTTTGGCCAGGACGTTTTCAATTATACGGTCAATGACAACGAGGGTGCGACCTCCAGCATCGCTTCAGTCTTTGTCAATGTCGCGGATGTGAATGACCCGCCCGTGGCAGTCAACGATACCACGACGACCCAGGAAGAAGTGACGGTTGACATTCTGGTTACCAATAATGACAGCGATATTGATGGCACCGTGGACGCCGCGACAATCGCGATCACCGTTCAACCATCGAACGGCACCGCCTCTGTCAACACCTCGACGGGCGCCATTTCCTATACACCGGCGCTCGATTTCGTCGGGACGGATTCTTTGAAGTACACGGCGCAGGATAACGATGGCGCACCCTCCAATCCTGCTGCCGTGCTCATAACGGTCACCGATGTCAACGACCCGCCGGTGGCGGCCAATGATACAGTCACCACGCAGGAGGAAGTGTCCGTCGACATCAGCGTCACCACCAACGACACGGACATAGATGGCAGCGTCATTGCGACGACTGTGGTCATTGCGTCCCAACCGGCCAGCGGCAGCGCGTCGGTGAATCCTGCCACCGGGGTGGCCACCTATGTCCCGGATACAGATTTCGCCGGCACGGACACGTTCACCTACACCGTTGCCGACGAGGATGGTGCCACCTCAAACACGGCCACGGTTGTTGTCCAGGTTACAGATGTGAACGATCCGCCTGTTGCTGTCGATGACGCCGTCACGACTCAGGAGGACGCGGCGATTGAGATAGACGTCTCTTCCAATGATACGGACCTCGATGGGACACCCGCGCCGACGTCGGTTACCCTCGTCAGCCAGCCTGGCAACGGGGCCGCGTCGGTCGACCCGAGCACAGGGCGTGTCACTTACACACCAGCCCTGGATTTTATCGGGTCGGACACGTTTGAATACACCATAAGGGATGACGACAACGCCATCTCCAATCCTGCCACGGTGACCGTCGATGTGACGGCTGTCAATGATGCGCCTGTGGCTGTCGATGACAGTGGCTCCACGCTCGAGGAGACGCCCGTCGACATCGATGTGACGCAAAACGACACCGATGTGGACGGCTCGGTCATTGCGAGCACGGTTGTGATTGCCACGCCGCCGGCAAATGGCGCCGCCACCGTCAACCCGACAACCGGCGTCATCACTTATACGCCGGAGGTGGATTTCTTCGGCCTGGATACCCTGGCGTACACGGTGAAGGACAATGAAAATCTGGTCTCCAACGCAGCAGCGGTTGTGGTGAGTGTGACTGATGTCAACGACCCCCCCGTGGCAGCCAACGACACCGCCATCACAAATCAGGGCGTCGCAGTCGCGATTCCGGTGGTGGCCAACGACACCGACAGCGATGGCAGCCTGGTTTTCTCATCCATCCTGTCTGGCCCGGGTGCCAACGGCTCGACCTCCGTCAATCCCGCGACCGGTGAGATCACCTACACACCGAACCCCAGTTTTACGGGCACCGACAGCTTCATCTATACCATCAACGATGAGGACGGGGCCACCTCCAACACCGCCACGGTCACGGTCTCTGTCAACAACACTCCGGTAGCGGCCAATGATTCTACCGAGACGAATGAAGAGACCGCGGTCGATATCGATGTTGCAGCTAATGACACCGACGCCAACGGTTCACTCGATCTGACCTCGGTTGCGATTGTCACGCCGGTTGGCAACGGGGCGACGTCCGTCCATCCGACCACCGGCGTGGTCACCTACACGCCGACCACCGGCTTTTCTGGCACAGACAGTTTTGCTTATACCATCCGGGATGACGAAGGCGCCGCTTCCAATCCGGCGACCGTCAAGATCTTCGTCAACGATTCGCCTATCGCAGCAAACGATACGGCTTCCACCAATGAAGAGACCCCCGTAGCGATAACGGTTACGGGCAATGATACAGACACAGATGGCTCCGTGGACGCAAGCTCGGTAACCATCGGCTCGAATCCGGGCAGCGGTAGCGCCACCGTCAACCCGGCGACCGGAGTGATCACGTACACCCCGACGACAGGCTTTTCGGGACAGGACAGTTTCACCTACACCGTCGCTGATGATAAGGGGGTGGTTTCGAACGCGGCCAGTGTGACCGTTATTGTCAACGACACGCCGGTGGCGGGCAATGATGTGGCCACCACCAACGAGCAGACGCCGGTTGTTATCGACGTACTCATCAACGACACCGATTCAGACGGAAGTCTCGACCCGGCAACAGTTGCGGTCACCAGCGGTCCGACCAGCGGCCAGGTTGCCATCAACCCGGCGACCGGTGGTGTCACCTACACGCCCAATTCCGGGTTTTTCGGAGTGGACAACTTCACTTATACCGTCCAGGACGACCAGGGCGCGACCTCGAACCAGGCGGCTGTTTTTGTAACGGTTCAGGATGTGAACAATCTTCCGGTGGCGCAGAATGACTCCACGGTCACGCTGGAGGACAGTCCAATCGACATCAACATCCTGGTAAATGACAGCGATTCGGATGGCTCTATCGATCCGACCTCGGTGACGATCACGCAGCCACCGCCGAATGGGTCCGCAAGCGTGCATCCGACCACAGGATTGCTCAGCTATACACCGGACCCCAATTTCTTTGGTGTCGACACGCTTGATTACACGGTACGGGATGTGGAAGGCGCGGTCTCCAACGAAGCGTTTGTCAAAATTACGGTCCTGGGTGTGAATGACCTGCCGGTCGCAAGCGACGATACCGTGACCACCAACGAGGACACGCCGGTCGCCATCCCCGTGACCGCGAATGACAACGATCCCGATGGCACCATTACGACCATTACGATTGTTGGCAATGTCAACAATGGAACAACTTCAGTCGACAATTCCACCGGCGAGGTGACCTATACGCCGAACCAAAACTTCTCCGGCACCGACACGTTTACCTATACGGTTACTGACAACAACGGAGGGGTCTCCAATGTTGCCACGGTTTCGATCAATGTCACGGAACA